>CAYVQI010000063.1:0-2942 GCA_964454155.1 uncultured Alteromonadaceae bacterium | reverse complement strand
GGCTCAAAGGTGTCGCTCCTCAGAACGAGTGTGAACAGTGCAATAACGAGGCTCGCGAACACGTAGCAAATCGCTTGTGCAACCTTCAACATAAAATATCCTCGCTGGTCCCTAGCGACTTATTAATTCGCCCTGTCTTACTGACATTAAAGAGCGGCCTAAGATTAGAACGCAAATGAGTCAAAAGCGACAATTATTTTGCAGCTGACGGCCCACGTACATCGCGCCCACTGTTTGGCTCTTTTCGCCACGGTGCACCTTGACAGGTATCGCGGTTAGGACACTGGGCGGTGCAGCCGCGACATGGAAGGACATTCGGCAAAGGTTTTGTATGCTTCATAATTTCTGAGGTCTGGTGGTTTTTTTCGCGTGTTAAGAAACTCTGAACTGACTGCGTTATGCACAGTGAGGATAGCGGACTCGTGGGCGAGAAGAAACCTCATAGTAGGAGGTCAAACGAGCCTAATCGAACCTTTAAAAGTGACTCGGCATTCGCCTAATCAAGGCTCGCAGCAAGTGAAACTATGAGTCTTTCAGCGCGCTCAGTGAGTTTTTTAACGCCGATCAGGTCCCTTTGGCAGCCAAGAGCTTGGCTTTGATAAAGTCCGAGTGAGGCACATAAAGCAGGTCTGACGCCTTTCTGATCGCGGCTTCCTCGTACTTATCAACCACCCCATCGGCGTAGGCAATTTGCCAGAACTGCTCTACCAGTGTAACGCGCGCCTCTATTGAAAGCTCATTACAGGCGAGGCGCGTGTAGGCGTAAAGACCCGCGGATTGTTCTCTTTCACTGCGTGCACTCTCTAACAATTCGTCTGCCGCACAGTCTTCACTGGAATGGTAGGTCTCTAGCAGTGCCTTAATCGTTTGTGTCTCTGGTGCACTTTCACTAAAGTCGCTTTGTGCAATTTCGAGCATGAGAACCGCCATCGCGCGATTAAGTACTTCTTGCTCGGCGCGCTCGGTACTGTCTTCTTTGCTGATTCGGGTGAGTTGCTTAAGCCATTTAAATGCCACATGGTATCCTTACGTTGTTATCAGTTTGTCGACTGTAACTGCGCGCCAATCATTACCCAACTCATTAGCACGCACTTTGCCGTCATCGAGCGTATTAAAATAGTGATCTTTGGCTAAAGCATGCGAATCAGAACAACTTACAATATCGTTTTTTTAATGCCACTGATGGTCTTTGTCTTAGGTTTGTTGGCCGTGAGTGCGTCGACGGAGCGTTCCCAGCAGGCGTTTAACGAGCGGTATAACGCCGGCTTTGAGGCGGACGCCGCGGTCAGAGTCTTGGTGCGTGATGCGTTGGCTGAGCGACTGCAGGGCTACCTTAGAACTTATGTTTCAGCCGTTACGTCGGCGCCATCCCTAAGCATGGATGAAGCCCTTGGAACGGCTTTTACGGCTTTAGTGCAGACCTTCGGCGGTGATTCGAGCTCAACCGTCCTTCATTTTTACATTGCCACTCTTAATGCTCAAGGCCGGGTTATTGTCGTTCAGTCTTACCCTCGCGAGGAGCTGGTAGGCAGGGATATAACGGATCACCCAATAATGGATGAGTTCGATTTTCTCACCCCTTCAGGGGTTATACGTCAAACTATCTACCGTGCTTCACCCGATACTGATCTTTCTTTTACCACTGAAGGGCCGATTGCGATTAGGCACCATGTTTTTCGATCAGAACGATTTGAGGGCCCTCTGTTCGGCATTGTGAAGCAAAATCTCGTCGAAATAGAGCGCTATATTGATCGCGAGTTGAGGGTCTTAGGGCCGCTACCTGCGTTGGCTGTCACTCACTATGACCCTGAGACAGGGATCTGTGTATTGGCGTACCGGCCCGACAGTGGTGAGATTCCCTGCGCGGACCTAGAGCGTTCCAATCCGCTATCACTGCAGTACTCCTCCGAGCGGCAGGGATTTCAGAGCTCCATACTTCCGACCGACACTTACGCTAAAACCGTAGTGCAGCAACAGCGGTCGGTGTTTGCATTGACCGAGTTGGTTTTGACGTTACTGGCAACCTTGGTTGCGCTTTTAGCGGCCTGGGCAGTGCGATCACGTCTGGCCGGTGCAGATGAGCAGATTGACGCATTCCAAGGTTCTCTCAGCAATAAAGAAGCGCTGACCGGCTTAATCCACAGCACAGTGATCGATAATCTGGAGCAGGTGGTAGACCTGGCCCGTCGCGTCAAAGACGCCCCTGGGGTAGGCGTTGACGAACAGCGCTATTTAAACATCGCGCTCTCCGAGATGGGTCAGCTCCGGTTGAGTTTGGATTCGAGCATCATGGCGGGTCGAGACTCGCTGGCCCCGAATGCGATATTCGGCAACCAGGAGGAGATCAGTGTCCATGATCTGGTGAAGACCTTACAGGACGAGTTGCAGCGGCTTGCCGCCGACGAGGGACTGGACTGCAGAGTACTTGTGGATGATGACTTACCGGAACTGATTCGCGGTTCAGGCTACTGGGTAGAGTCAGCGATACTCGCCTTTATTAATACGGCACTCAATTTTACTGATGAGGGGTTTATTGAGCTCGCTCTATGGACCGAGTTGTCTTTGGAAGGTGCCCCTGAGTTATGCGCGAGAATTCGTGATACCGGTCTGGGTTGGTCGCTTGAGGATGAGGCGCTTGATCACCCCACCCTCGACGTGCTCCGAGTGATTTTAAACGGCTTAGGTGCTGAGATTGTGTCTTCTGACGTCTCAACCGGCACAGGTCAAGAGCACGTGATTCGCTTTGTTAATTAGCGAAAATAAATAAATATCGCGACAGTTGCTCGTTGGCTAATAGTCCATATTATCGGGGGCTCAGCTGCGGGCCGACGTTGCGGCACAACCCCTGTTGCTGTCCGTCTACCGATTTACGACCTTACTGATTGATCGTAATAATCGGGGCAGTAAAGCGATGCCCTTCCCCGTAGTGTGTGGTGATCGGG
>CAYVQI010000062.1:0-11790 GCA_964454155.1 uncultured Alteromonadaceae bacterium | reverse complement strand
TGCCGCAAAGAAACGCTCTATTGAACTGAGCGAGGAGTTTGGATTATGAACAGTGCACTTGCTGACATTGGTATGACGATCACACAGCCCTTGTTCAGTCTGGCTCTTATTTTGATCGCGACCCGCTTTCTTGCTCAGTTGTGCGGCGTCAGTGGCTACAATCCAATTTCAATGGCCGTTCGTCGCATCACCGACCCCGTCGTAAAGCCCTTCAGCACACTTATTCCCTCGGGGAACCGGTTCAACGCAGGCGGATTACTCGCATTGATACTCTGCCAAGTGCTGTTCATTGCGATCATGCTGTCGCTGATCGGTCGTTTCGAAGCCTTCAATATTCTGCAAGCGCTGATCTGGAGTGCATTAGGTGCGACTGGACTCCTTGTCAGTATTATTTTCTACAGTGTGTTGGCAATCATCATTGTCAGCTTTCTCGCACCACAAAGCGCACACCCCGCTGTTGAGTTCATCTGGCAGCTGACTGAACCCGTGATGTCACCGCTTCGACAAGTGCTACCGCCTATGGGGGGGCTCGATTTCTCGCCCATCATTTTGTTCATTGGGATCAATGTGATTCGAGTGTCATTGGGGCACATGGCCGTCGCCGTGAGCCTTCCCAACTTTGTGATTGGAATTTAATCATTGTGACTGCCGCCTCGCGCGCGTCCCGTTTGGGCGTTATCAAACCCCAACATGCTCATTTTCATGACGCGCTCTATTTAGAGTCGGGTGAGGTCCTCGATGAGTTTGAGCTCGTTTACGAGACCTATGGCGACCTGAGGTCCGATGGGAGCAATGCCATCCTCATTTGCCATGCGTTATCGGGAAATCATCATGCCGCGGGCCTTCATAGCGAGGCCGATACCAAGCCTGGATGGTGGGACACCGTCATCGGGCCAGGCAAGCCCATTGATACAAATCGCTTTTTCGTGGTCTGTACCAACAACATTGGCGGCTGTAATGGCTCAACAGGGCCCGCAAGTATCAGTAAAACAACGGGCAAGCCTTGGGGCTCTCTTTTTCCTCAAGTGACCGTTGCTGATTGGGTTGAATCACAAAAACGGCTGGCTCAGTATCTTGGAATTAACCAATGGGCCGCTGTTGTGGGTGGCAGTCTAGGGGGGATGCAGGCACTACAATGGTCTGTCACATACCCTGACTGGGTGACTCATTGCGTCGTTATTGCAGCCGCGCCCGGCCTCACCGCACAAAATATTGCCTTTAATGAAATCGCGCGTCAGGCCATATTCTCAGATCCTGATTGGTGCGATGGCGATTACATTGACGCCAACACAGCACCTGAAAAGGGCATGGCCCTTGCGCGAATGGTCGGGCATCTCACCTACATGTCGGCCGACAACATGTCAGACCGATTTGGTCGTGAACTGCGCCAAGGAAGCTTCGATCCGGACGACGATGAACAACCTATTTTTCAAGTCGAAAGCTACTTGCGCTATCAGGGCAGCCAGTTTGCAACCCGGTTCGATGCGAATACCTATGTACTGATGACACGCGCCCTCGATCGATTCGATCTCGCCGCCACTTCGGACGGCGACTTAGCGAAAGCGCTAGAGCACGCGAGTGCAGAGTTCCTTATCCTCTCGTTTAGCTCCGACTGGCGTTTCTCGCCTGCTCGATCGAGGGAAATCACAACAGCGCTCTTAGCGGCTGGCAAGCGGGTCACGTATTCAAACCTTGAATCGGACGCAGGTCACGACGCCTTCTTACTGGAAGACGCCGATTACATTGCGCTACTGCATGCCTGGATGCAAAGGGTCGCCGCATGATGCTGCGCAGTGACGTTGAGACGATCGCAGGCTGGGTAGGTAACGGCAGCAAAGTGTTGGATTTAGGGTGCGGCAGTGGTGACCTACTGGCCAAGCTTTCTTTGGAAAAAGGCATCGATGGCGTGGGTGTTGATATTGATACCAAAAATCTCACCACGGCCCTTACAAAGGGACTGCGGGTCATTCAGCAAGATATGGAAGACGGTCTCCTTAATTTTGAAAATACCCAGTTTGACGTCGTAATTATCGCCGATTCTCTACAAGTGCTAAAACGGCCCCATGCCATGCTGACTCGGGTGGTTCAAATTGGTCACGAGGCCATCGTCAGTTTCCCCAACTTCGGACATTGGCGTTCTCGATTGTCGTTACTCTTAAGTGGCCGAATGCCAAAAACGAAAGCGCTGCCCTACAGCTGGTTTGACACGCCCAATATTCATTTCTGCACGGTGGCTGATTTTGAGTCACTCTGCCGGCAACTCGATATTGAAATTATTGAACGTAAAGTCTCTGGAGATAGACCGTATTTGGCTAAAATCTGGCCCAACATTTTTGCAAAGTCCGCCAGCTACAGGATCCGACACCGATGAAACACCTCCTTGCCGTCAGTCTCATGCTCTGGTCTACCTTAGCAGTGGGTCAACAATCAGAGCGATTCGATCAATTTGAACTGCATTACAGCATTGTTTATTCCACCTTTTTAACACCCCAGATCGCCGCAGAATTTGGCATACCACGCGGCAAAGACAAAGCAATGCTGACACTGTCGGTTCGAGACGCTGAAGCAAGCGATGTTGAGGGGCGGCCCATGCGCATTAAAGGCAGGACTTGGGATCTCATCACTGGTGGCGATATGACGATAAAAGAGGTCAGAGAAGGGCGCGCAACTTATTATCTCATTCCCTTTGAATTCTTAGATCGAGAGTATCGATTCTTCGAATTCGACTTCACGCCCGAGGGGTCAGACCAAACTTATAGCTATAAATTCAAAACACAGCTTTGGCGCCAGGAATAAACAACAATGACCTTTGTTCTAGCGAGTAATAACTCAGGAAAACTTCGTGAGTTCGCGCCACTGTTTGAGTCAATGGGACTCGAAGTTGTCGCGCAACGCGATTTTGCTGTACCCGATGCTGAAGAAACAGGTCTGTCGTTCATTGAAAACGCGATTCTCAAAGCCCGACACGCCGCCCACGCAACGGGGCGACCTGCCATCGCGGACGACTCGGGTCTTGTAGTACCGGCCCTGGGAGGCGCTCCGGGCATCTATTCGGCGCGCTACTCGGGTGGGGGTGATACTGACAACAACACCAAGCTGCTGAGTGAGATGAGTCATCTTCGAGGGGAGGATCGGGCGGCGTTTTACGTCGCGGTCATCGCCGTCGTCATGTCCGCGTCCGACCCCCTACCCATTATCGCCGAGGGTCGTTGGTACGGAAACATTAGCTTTGAGCTATCAGGTACTGGCGGTTTCGGTTATGACCCGCTTTTCATACCAGAATCGTCGAGCTGCACGGCGGCGGAAATGTCTGCCGCTGAAAAGCAAACGCTCAGTCACCGTGCGAAAGCGCTTAAGGCGCTTGCCCCGAAGTTAACAAACTGCCAGTGAATCACAGCGTACCCTTATCGCTCTATGTGCATATTCCTTGGTGTGAACGAAAGTGCCCCTACTGTGACTTTAACTCCCACGAAAATTTTAACCCCACCCTAGAACAGCCTTACGTCGCCGCATTACTTAACGATCTAGAGCAACAACTTAATTGGGTGCAAGGTCGTGAAATCACGTCAATTTTCTTTGGCGGCGGCACACCCAGCCTGTTTTCACCAAAAGCGATTGCCAGCATTTTAGACGGGATCACCCATCGACTATCGCTCTCTGAGGCCTGCGAAATTACGCTTGAAAGTAATCCAGGCAGCGCCGAAGCCCGCAAGTACAGTGCTTACAAAACGGCAGGTATTAACCGTCTGAGTATCGGTATTCAGAGCTTTGAAGACGATAAGCTCGAGCGGCTGGGGCGAGTCCATTCGGCAAACGAAGCGATTCGTGCTGTTGATATGGCGCATGAAGCACAGTTTAAGCGGGTAAATGTGGATCTTATGTATGGACTGCCCCATCAAAATCCCGATAACGCGCTGAGTGACGTGCAGGTCGGCTTAAGTCTGGGCGTGGAGCATATTTCTTGGTACCAGCTTACGATCGAGAGAAACACGGCGTTTTGGTCTTCGCCGCCTAAGTTACCTGCCGAAGAGCTGATTGAACCCATGCAGTCACAAGTCGCTCGCCTCATGGCCGAAGAATCGATGACGCAGTATGAAGTCTCCGCCTGGAGCAAGAAAGACCAAGAGGCACGTCACAATCTTAACTACTGGCGTTTTGGTGACTACTTAGCCATTGGCGCAGGCGCACATGGAAAAGTCACCCTGTCGAATGAGGTCTTTCGGTTCCAGCGCACGCGACAACCTCAGCATTACATTGGGCAATTTTCTGACCCCTCGGCCGCCGCGTCGAGCCACGGTTTAAAGCCAATCGTATCTGCCGATTTACCCGGTGAATTTATGATGAATGCCTTGAGGCTTAAGGACGGTGTCGACAATTCTATTTTTGAAGCGCGCACCGGGCAGTCTGTTGAGGTCATTGCAGCACAGCGCTCAGCGCTCGTAACGTTGGGTCTGATGGATGCCGACAGCACGCGTCTGCGGGCAACGGATCTGGGTTATCGCCACTTGGATAGTTTGATCGAACGATTTATTTAATGCGCAGTTTTCTGAAACATCAGATCCCAAACGCCGTGGCCTAAACGATGACCGCGGCGCTCAAACTTTGTCTCCGGTCGTGACTCAGGCCTGGGAATAAATTGTCGGGAACCCGCGACATTCTGCACATTGCCGTTATTTTCGAGCACCGCCATCATGTGCTCGGCATAGGGCTGCCAATCTGTCGCCAAGTGGAGTCTTCCCTCAGGGGCTAAGCGTGTCAGCAACAGATCTATAAAGTCAGGCTGAATAAGACGGCGCTTATGATGACGCTTTTTGTGCCAGGGATCGGGGAAAAAAATCTGAATAAGATCAATTGTTTGGGGTGGAATCGATACTTCGAGAACGCGCACCGCATCCTCGGCAAAGACCTTAATATTTTCAATACCGCGCTTTTCCACCTCGGCAAATAACTTGCCAACACCGGGTTTATGCACCTCCAGACCGAGGTATCGATACGTCGGATTCTGCTCAGCCATTGTCAGTAAACTGTCGCCCATTCCAAAACCAATCTCGACAACGCGAGGTCCACTGACTGCGTAGCTGTGCTCCCAGTCAAACTGCGACTCGGTCAGGCTAAAGCCGTGCTTGGGGAAAACCTCATCCCAGCCCTTTTGCTGGCTGTGCGTCATTCGACCCGCACGAATCACGAAACTCTTTATCTTGTGTGCCAGTTCCTGATCAGACATCTGGGTCGTGACTTTTCTGAACTGCCGCCAAAAATGCACAGACCCATCCAGCTAATAGACTCGCGCCACCAAGCGGGGTAACCGCCCCCAATTGCGGAGTGTCTGTCAACACGAGCAGGTACAAACTCCCGGAAAACACACAGACACCCATTACAAAGAATGCCTGCGCACGTTGTAGCCAGACACTGTGTTTATTATCGACGGCCGCGGAAAGCGCAATCATCGCCAGCGCGTGCAGCGAGTGGTAGTGGACAGCAACTGTCCAGGTCTCTATCCGTGCCGAGGAAACGCGGGATTCGAGTGCGTGCGCACCAAAGGCGCCAAATGCGACCGCGAAGAACGCCAGAAAACAGGCCATAGCGACAAAGGAGAAACGCATTAATCGAGTGGCTTAAGCAACAATTCCTGCGCGAAGTTTTTTCATGGCATTATTTTCAAGCTGGCGAATACGCTCAGCTGAGACGCCGTACTCCTCTGCAAGCTCGTGCAATGTTGTCTTCGGATCCGCCAACCAACGTCGAGCCACAATATCGCGACTTCGGGGGTCTAGCGCAGACATAGCCGCGCTAAGTTGAGTGCCTTTGTGGGCAACACAATCAGCCGCTTCCACCACCGTGGCCGGGTCTGCTGACTGATCCTCCAAATACTGTTGTGGTGCCTGCCAAGCCGACTCTTCGTCCATATCAACCGGCAAATCGAACGCCAGATCTCGACTCGACAAGCGGCTTTCCATTCGGGTCACTTCCGATGGCTCGACACCCAAATCTTGGGCAATCGCAATCGTCTCGTCCTGTGTTAACCAATGAGTTCCCGTCTTTCGGCTTCGCAAGTTGAAGAATAATTTTCGCTGCGCCTTGGTTGTCGCAACTTTGACAATGCGCCAATTCTTGAGAACGTATTCGTGCATCTCGGCTTTGATCCAGTGCACCGCAAAAGAGACCAATCGGACACCTTTCGTCGGATCAAAGCGTTTTACCGCCTTCATCAATCCGACATTACCTTCTTGAATGAGATCCGCCTCTTGAAGACCATAACCCGAATAACTGCGCGCAACATGCACAACAAATCGCAAGTGAGCAAGTACTAACTCTCGTGCAGAATCAACGCTGTTGTCATAAAAAAGGCGCTCGGCCAATTCCTGCTCTCGCTCAGCCGACAGCATAGGAATCGCGCTCACAGTTTGAACGTACGCACCTAGGTTGGCACCAGGCACCATATTTAAGATCGCGTTTGGCGTCATTGAAACTGAAGTATTTGTCTCGGTCATACCCAAAACTCCTAACATGGGCACCGATTTTAGCACTCTTGGTGTGAGAGTGCTAACCGGGCCAAAAAGTTCCTCGGAATTTAGCGGGGCTGGATTCGAGTCAAATGCAGCTGAACGGAATACCAGGCGCTGATTAATCCTAAAACAGCGCCTATCGAAATAAGCACCAATAACTCAGACAGGATTAATGAGGGTACCGAAGGTGCCTGATCGTACAAATCAAATAAGCGTTTTACTGGGGCGTCTAATATCGTCAGTGCAGCACCGCTGAGCAACCCCCCAAAGACACCGCCCAGTGCGCCGCTCAGTAATCCTGTATACAAAAAAGGCCGTCTCGCAAAGGCATTGCCGCCCCCGATGAGCTTAATCACAACGATCTCATCGCGGCGAGCCTCGATGCCAAGGCGCAGCGTGTTACCGAGTGTTAGCACAACACCCACCGCCATGACGGCCCCTAAAATCATGGCGATCGTCCTCAATAAATCGGTGAACGCATTCAGCCGCTCCAACCATCGACTGTCTAGAATCACTTGCGAGACGCCTGCCAGCGAACCGAGATCGACCCGCAGTTGTTCAACGCCCGCAAGGCGAGTATTCGCGCTTGGATAGACCCATAGCGTATGGGGGAGTGGGTTTCGATTAAGTTTTTGGACCAAACTCTCAAGTCCTGTCGCGCTCACAAAATCCGCGAGCGCGCTGTCGCGGTCAATCACTTTAACGTCGGCGATGCCTGGTTTGCGAAGAATCTCCGTACGCAACTTGTGAGCGTCCTCAAGCGACGTATCTTGTCCCAGTAAAACTGAAAGCTGAGGTGGCGCATCAATTTGAGAGATCTGTCCCTGTACCGTGGCGGCTAACGATAAACCCAAGCTGGGGACTGCAAGAGCCACGCCGATGACCAAAACGGTCAGAAAACTGGCAATGGGCTCCCGAATCAGTTTATCGACGCTGATCAGCGCAGCCTGACGGTGATGATGCGCCCAGGCGCTTATTGCTGAGCGTGGACCCACACCTATTCCTGCTGAGGTTGTTTGCGAATTACTCACTCATTGATTCTCCGCGACCCAGCACCCAGAGTGATCAACCGCCCTCTGTCGAGCGTTAATATTCGCTGCGACATTCGAGAGATCAATGCCAGATCGTGGCTTGCCACAATAACAGTCACACCGACGCTATTAAACGCTGAAAAAAGGCCCATAATTTCTGCTGAAAGCTGGGGGTCTAAGTTGCCCGTTGGTTCATCAGCGATCAGGATTTTAGGTCTCGCTACAACAGCCCTAGCAATACCAACCCGTTGTTGTTCACCACCTGACAAGGCATCAGGCGAGGCGCGCTCTCGATCAAGCAGACCCACTTTGTCTAGGGCCGCACGCACTCTTCGGTCAACATCTCGTTTTGTAAATCCGGCGATCTCTAAGGGCAAAGCCACGTTGTGATAGACCGATCGGTCGGCTAGCAACTTATGATCTTGAAACACAACGCCAAAATCTTGCCGGTACTTCGCAATACGCGACTCTTTTACTTTTGACAGCGGCCGCCCGCCCACTGACACTTCGCCTGAAGAGGCTCGATCAAGGAGCAGTAGGAGCCTTAGGAGCGTGCTCTTGCCTGCACCAGAATGACCGGTTAAAAACGCCATTTCGCCACTGCGCATTTCAAACGATAAATCACTCAGAGCCTCGCGATGCTCGTAACGTTTGTTCACTCGATCAAAGACAAGGTCCATTGTAATTACTTCGTTGTACTGAAAAGCGCGTCAACAAATTCGCGCGCATTAAAGGGCCGGAGATCTTCAATTCCCTCACCAATGCCGATGTACCGAATAGGTCGCTTTGTCTGCTGCCCAATGGCGAAGACCACACCGCCCTTTGCCGTGCCGTCGAGCTTGGTCAGCGCGATTCCCGTTACGCCTACCGCCGCATCGAATTCGCGTGCTTGCGATACGGCATTTTGGCCCGTACCCGAATCGAGCACGAGTAATGTTTCATGCGGTGCGCTGGGGTCTGCCTTTTTAATGACGCGAACAATTTTTTCCAACTCTTCCATCAGATGAGCTTTGTTATTGAGTCGCCCCGCCGTATCCGCAAGCAACACATCCACGTTGCGCGCGCGCGCAGCCGTGAGCGCATCGAACAAGACTGATGCGCTGTCGGCACCCGTGTGCTGAGCAATCACCGGCACATTATTGCGCTCGCCCCACGCCTGCAGCTGCTCTACCGCCGCAGCTCGAAAGGTATCGCCCGCTGCCAACATCACCGTCTGACCTTCGGACAGGTACCGATGAGCAAGCTTGCCGATCGTTGTGGTCTTTCCCGCACCATTAACTCCAACGACCAAAATCACAAGCGGTCCATCAGTGGGCTGGTCGACCGGCTGATCGTTATCCGAAAGCGTGGCAACCAAAAGCGCTGTTAATGTTGCCATGACTGCATCGACATCGACCGCTGACTTGCGTGGATGAGCCTCGATGAGTTGGTCGATGATGATCTGTGTAGTGGCCACACCCACATCGGCCATCAGCAGCTCGGTCTCCAGTGCTTCAATGACGTCATCATCGATCGTCGCTTTGACGCCCAGCGCATTCTCTAGGCCGGACACCAACGATTGACCCGTTTGACTTAAGCCTGACGTCAGACGTGAAAACCATGACCCTTGAGATTGGCCATCGTCTTCTGTGCCACCAATGTGCGCTTCTTTCGTGACTTTTTGCTTGTGTCCGAACCACTTCATACTAATTTTCACGTCCCTAAATGAAACAAGCCACTGCAATGAGCGCTATGCTACTTAAGTCTAACATCAGGTAATCGGATGATGAGCAAAACTCGACGCGCTCAACCCAGCAATCAGTTGCGCATCATTGGCGGCGCATGGCGCGGCCGGAAGTTAAGCTTCCCCACTGTGGAAGGTTTGAGGCCAACACCCGACCGAGTTCGAGAAACACTCTTTAACTGGCTCACAGGCTACCTCAATGGGGCTCAGTGCTTAGACTTGTTTGCTGGGTCTGGCGCCTTAGGCTTTGAGGCGCTTTCTCGCAGCGCTCGCTACTGTTGCTTCATCGACCGCAGTGACCTTGTAAACCAAGCTATAACGGCAAGCGCGCGAACACTGGGGTGTGATGAGCACGTGTCTGTCTTGCAAGCAGACTCTTCACAACCTGTTTCGCTCGATCGCGTCTTTGATGTCGTTTTTCTTGATCCGCCTTTTGCCAGCAACCTTGTCGCGCCATGCCTCGAGTGGCTTTTAACCTCCAATCTACTCAGATCAGATACTCTGCTCTACCTCGAAACACCTAAGGCAGTAACAGTTCCCGATGATCGCCTGCGAACGCTCAAGGAAAAAACAATGGGCGACGTGACCTGTCGGTTAATGGTCCAGCGGTAATTTGGTTTGTTCTCCGCGTTTGTGTAGTCTCAGCGATCTAGTGAGGAGCGCGCTCTATGCGAGACAAGACAGTCGTTTATCCCGGTACATTTGACCCACTCCATAAAGGCCATGTTGATTTAGTCGAGCGCGCCGCTGTCTTGTTTGATCGAGTGGTCATAGGTGTCGCTAAGAGCTCGAGTAAAAAACCGCTGTTTACGACTGAGGAGAGGATAGCTCTGACCGAGCGATCGCTCGCCCACCTCGATAATATTGAGGTCAAGGGCTTCAGCGGACTGTCCACTGCGTTTGTTGCGGCGCAAAACGCCAATACGGTGTTACGTGGCATTAGGACCGTGGGTGACTTTGAATACGAGCAGCAACTTGCCAATATGAATCGGGCGATGAATCCTGAGTTTGAGAGCCTCTTTTTGACACCCTCAAATACTTTGTCCTTTATTTCTTCTTCGCTTGTTCGCGAGATCGCCTCGATGCAGGGCGATGTTTCAGACTTCGTCACAGCACCCGTTCTTGAGGCGTTAAATCAGAAGTTTGGTACCTAACGCTGACAGCGAGTACAGTAAACAGTCGCTCTGCTCGATTGCCGAATTTCTCGAAGACGCCGGATTTTGCAGCGCTTACAGAGATCACCGCCGCGACCATAAACCTGCAAACTCTGCGCGAAATAACCCGCCTTTCCATCGCCACCAACAAAGTCGCGAAGCGTCGTACCACCCACCTCAATAGCATTCGCTAAGACGGCCCTAATAGACTCGGCTAGGGCCATGTAGCGCTTTTTACTAATCCCATTCGCAGTCCGGTCCGGTCGAATTCCCGCCATGAATAGCGCCTCATTGGCGTAGATATTTCCAACGCCTACGACGACTTTGGCATCCATAATAAAAAGTTTTACGGCGCTACCTCGCTTGCGAGACTGCTGAAACAAGTACTCCCCCGTAAAGTCCGCTGACAGTGGCTCAGGCCCCAAATGCTCAAGCAAGGCATGTGACTGTCCAACGAAGCAATGCATGCTCCCAAATCGTCGCGGATCGTGATAACGCAGCAACATCCCACTCTCGAGTAAAATGTCGACGTGATCGTGTTTTCGCGGTAACTCGTTAGCGGTGGTCATGCGAAGCGAGCCCGACATGCCCAGGTGAATCAGCACCGTTGCACCCGAATCGAGATCGATTAAGAGGTACTTAGCGCGACGGCGTGTCTGAGTGATTATCGCTTCACTGAGGTGTCGCTCAAAGTCCTGAGTGATCGGCCACCGCAGACGACGGTCTCTCACTATCACATTGACAATACGCTGCCCTTCGATATGGGGCGCAATGCCCCGACGGGTCGTCTCAACTTCAGGCAGCTCTGGCAAAACAACCTCCAACCAATATGCGGACAAAAAAAACCCCGGCGTTGCCGGGGTTCTCGTAATACGTAACGCTTACTTGATCTTACCTTCTTTGTAGACCACATGTTTACGGGCAACAGGGTCATACTTCTTCATTTCCAACTTATCAGGCGTTGTGCGCTTGTTTTTGTCGGTCGTATAAAAGTGGCCTGTACCAGCCGTTGAATTCATTCGGATCTTTTCACGCATCGGTTCTTACTCCTCAAACCTTCTCGCCGCGAGCTCGCAGCTCGGACAACACGGTTTCGATTCCACGCTTATCAATAATTCTCATGCCTTTAGGTGATACACGAAGCGAAACAAAGCGCTTCTCAGACTCCACCCAAAAACGGTGATTGTGAAGGTTGGGCAGAAAGCGTCTGCGAGTGCGATTCTTCGCATGCGAGACATTGTTTCCCGTCATCGGGCGCTTTCCTGTAACTTGACATACTCGCGACATCTGTCTGTCCACAAAAAAAAGGAGCGGCAACATACCAAAGGGCTCGCGCTTAAGCAACACGAAGTCTTACACAAAGCCCAAGTTTCTGA
>CAYVQI010000061.1:0-11801 GCA_964454155.1 uncultured Alteromonadaceae bacterium | reverse complement strand
AATCTTGCCATAGACCCTGTGGCACGCTTTCACTTGGGTAACGGTGCGAGTCTGCATGCGATTCATTGGGCAGCAGACGTGAGCGAAAAAGGCTTAAATCAATCCATTGGCATTATGGTCAATTACCTATACGACCTCAGTAGTATCGAAGAAAATCACGACGCCTACTTTGACCAAGGAGAGATTGCGATGTCACGGACGGTCGCAAAATGGTTGCACTGAGGGGCATCGTCACTCGACTTTAAAGGCGGCTCACTGCTGTGAAGTGAAAGGCTCGCACGCAGCTTTTGACGTCTAAAGCGATAATCCTCGCTGGGTTTGCAAGTAGGTCGCAAAACTGCCGAGCCAGTGACTCCCCATATAGTGCATGTCGCCCAGAACTGCGTTCAGACCCGACTGGCGATGCGCTTCGGCGGCACGTCGCAAAGGGGCCAGACGCACATCGTCACTGGGCAGTGCACTCATGATGCCCTCGAGCATCCAAGCACGACTGGTATTCAGCCCGTCGAGGTGCGCAAGCTTACCGTCAGACTTGTCCGTGACAACCGCAGGTATGAGCCAGTCGTTACCGGTTCCTTCGGCCAGCGTGGGGAAAAATGCGGTGAGCCATTGCGAAAACTCGCTCTGAGTCATGACACGACGCATGAGGTCCGCCTGAGCCATGCACGGCGACAAAAAGTCTTGCCCGGAGGGCTCGTAAGAGAGTGGGCAGTTGGTGTCTGCCAAGTAGAGCGCTTTAATGCGCCTCTGCAGCAGCGACTCAAACACGGCGTCGCCAGCAATTCTGCTCCAATCGAGCATAAGACCGAATGCAAAGGCCGTTTGGCTGTGCTCACCCGTACGGATCGGATGGGTCAATTTTGGAAGCCATTCGCTGATATTGGCGACCGCCTGACGCTCCAAAGGAAGAAGGTTGTTCAGCCAGGTCTTCGCTTTGGGCGAGGGTGACTGTCGAAGCTCCGCGGTCAGCTGCAGTAACCAAGCAATGCCATAAGGCCGCTCGAAGGACTTCATGCCCGGCCGCTGATAGTTCGCCAACTCTCCGACGATATTTTCCGCACTAAAACTTTGATTGAGCTTTTCCTCGATCACGTTTCTATCAGCAAGGTTTGCAGTGGTATTGAGCAGCCGCACCAACAACCAGTGACCATGAACTGACGAGTGCCAGTCGAAACAGCCGTAAAACGCTGGGTACAACTCACGAGGGGGTTTTAGGTCGCCCTCGTCATTCATGTAGTGCGCAATTTTATTGCTGTACTCTTGGTGAATGCAGCCCATGGCTAACCCTGCAAACACAGTTTCGTAATCGGCACTCAACGCCGGTTCACGGGCAGTGCTGGCACAACTGATGATCAGGGTGCTCCAAAGAAGCCAACGTGCGAATCTCATGATGATCTCTCTTTTTCCTCTTTATCACACCCGCATAGTGGCACAGTTTCCGTTCGCGTTAGGAACGTGGAGGGCCGGCAAGCGTCACTTTGTCATGTCTTGCTCGCGGCGGCTGCTGCTCAATCGAGACGTCATTCGTTAAACGCTTTAGCACCAATAATGCGGGCGATGTTAGGCGGCAACGCGCAACCCACGCTCATCAAATCCAAGAACAAAACGCCGTGTTGATGGCGTTACGGGGCCGACTACAAGTTTTATTTACGCGGCAGACTCGGTGAACTAGACTCTTTATTAATGACAACCACTAATAAACCCAGAAGCAGCGGCGCACAGTGAAACGCACACGATTGAGCCCTTCGGCGCGAAGAGAACACCTGCTCGATTGCAGCGGTGAGATCATTGCGATGGAGAGCGTTTCGGCCTTCACAATGGAAGGACTCGCGAAGTACGCAGGCGTCTCGGCTGCCTTAATTTACAACTACTTCCCCAATCGCATTGTGCTGCTGCAAACGCTGCTGAAGCGAGAATATAATCGCTTTAGCGATCGGACGTTAACGGCAGCAAAAGGGGCGGACACGTTTGAAGACATTGTTCGTATTTCCGTCAAAAGCAATTTTGAGCACTACGCTCCCGGGTCGGCTTTACCCGCGCTCATTACCCAACCGGAAATCGCAAGCATTATTAGCGACGAACTGGCGCGCAGCGCTCGATTTAGCGCAGCCTACCTCGTTAACAAAATGGCTGAGCATTACCAACTTGACGAACACAGAGCCAGCTTAATAGTCCAACTGTCCTCGGGTGCTGCCTGGTCCGCTGCCGAGTGGTCGCGCACAGGGGGACTCAGCAGGGACGACAGTATTGAAATCGCCGTGGCTTATGTTCTTGCTGGAATCGAACATTTAACCAGAGTCGACTCAGACTGAGTACGAAGCACTTAAATCAGACACGCAATGCACGAAAAAAAGAAGGAACACACAATGAACCGCAACCGCCAATGGCTGCTCGCTAAAAGACCCGAGGGAATGATAGGAGAGTCCAACTTCGAGCTGGTGGAACGTTCTATTCCTGCGGCAGGCGACCACCAAATACTCATTAGGAACCTTTACTTTTCGTTCGATCCAACACAGCGAAACTGGATGGTTGATCGACCAAGCTACCTTCCGCCTGTCGCCATAGGTGAGGTCATGCGCTCAGGAACCGTCGCGCAAATTGTCCAGTCAAACCACCCTGAGTTCGCTGAGGGAGAACTGGTACAAACCATGGGTGGCTGGCAAGACTACGCCGTGGTTACCCCGGGAGAGGGCGTCACCGGCGTCACTAAAATCCCTGAAGGCGTGACACCAGAGATGATGCTCTCTGTCATCGGTCTCACAGGCATCACCGCGTATTTTGGGTTGCTTGAACTGGGACAGCCTCGGGCTGGCGATACGGTGCTTGTCTCGGGAGCCGCGGGCGCAACAGGCTCTGTTGCCAGTCAGATCGCTAAGATAAAAGGATGCCGGGTCGTCGGTATCGCTGGTGGCCCAGAGAAATGCCGATGGCTAACCGAAGTCGCGGGTCTCGACGCCGTCATTGATTACAAACAGGGCGACCTTGACGGTCAAATTGCAGCCGCCTGCCCTGACAAGTGGAATGTATTTTTCGACAACGTCGGTGGCGAGACACTCGAGGCCGCCTTGAACCATTTGGACTTATATTCACGCGTGGTCCTCTGCGGCGGCATTTCAGGCTACAACGCCGAAGAGCCTCTTCCCGGGCCTTCAAACCTAATGAACCTAGTGACTAATCGCAGTCGCATGGAGGGGTTCATTATTCTCGACTATATGCCCAGAGCGATGGAAGCGATTCAAGATCTTCTTGGCTGGGTAATGTCTGGAGACTTACAGTTCCAGGTCGATGTGCAGGAAGGTTTCGAGAACATCCCGAACACGCTGCGCCGCCTCTACACGGGCGAGAACCACGGCAAGCAACTGCTCAAACTCGCTGATCCGTCGTACGGCTAGGGAACGGGGCTGACGTCTGAGTCCGGAGAGGCGCTCAAATGACTAAGTGGAGTACACCATGGGGCAGTATGACCCGCACTATAGCCGACGATGGCGCGCACCTAGCGGATATCGGTCTTGCCAACACAAGACGATATTCCGCACCAATCAATCGAGGAGAGTAAGCCACACACAATGGATAACAACACAGTAGGACTCCGATCTCACAACGCCGTCATCGACCAGGTGTTTGAGCACATTGATAACCGGACAACGGACCTAGGTCACTCGCAGTGGCATGAACCCGTTGAGCACTACGTAAGTCAGAAACGCTACGAGCAAGAAATGACGCTCTTGCGCGAGCGCCCCGTGGTCTTTTGCCCCTCGGCAGCCATTCCAGAGGTGGGAAGCTTCGTGTCTCGTACCGCGGCGGGCACACCACTTCTTGTGGTCCGAGACAATGACTTGAGGGTGCGCGCATTTATTAACGCTTGCCGCCATCGTGGGATGAAAGTCGCCTCGGGCGAGGGGTGTGCGCGCACGTTCTCCTGCCCCTACCACGGCTGGACTTACAATTTAGATGGAACGCTTCGTGGCGTTCCCGGTGCCGCCGCATTTCCTGACTTAGAGCAGGAAACTTCGGGCCTCAAAGAGCTCTTTGCACTCGAGAAGGGAGGACTCGTCTACGTACAGCAGGAAGGAAGTCCAAAACTGAACACGTTAGACACTGCGCTGGAATTTTTCGATTCAACACAACCCCTGATTCACCAGAGTAACACGGTGGATGATGCCAATTGGAAGCTGCTGACCGAAACCCTTCTTGAGGGTTACCACATCAAGTCATTGCATCGCGAGAGCTTCTACCCCTTTGGACTGGATAACATCAACGTCATCGAGTCCTTTGGTCAAAACTCGCGCGTCGTGTACCCGTTCAAACGCATCGAAAACTTACGATCGGTCGCCGCCAATGAGCGCAAGATAGAGGGTTTCGCAACACTGGTTTACCACCTTTTTCCGAATGTCAGCGTCTCTGTTTTATCAAAGCACACCAGTGTCACAATTATCGAGCCACTGTCGCCTACCCGCACACAAATGTTCTCTTATTATATTAAGCACAGAGCCACATCAGGCAACGAAATTAGCCATGAGGCGGCGATGAAGGATGTTGACTTCGTCAATCAATCGGGCCAAGAAGAAGACCGCGCAGCAGCAAGAGACATACAGGAAACCGTCACGACATCCGCCAACTCACACTTAACGTTTGGTCTCTTTGAGCAGGCGATCGTGCGTTTCCACGAAAACCTTCATGAAGAACTGAATGGCGGGTAGATAGGCTGCTGCAAGATAAATACACACGACATAAAATTGGAGACGACGATGCACGATATATCTAAGTCCATCGACGCTTGCGCCGCGCGCTACGGCGAACAGGCTGATGCAATGCGTACCTATTTAATCGAAGGTCAGCGCAGCGCCTTGGCGCTTGGAAACCGCGGACCCATCGAGTTTGATCATACTGGGCGTCTTGCACAACACATCCTCGATGCCTATTCGTCATGCGGGTTCTATGTTTTCACCGGCGTCTTGGCCGAAGAGGAGTGCCAGGACATAGAGGCCGACATGATCGCGATGAAGGCCTCCTTTCCCACGTCTCCCGATAGTTCGGTTGATGCGCAAGGTAACCCGGCACTCGGCAGTAACTCACAAACACCGCACTTAGTCTGGTCAAAACCCTTAGGCGACCCACTGGGCGGAACGCAACTGGCTAACGGACGACACCAAGTTAAAATGTTTGAACCCGAAGCCGGCTCGGAGACCCCCGCCGCCTCGCCATTCATACTTTTAGGCTCACTGCGCTTCTCCGACGCCTGCCTTCGCACCTATGCGCACCCTCAGCTTCTCAAGGTTGCTGAGACGATCAATGGCAAAGACTTTGCACCGTTCAATGAAGCCTTGTTCATTAAGGAACCGGGAATTGGTGCCGCCGTCTCTTGGCACCAAGACGGCGTCACACACTGGGACAGCCCCGACTTTGATGAAAATATTCACGGCTTTAACTTTATGGCTCAGCTTTACGGAAGTACTGCCGTTAATGGTGTGTGGGTCCTTCCCGGCAGCCACAAACTGGGAAAAATCGACATCAGCGCCCTCGTCAGTCAGTCACAAAGCGAGCGAATAGAAGGCGCCGTACCGCTTGTCTGCGATCGCGGAGACGTGGTGATGTGTAACCGCCAGGCGTTGCACGGGTCTTTCCCCAACAGTGGCTTTGAACCGCGGCTTACAGTCAACTTTGGCTTCCACAAGCGCTCTTCAGTACTGGGTGTCCAAGGGGGTGGAATTCACAGTGACGCGCAAGTGTTTGACGAGGATATTATTGCTCGTCGATCACGAGTCTTGGGTTACGCGATTGCCGCACGTCAGGCGCGTTTTACCGACGAGGAGCCGTACCGATATCAACCTTTTGAAGACAAAAACTTATCGTTTGCCTGGGATGAGGCAGCGCGCCGCGACCTGCACGATTACAACCGGGACGATATTAGTATTTAGCCTAAGGCGCCCTAGCGTGACCCACCGCCGAAGAAGTGAGCGCGGGTTACAGGCGCTACGGTGCTGCCTTCGGTAAACCAAAGGTCGCCCTGCTTCACGACAACGGCCACATTCCCAAGGGTGTTAATGTCTTCGAGGGGATTACCCTGAACAATAAGCAGGTCCGCTCGCTTGCCGACCTCAAGGCTGCCTCGATCTCCAAACAACCCCAGTATTTCTGCATTCGTTTTAGTGGCGGCTGAAATGACTTGCAACGGTGTCATGCCACTGTCGACGAGGGCCGACATTTCACGCCACATGGCTTCCAAATGGGTGTTTAAGGGACTTGCTGCATCGGTACCCACGCCTATGCGAGCTCCCGCGCGAATAAATTGCCCCGCCGACTGAGTCGAATTCCGTATCTCTGTGGCCGCATTACGGAAATACGGTAGCTGATGGAAGTTCTCAAATGAGGCCATAAACTCTTGGTAAATGTCGTCCGGCATGTCCTCTCGGTATTCCGCTCGGCTCAGTCGCGACGGAAACGCCTGTGTTGACGGGTAAACCCAAACCCTGTGGGAAATGGTTTGAACGATTGGAATTTCGCGATGCGCAATCGTATTGATCAGGGTTTCGTCGTAAGGCGGGTTCCCTGCCGATCCCACATGTTGGAAGACATCGACACCGGCATTCATGGCCATTTCGATGGCTTGAGGCTCGTACAAATGAGCGTGCACTTTGACACCCCGCGAATGCGCAGCATTTACAACGGCGATATAATCCGCCTGAGTAAGACCCTCCCACGTCTTAATGACGTCCGAACCGCGATCAATTAATTCCAGCGTCTTTTGCGCCGCCTCTTGAGGCGACGTAATCACCACCTCGTAACTGTCGGGAATCGTGTCGTATTGAACCCGCGTAATCCAAGGTCCAGAGATCAGTAATTCAGGTCCGGGAATCACTCCCCCCTCAATGCGTTCACGCAACGTCAGAATTTCAAACGGGGCCCCGAGATCAAGCGCCGTGGTCACCCCCGCACGCAGCATTTGCTTGGCCGCAATTGGCATCACATCGAGTAAGCGCTCCGTACCACCGAGAAATTCGTAGTAGCGCTCGTAAGAGCCATGACCAATAAGGTCAACATGCACATGGTTATCGATAAGGCCGGGAAGGATCGTGTGCCCGCCGATATCAATAATTTCAGCCTCGAGGGGAATGTCGACCTCTGCCTTAGGACCCAGCTGGGTAATGACACCCCCTTCAAAGACAATGACCCCGTCTGGAATAGCGGGCGTTTCGTAGCCATCCAGCAGCTGCCCCCCCACAAAGGCGATGGGCTGTGAGGAGCTGGGCTCATCGGCCACTACCGGCAAACACGAAGCGGCCGCAGCAAAGATCACCCTGCTGATCAGGCACCGGTATAAATGAGTCGTATTAATCATGATCTGCGATCTCTATTTTTTCATGACTGCGCGTAGTCGGCGCCTACACGGCTTAGGCACAAAGGTGCTGTTACAACCCAAGACTTTTCTCAAGAATCGCCTCGAAGGCGATCCGATTTTCCATATGAGGCAAATGACCGGAATTGGGTACGAAGTGTTCAACCCGCTTGGGCAGTAGCTGCGCGATCTTCTTGGCAAAGCGCTCGTAAACCACCACGGTATCGCTGTCACCCCAAATGGTCACCACGGGAATATCTGAGTCTTCAAGCATCGCGTGAATTCGGTCCAGCTCCGTTGAGTCGTGGTTCTTACGCGTCGAGATCAGCGCTCGGGCGAAACCCTTGTGAGCCAGTAACTCCGCATACTGATCATCCCAGTCTTGAAATTGTGACGGGTCTTTGAAGTCGGACAGTTGTCCCGCGGGAAGGTCAGGGTATTGGGCAATGAGTTTGCCGATCTCTGTCTTGGTAACCCGAGTATTCTCCGCCCGGCGCGCAACACCAAACCCCGAAGAGGCGACGTAGATCAGGCGCTCTGTTCGGTGAGGTGCCAAGCCCGCCACTTGGCTGACCACGCGCCCCCCGTTAGATAGTCCAAACAACGACGCCTTCTCCAACCCCAAGTGATCGAGCAGTCCGATGACTTGATGGGCAAAAAGTTCATCGGTGTATTCAACATCAGGATTATCGGAAAAACCACGTCCGTAAAGGTCCAGCATCACGACACAACGCCCCTTGGATGCCAGGAAGTCGAAGGTCGGATCCCATATATAGGACGGCACAGAAAATCCATGAACCAGCACATCGGGTGTTTCACAATCTTCAATATTAGCCGTTCGGTAGTAGGTATATCCGTGCTCTAGCGCCACAAACGCCGCGCCTTTAGATAAGTTGAGCTGTGCCCTGAAGGCCTCGTCTTTTGTCACCGATTCGAAGTGCGAATCTGCGAGCAAGGGGGATGAATAAAACGTGCTCCCAACCAGCCAGATAAGAACGGTTGCCAAATCTTTGTGCAGCATTGACGTGCTCCCCTACATTCGTTGAGGCCCAAGGATAACAAGCCACGATAAAATAAAGCCTTTAAATCAGTCTCCGATTTTCTTTTTTACCCTATCGGCGGAGCGATTTCACAGAACAATTACATCGCCTGAGTCGTAAAACCCTCTGCGATCAACCACGCTGTAAATTGATCAAACCATCGATCGCTCGTCGTACCTTTTGCGAAACTGCCAAAACCATGGCCTCCCCCCTGATACCAATGGAGTTCCGTCGAACCACCCGCGCCGTGCCAGTGCTCAATTAATCCAAAGCCTTGATGCCCCAAAAGCGGGTCGTCAGACGCAATGGCCACAAAAAGCGGCATTGGGTCTTTCGGTGGGTCAACTGAACCGAGGTCGCCATAAATAGCCCCCAGAAAAGCCGGTGGGTCACCGCCGTCCGGATCGAGCACAACGGCCATTGCAGTCATCGCGCCTGCCGAAAATCCCAACACACCGACTCGGGACGAATCGATTCCGTACTGCTCAGCATTTTTCTTGATCCATGCCAAGGCACCTTGAGCATCTGTTTTAGCCACTGACACAGCGCGCGCTCGTTGCTCCCTCAGAAGTTCGGGATCGAGTCGCCCCGAAAACAATCGTCCCATGAATTCAAAGAACTCATTGTCATTTCTGGATGTTTGGACCGTTCTGTACTTCAAAACGACGGCCGTTATACCTTGAGCTGCAAGTCGCTCCGCAATAGGCCAGCCCTCATTAGACATCGAAACAAACTGAAAGCCGCCTCCGGGTATGACCAGCACGGCTGCACCTGTTGGGCTACCGTTTGTCGCCGGGTAGACCGACACACTCGGGACGTTTGTATTCCTGAGCCACCACTCAGCTCCATTGAACGACCATTGCTCGGTGTTTTTGCCCTCTACCTTCGACGCATCGAGGGGTATAAACGTCATATTGGGCGGTTCAAGATCACTGGCGTTTGCATGTACAACAAAGCAACACCATAGAATCCAACAGAAACTCGACACTGCGTGACGCATCACTAAAACCTTCCTGAGTACTTTGCTCTTTTGACTGTCCGGTCGTTTTTCAAAAAAGGTAGCATTAACTGCGACTACCCACTGCATGCCGCGTAGAATTTTTCGCCACGGTGCTTACCCGCTTTTCATTTATCTGATGCGATCACTCAGCATGCTCAATAGACCGAGTTCACCGTATTGAGCTGCAGCAGCCTGTGCGCCAGAGTATGACGCGTTGAATGACCAAACCGCCGCAGACCAGGCTTGACCCATCGCTCAGTATTGTCATCTCAGAGAATAACCGGCATCGATAGCGCTACATCAGCATGGGACCACACCGAAGACCACTGTTCTTGAATCGTGGCGGCGTCCTTTGCCCTCCCCTGCGCCTCGAGCGCCTTCATCAGACCAAACAACGACCATCCATTATTTTGATGCCAGACGAGGTCCCGTCTGAAAACCGCTTCAGCCTCCTCAAAGCGCTGCGCCGCCAGCAACGCCGTTCCCAAATAAAGCCGCATTGACTGAGGCCAGTCAGGGGGTTCGGTGTAGTTGTTGGTGTCTTCTAGCGCCACCCCTTTCTCGAATGCCTCAATCGCAGCCGTAAGATCCCCTCTCGCCATCTTAATTTCTCCATCGAGCGCATGTGCTGCAAGAGCAAGAAGCTCCGCAGTCGCCGTCGCACCTGCTCGGTTGACGGAGACGTCCGGTGACTCGGCAATCAAACGGATCGCTGTCAGTTGCTTTTCAGCATCCTTGAGCGAACCCTTCGCTGCATGAGCACTACCTTGAACATAGGCGAGAACACCGGCCAGGTAGGGGGTCGACTTTTGAAGTGGCTCAACCGCCAGCAATTCATCCCACTGCCCAAAGATTTTCAGCGTTACCCAAGGTGCAGCAAGGCGCTTCTGCATCCGGCCCATGGGGGTTCCGTGCGACTTCATCGCTGACGCCATCTGCTTGGCAGATGTGATGGCCAGTTCAGAACTGCCCTGCATCGTTGCTGCGTAACGCACAAAGTCCAGCGCATGTCCGGCGTGAATTTTGTGCGATAACGGATACGTGCCAATTGTGGGTAACGGCAGCTCCCCCCAATGCTCAGCAAAACGCTTGTCTACGGCCAGTGATCTAAGGTTGTTATCGATGGCTCTCTGGTAGTCACCGACACGGACAAAAATGTGCGCAGGCATGTGGACTACATGCCCGCCAATGGGAAGTGTTGCCTCGAGCGCATTCGCCGAAACCATGGCGCGCTCCGGTTCAAGCGAGGCTTCAATGAGGTGAATGTGAAGATGGTAAACACCCGGATGCACTCCGCCTTTGTTGATCACGTACTCTAACGCCTCGGCCACCGCCAGCGTTTCGCCCTTCGCTCGACCGCGCTTGTCCCAATAATCCCAGCGCCGAATCGACATAAAGCTACCCGCGTAAAGCGCTGTGACGTCGGGATCGTCGGGGTACTTTTTATTCAGTGCTCGCATCTGGGCTAGGTACGCTCGGTCTCGTTCACCGGGGTCCGAAATACTATCCGCGTCATAAAACACGTAAAGCGCTCGAATTAACTCAACCTCCATCGGTGTTGCGCGATCAATCCGTGCCAATGCCGCCTCAATCGCGGCCAAGCCGGCGCCCTGAGGATCGTCGGGCATCTGTGCGTAACGCGAGTTGGGGTTTGGACCCGCCGCATGTGCAATGCCCCAATACGGCATCGGATGGTCAGGATCAAACAGTGACGCCTGCTGATAGGACGCGATCGACTCGGGAAAGTAAAAGCCCCAAGCAAGACGCAGACCTTGATCAAAGAAATTCTGGGCGTCGGGACTCTGAGTTGAAATTGTACGCGAGTAAGTGCCGGAGTCAGGCACCATTACGGCGCGCGCGTGACTCGTATTAGCCTGCGCGGTTAAAGCCGTACTCAATGCCAACAGGAAAACCAAGCCCAATCTTGTTAATAGAACCATCATATGAGGCGCTCCAAAACTCGATACTGACCTGATCAAAATACAGCCACTGGACTTAGTGGGGAACCCGTTGCGCCCTCGATGTGAAGCGGATTCGCGGTGAACAGAAATGTATGGCGACCTTTGCTCTGTGCGATCGTCGCTAATTCATCCAACTGGAGCAAACTCGTCGTTGCGGTAAATTGCAGTAAACGCGTCATCTCAACCTCCCCTGATTTTTAAAACAGGGTTAACGCCTGCCTGTATAACACGTGCTGTCGTAGAGGCAGAAAAAATTATTAACAAACGAGTTCCCAACAACACCGGTTAAACATCACCTTTTACAGCTACTCATGTTGATCGTAGGTCGCCTGAATTAGGACCGAGCGCGCGCCCATAACGAACGCCATAACATTAAACTCGCGTTTGCGCGTCACGGGTCTACACTCACAAGAAGCAGTCTGGCCGCACCGAGCCGCTGTGACCGTCTTTTAACGAACCAGGAG
>CAYVQI010000060.1:0-11833 GCA_964454155.1 uncultured Alteromonadaceae bacterium | reverse complement strand
GAATCCGCCTGGTCCTACCAAACACAAAAAAGCCCGCCTGAAGCGGGCTTTTTTGTGTTTGGTAGGTTTACCCCGCTATCGGACTCGCGAAGCCAGTCGAAAAACGCGACCGAAGGCGCGTTTAGTCCGCCAAAGCAAAGCGGAGGCGCCCGCAGGGTTCAATCGCCAGAGGCAATGGCGATTGAAGACAAGCCGCCCTGACCTATTAACAGGTTACATGCAGTTAAAGCACTGAAGAAAAAGCGATCACACAGCTTGAACCATCGGGTAACAAGAGCCCTCGCCACACAAGCGTTGCACAAGAATGGGAGCCTGCCCCACCGAATCATACTTGGTCAGCCTTATTTCCAGCCCGCACGGTCAAATACCATAATCGCGGCTGCTTGATTAATGCCAAGCTCCGAAGCATTGAGCATATCTTCCTTGAACTCACCTAATCCGACCACCACTGACGATGCGGCAATACCGGGGACGGCAGGGTATTCATTATTTCCGTTAGCGAATAGCAACTGGGCCGCGTCACTGGACAGATATTCAAGAAACTTGACTGCATTTTCTGGATTTGGAGACGTGCTTACAAGGCCAGCACCACTAATGTTTACGTGAGTTCCATTGCTTTCTTGACCTGGAAAGACAATGTTTACAGCCGAGGCCACGGCTTGATCAGCAGGCTCATCCGACGCCGCCAATCGTGCGAGGTAGTAAGTGTTAGCAATCGCAATTTGGCACTCGCCACTCGCCACGGCTCGGATCTGACCCGTGTCGTTACTCTGTGGCGTGCGCGCAAAATTGGCGACAACCCCGGCAGCCCATTCTTCTGCCATCGCCTCGCCCATCCGAGACACGACGCCCGCCATTAGAGAAATATTATAGATATTGCTCGAGGAACGAATACAAACCTTGCCTTTGTGAGCCGGGTTGGCAAGGTCTGAGTAATCGCTCAATGGCTCCGGCAGACCCGCTTCAGCATTGTAAACAATGACCCGGGCCCTCTTTGACAGGCCTACCCATAAACCGTCAGGGTGTCGCATGTGTGCAGGCAGACGCTCGTTCAGCACCGTTGAATCAATAGGCTGAAAAATACCCGCCTGCTCCGCTCGCCACAAACGCCCAGCATCAACGGTAATCAAAAGGTCTGCAAGACTCGCTTCTCCCTCACTTTTTATTCGCTCAATCAACTCGTCAGCGCCAGCCTCAATCAAATTGATTTTGATTCCCGTTGCCTCGGTAAAGTTGTTGTAGAGGGCGACATCAGTGTCGTAGTGACGAGATGAATATAAGTTAAGTTCACCAGCCGAAGCGCTCTCAGAGGGGTTGTCAGTCGAACAGGAGACAAGTGCCGCCAAAGCGGTCAGAGGAGCGAAAAAGAGCAATGAGAAACGCATATGATTACCTTCTAATAAATTTTCTTAAATGATAATGAGAATTATTCTCTTAATCAATCGAGCGATGATCTTGTTGCGAAAACCACCCTGGGTTTGTGCATTACACGCACAAACGAACCAACCGTAATTTTCGAATCCAACACTTTGGGGCAATGAAAGACTTGTACTGCGTCATCGAGCCCACTCTTGACTGTCACCCGGCTTAACCGACCGATAGCGTCGATACTGGTGATTTGAAGTCCCTGAGTATCTGACTGCAGTGTCAGGTGATCCGCATCTACGATCAAAATCGCATCCCCGTTTGCCATAGCGGAATTCGTGAGCGCGCTCCTGTCCCACTCCCCGAGCGGCGTCGTTACACCTCCATCGTGGATAACGCCCTCGAGAATCTGCGGCTCTCCAAATAGCTCCGCCGTATAGCGAGATCTAGGCGTGTCATATAAGGTTTGGGGCGTACCGGTCTCAACCATCAAACCGTCATCGAGCACCACTACGTTGTCTCCCATCACCAGCACCTCGTCCGGGTCGTGAGTTACGAATAAACCTACGGCACCCGTCTCGCGAATGATTTGCCGCGCATCTTTACGTAGCGTTCTTCGCAAAGGTACATCTAGATTAGCGTAGGGCTCATCGAATAGGAGCACCTTGGGTTCGGGCGCCATCGCCCGAGCCAGCGCAACACGTTGCCGCTGCCCACCCGATAAGCTGTCAGGATATCGATCCGTGTAATCGGACAAGCCGACACGCGCCAACCACTGAACCGCACGCTCCCGGGCTCCATTGCCCCTCAAGCCAAAGGCCACGTTGTCAACAACGCTCATGTGGGGAAACAAGGCGCCCTCTTGAAACACCATGCCAACAGATCTTAGCTCAGGCGGCACCATCAGTGAGGGGCTAGCAAGAGTAGCGCCATTCAACGCAATTTGCCCTGACTGCAAGGGCAATAACCCTGCCAGCAATCGCAACAAAGTGGTTTTTCCGCATCCAGAGTGCCCGATCAAACAAGTGACCTCGCCCCCCTTACATTCGAAAGAAATATCTTTTAACGCCGCATTTTTGTTAAATCGATGCGACACCTTGTTAATTACAAGCACCTGAATACACTACTCGCCGACCATTACTCACAATAGTTTATGCCTTCTTCATTACAACAAGCTAGCAATCTACTGGTATTACCTGCCCTACTCGTAGCGGCGCTGGTATCGCTGCCCATTTTTGTCACGCTCATTTCCTTGGCCCAGCCGGCCGGCCCTGTTTGGGAGCATCTTAGGAACACAGTACTTAACGAGTATCTGGTAAACACGTTTGCTCTAATGACACTGACAGGTGGTTTATCCCTCCTTTTCGGTATCAGCACGGGCTGGTTAATCGGTGCTTGCCAATTTCGCGGACGCGCTACGTTGAGTTGGCTGTTAATGCTGCCGTTGGCCTCACCAGCCTATATCGTCGCGTACGTTTATACGGATCTACTCGATGTATCCGGTCCCGTGCAGACCGCACTGCGCTCATGGCTTTCGTTAGGAATAACCGATCTCCAGTTACCACCGATTCGCAACCTAACAGGAGCCGCCGTTTTACTCTCGCTCGTCCTCTATCCCTACGTTTATCTTCTTTGCCGAAACAGTTTCGCAGGACGATCTGGAGCTCAGTTTGATGCTGCTCGAGTGCTGGGTCACGGCCCGTTCAGCGCCTTTTTTCGCATTGCACTACCCGCTGCGCGCCCTGCGATCGTAGGCGGCCTTGCATTGGTGTTGATGGAAACGCTTGCCGACTTTGGCGTTGTTAGCTATTTTTCAGTACCCACTTTTTCCACGGGTATATTTCGTACCTGGCTGGGCCTAGGCGACCCTCAGGCCGCACTAAAACTAGCGTCTCTGATGCTACTTTTTGTCATTCTACTGGTGAGCCTTGAAGAAGGTAGTCGGCGCGGAACGGTAGATCGCAGTGATATGTCGGGAACCTCGCGGATCACCCTGACCGGCATCCGAGGCTTTGTCGCCATTTCAGTCTGCGTGCTCCCCATAGTGCTCGGGTTTATTATCCCCGCAGTGACCCTGGTGATATACGCGGCTGACAACGTTAATTCGGTAATCCAAACCAAATTTGCAGAGCTCGCCCTCAACAGTGTCTCGCTTGCCATCGCAGCCGGCGTTGGGGTTACCCTAATTGCCTGGGTCCTCGCCTACGTGAAGCGCTTCCACCCAAGCTCGTTATCGCACAGCCTTATCCGCATATCGACGCTGGGTTATGCCCTGCCCGGAATCTTGTTGGCTGTTGCATTACTCAAGCCTGTGGGTATTTTTGATCATTGGCTGCTAGCGACGTGGCCGGGCCTTTCCAACTCCGTGCTATCCGGCAGCCTGTTCCTGCTTCTTTATGCTTATGTCTGTCGATTCTTGACGGTCGCATACCAATCGGTTGATTCTGGCTTCGCGGGTATCTCTCACGATATAGATGCGGCAGCAAGAACACTGGGCACCACAACCAGCGAGATAATCCGCAAGATACATTTTCCTCTGCTTAGACCAAGCATCTTTGCTGCCTGCCTGTTAGTTTTTGTGGATGTGATGCGGGAACTGCCGGCAACCCTCATATTGCGACCTTTTAATTTCGACACCTTGGCTACTCAAGTTTACCGGCTGGCCAGCGATGAGCGGTTGGCCGAGGCGTCTGGCTCCGCTCTACTCATTGTCATGATTGGTGTGTTGCCGGTGGTGCTGCTACAACGAACTAAACCCCTTTAGATTCGACGTTTAGCGGCACCGCAATAAATACGACCAAACCAGGCAAGGTGGACGCAAAACTTTCCAAACCCTCCGCTAAGCGCCAAGATGCGGCTCCGCGCTGGCGCCATTTTGAGCCAGCCTTATTTGAGCCAGCCTTAGTTGTGCCGTAATGAGCCTTAGCGTGTAACTAGAGCCTTAGCGAGTAACTAGAGCCTTGGCACGGTAGAGGTCACCCGTTCGAATCTGGCTGGCCCTACCAAAGTTTAGATCAGTAATTGATTGATCGAGAAAACCCACCGCCAAAGTAGACACGAATCCCAGACAAACCAAGCTTTCGGCGCCACAAACACATTCAACCACTTCCTAACCGTGAGGTCCCATCAAACCTCGCTGGCGGTTGCATTCAACGGCTAGAGATCCGAAGTTGAAACCCGTATGTAGCGTCTGTACCGGCCCGACGAGTCACTCTAATGCTCTTGATCAAAGACTTGTCTCACACCACCATTAAGTGACACTGTAAGCACCACTGCATAGCCACGGAATAAGACCCATGAGCGATACCTACGAACCCCCCAAGGTCTGGGAGTGGAAGCAAAATAGTAATCAAGCCTTCGGGAACATCAACCGGCCTACGGCCGGCGCTCAGCAAGAAAAAGAATTACCGGTCGGTAAGCACCCACTTCAGCTGCATTCCCTTGGAACCCCCAATGGCGTGAAAGTCACAATCATGCTCGAAGAACTCCTAGCAAAGGGACACAGCGGTGCCGAGTACGATGCGTGGCTGGTTAATATTGGCGATGGTTCGCAGTTTGGAAGTGGCTTTGTGGCGGCCAACCCCAACTCAAAGATTCCAGCGCTTGTTGATCACAGCGAGGAGCCACCTTTAAGAGTATTCGAGTCAGGCTCGATTCTGCTCTACCTCGCCGATAAATTTGGTGAGTTCATACCCTCTGATCACGCGGGAAGAACCGAGTGTTTGAACTGGCTGTTCTGGCAAATGGGTGCGGCGCCGCTTTTAGGCGGTGGATTTGGTCACTTCTATGCCTACGCACCTGTAAAAATTGAGTACGCTATTGACCGCTACACGATGGAAGTCAAACGCCAGCTGGACCTTCTAGACAAGCGGCTGGCGGACAACACCTATATTTGCGGTGATGAGTACACCATTGTCGATATGGCCATCTACCCTTGGTACGGCTCAGTGATTGAAGGGAAAGCCTATAACGCCGCGGAGTTCCTGGAGGCACACACCTATACCCACCTGGCTCGGTACGTGGAGGAGATCTCTCAGAGGCCGGCCGTGAAACGTGGCCGAATGGTCAACCGACCGTATGGTGCTAAATCCTCGCAATTACTTGAGCGACACGACGCCAGCGATTTCGAGCTCCGTACCCAAGACATACTTAATCCAGATCCACCCGCGGAGGGCTAGCCCGCGATAGATATCCTTCGTGTTTAGATTGACAGCACGCAGACGACCGTCAGGTGCGATCGGATTAGTAGAACTGGTATTCGGTAGGGTTTAAGCGTCGAGTTCGACGCTTAAACCCTAGTCACCGGCATCGCCACCAGATAGGTTAGAGAGGGCTCGGCACAATCAGTACCTTGCCGTTCCTGCCGCCCTGCTTCGACCGAGTAACGGCTTGCTTAATCTCGTCGATCGTAAAACGCGAATCGATATCGGCTTTTAAGGTACCGTTTACAATCAGTGGAATCACCTGCCCAAAGGCGGCTTGCTTCTCTTGCATGCTGGCGGTCTGATACCACTTATACAGCCAAAATCCGCGCAGGCGACTGTCATTGCCAATGAGCATTGCAGTATTGAGAGTCGCGGGTCTTCCCGAAAGCACACCAAATGTGACCAGCGTTCCTCCATAACCAAGGCTGTCATAGAGTCGAGCGAAGGTGTCGCCACCCACAGGATCCAGCGCTAAGACAATCGGCGCATTGTTGGTTGCTTTGGCAATGTCAGCCGCTAAATTAGGCCCGTCGACGAGGACAACATCTGCGCCTTTGGCCATCAACTCTTCTGCCAAGCCCTCTCGGCGAACAATATTGACAGTCTTAATGCCCCGCTGTTTGGCCAGCTGAATGACGTAACCCCCGACGGCAGAGTTCGCGGCACTCTGTGCAATCCATTGACCCTCTGCCACATCGGTATACGACGTCAGCATAAGCAATGCCGTCAACGGATTAACTGCCGCCATGGCCAGCTGCTCAATGACGTCTGCACCAACAACGCCAAGATCAGGAAGTGGCAAGAAGCCGGCTGCCGGCGCGACGAGCTCTTCCGCCCACGTATTCCCACTCGCAAGAAGAACCAACTGTCCCACCTTTAGTGCCTGAACGTCTGCAGATACTTCGGTAACGCGACCAATACCCTCGCTGCCAGGACGTGCGGGCAATACAGGGTCAACCCCATAATTACCTGCAATCTGCAGGAGATCGGAGGGATTAATTGGGGAGGCCAGTACTTTGACGCGGACGTCGCCTGGGCGTAAGGCACGCGATGCCTCTTTTTTTACTTCAAGCACCGTCGCAGGATCGCCCATCTGGCTAAAGCCAACATGCTTTACTTGAGTACCCTCGTGCGTCGTACCCGAGTGATGGCCTGCCGAAGCAAAGGCGCTGAAGCCAAGAAGAAACGTCAACAATGTGGTCTTTGCGGTATTGTTCATAGTGAATTCCATTACCCGTTATTAGTGTGTGTAAATCCAAGGTGAATCGGCTCATCGATAGCCCAAGCACTGTAAAAAATTAGCCGGTAGTTCATCTACTGAGTACTTTCTCGAGCCACTGAGGGCGCATCGACAGTGGTCGTATTGGGCTCCAAATCATCACGCTCAAACCAACGTCCGAGATAGATGCCTACGAGTGACCAGAGCGCGGCGATGCCAGCACCCACCACAGCAACCGCCGCCAAACCCAATCCCAGACCTTGGGTTAGGCCAGTGAATAACCAAGCCATCAACATGTCGCCACCGCGGTAGGCGACAACGTCGATCACCGGTTTTGCCTTAAATCGGGTTTCACGATCGACGCGCGTAAACAGCATTTCGCGAGCGGGTCGAGTCACAGCATAGTTCCCGGCACGACGCACAATTTGCAGCACCACTACAGCGCCTAAAAGTGGCGAAATAGCGAGCACAAGTAGCCCTATACAAATCAGGACAGGTACCAGTGCGATGGTGACCGGCATACCGAATTTACTCACGATCCGGCCGGTGACCAGCAGCCCCGTAGAAATCGACAAGATATTAACGGCAAGGTCCATTTGCGCCCAAATGGCCGTTCGCTCGGGCCGGGTGAGCTCACTGAGTAAGTTTTTGAGCTCGAAATAAACAAAGGAACTGATGCCGGTATAAAGGAAAATAAACAACCCAATGCAGAGTAAGTACGGGTTTGAAAAGAAGGCTTTAAAGCCGGCAAGCGGGTTCCCACCAATGGCGCGCGTGGTCGTTGTTGTTGTTGTTGTTGTTGTTGGCAATACGTGATCATCCGGTGCCGTTAATTTCAGAGCCTGCAAATGAAAAATAATCGGGATGGTCAGTAGCAACATGACGCTGGCGATCAACATTAAGTTGTCGGTACCTAACGATGCGGAGAAAAATGCGGGCACAGTGGGACCCACGAGACCACCGACACTCGCGCCCGCCGCGATGACACCAAAGAGCCTCCCTGACTGCTCCTTACTGAACAGCTCTGACATGAAGCTCCAAAAAACAGAGATGTGAAACAAACTAAAGACACTGACCCAGACATAAAATGACTTATCAATTAACGTTCGGTCAGCGAAGAAAGAACCCAGCACGTAAAATGACACGAACGACGCCGCAAAAATGCCATAGGTCGCAGGCACAAGGAGTTTGAAACGAAATCGTGATACCGCAGCGCCATAGAGCGCAACGACACCCGTACTGATAAAGAAGTTCAGTGTCCACAACCAACTGACTTCCGCGTCGCTCCAGTCGCTGGCCATGGCGTCGCGCACGGGACGCAGAATGTAATAGGCCGACATCAGCACCACAACGAACAAAAACGAACTGACCACTGCGTTGAGCTCTCGCTCTTTAATCAAGGAGGCAGACCTTAGAAAGGTCAGTATCGGGTTATCACTCGCGCTCATTGCTCTTCCCTTGGTCGACCCTAATCAAAGTACCTATAGAAAAAGACTGTGCTGGTCCTGTCAGGCTGATCGTCAACGTCTGCACTATTCTTATACGTCGTAATGGCTTAATAAACCGCCTGATTCGTAAAGCGTTATTGTCATAAAGACAATAGTGATGCGATGGACCTTAGTGACGTGGGGGTCCGGGGAAAAAACGATTGGTTCGCTGCTGATAGGCAGCATAGTCAGGGCGCTTCTGCACTGAGAAGTACTCCGACGGAACGGCACCCGTGGTGTATACGAGCGTGACATACATCATCCGAGAGGCGAACAGTAATGCCACCCCCAACAGCGCCCAAACCAGCACGCCTTCAGTGGCGCGCAATGCCAACCAAGAGGGTATTGCCGCTACAATTAGGCCATTCCAGACCATCCACTCAGCAAAATAGTTAGGGTGTCGGCAGTAACGCCACAATCCAATATTACACACTTGGCGCTGCTTACCCTGCTTCTTCATATCCTTTAAGAAAGCCAGTTTCTGCATGTCAGCGACCGTCTCCATGACGAACGAGAGCAACCAAATCAACAGGCCCGCCAGCTCAAATACAGACAACACAGGGCTTTGGTTGGACGCAATGACAAGTACCGGCAACGCCAAAAACGACGCGTTGGCCAAGCCCTGAGAGAGCGCGTCAACCTGCAGTGCGAGCTGAGTATTCGTCTTCCCCTCTTGCTCCCAACGGATACGTTGGTACTGATAACGAGGAAACTCTTTTTCCAACAGCCCCATTCGCCACATATTTAAGGCGCCCAAACCCATTCGTAAACCCACCAATACGACTACCGCGCTCACTGTCAAAGAACGAAGCCAGTAACCGTCACTGAGCCAGAAGCTGATTAACCCAAGAAGCACGAGTCCCCAAGGCCAGCCGATATCCACATAACTCATGCGCTCAGTTCGCCATATAGGCAGGCAGACGACCAAACTAAAGAACAACAACTGACTCAAGCCATTGATAAAACCTAGGGTCGAATAGGACGTACTCATGAGAATCAGTGCCCAACCGAGCAGAAATGGGTATAACGGTGAAAAATACTTCATGAGACTTTGCTTCCTGTGGTCGAATTGCTGTCGATAGTGCTTTTGCCAACACAACGACTAGGGCAGGTTAAAACGCTGTGCTTTGATCCGGTGCCCGTGTTTCTAAAAAGCGCCTTCAATCGTCAACGTGTAGGAGTAACCATAACGTCGACTGCGCGTCTCAGAAAATAAGACCTGGTCAGTCAAACGGTCAGCGTAGACGGTACGCCGGTATCGATTTTTTGACTCTATTAAATTCCACACATTGGCCCTTATGGTCAATCCTTTCACGTCTTTATTTTCCACATAGAAATTAACGATCCCAGGGCTTTTATTGTAAAAACTGACCTCGTCAATTCTCACGTCACGTGTCGTTTCGTCGTAGTCTATTGAGGCGCCCAACGCCCACGATGTGCCCTCAAAATCCTGTCGCAAACCAAGGTTGTAGGACTTGTAAAATTCACCACTAATTTTTCTTTTTTCTCCCAGAATGGGATCAATGACGTTGGAGTTCATGTACCCCAGTGAGAGATCCACACGCCCCCCGCTCCAAAACAGTTCGTCACTTAGTAACGTGGCATCAAAGAACCCACCATAGAGGTTAGCGCTGTCGATATTCCCGGGGGCTTGACCACCACCCTCAATCGGGATTCCGTCCACAATGTCTTCAGCGTCCTCGTAAAAAAGGCTGAGCGTCAGGTTGCCGCGCGTGCCAAGCGATTGTTGAGCCTCGAGCTTTAGGTTCCATGCTTGCGGGGGCACTAGATCAACATTGGAAACGTTCTCGCGTCCCAAATTAACGTCAACCGAAGCGATGAAATCGAAAAAGCTTAATTGATCCACCAGGCGCTCAAGCTTGGCAGACAGAAAAAGCGTATCACTAGGCTTGTAGTTCAGCGCGACGAACCCTTTCGGGCGAACGAAATCCCGCGTGACATCTGAGCTCCCAGTCTGCCTAATCTCTGAATACTCAGCGCCCAGGGTTGCCTGAAGCGTCAGCCGCTCACCGAGTCGTTTACTCACATTGAGTGTTGACTCCGCACGCGTCTCTTCCACCCTGGAATTCGCGCCAGTGAGATTCACTGGACTCAAGTCGCCCTGCACGTTCAGCTCGTCGAGCTGAGACTCTATGTCGAGGTAGTTCTCGGTCCCTTCAAGTGACCAACGCCACTGACTGTTCAGCGCAGTGAACGCAAATTCAGCCCTTAAGATGGACTCCGCCTCATCGGCTTGGCGTGAGAAAATGGAGCCAGAAATCGCCCCCGAGGCAAAAGATGATGTGGTGCGATCAACCGTGGGGCTGGACTCGAATCGATGCAGCCCCATCAGCTTGAGTCGCCCTGCGCCAACGACAAACTCATAATCCGTTCCAATCTCGAAGTTATATTCGTCCTCGGACTGTTTCAGCGCCCGTGTATTGGCATTAGGAGTGCCCGCTAGCCGCTCGGACTCCTCCGTCACCTCGGAATAATAGCCATTGATTTCTCCCACAAGGTTAAAGACGCTACCGGAGGTCGTTTCTTTCGAGTAAGAACCTGAAAGATTAGGCCTGTCGAATAACCGACGACTTGACTCAAAACGGTTATCAGTAATCTCGCTCGTTGAGTCCCTGACAAATTCAAAACCTGACTCAGCAAAGGCGCGTTGCTCGTTAGCGGCGCTCAAGGTCCACTCCGAATCACGGCTCCCACCTGTAATCGCCACACTAAACTCACGCAGGCGTTTCTCGGTGTTGGGACCACTGGGGCGGACCCTCGGGGAGTAACGGTATAAACCTGTGATCTTTTTGTCAGCGTCAGTAATGACGTTAACGACTTGCCCCGACATACCGCCGATATCCAGACTGGCGCCGTCTAAAATTTCAATCCGTATGACACTTTCGACCGAGAGTCGCTCCAGTGCCTGCGTCGGACCGTTAGACTTTCCAGATATGCGACGCCCGTTAATGAGCACGTTAGTGTCTGCCTGACCAAAGCCACGGTCGCCTCCGCCCTCGTTGACACTGAATCCGGGAATCTTTCGGACCAAGTCGAACGCGGATCGGGGGGCAAACTGCGCGAAATCGCTCGGCAGATAGATCTGTCGAACGCCTTCTGACTCGCCGGGAGATGCCTCGAGTGCCAAAGCCTCTGCCGAAAGAAAAAATAGACTGAGTACAATGCAGAGCGACTTGACGTCAGTTAACGGTATTGATGGCATGCGGAACTACTTTTACTCGCAACAGGCCCGACCGCGCACATTATGCACACGACCGAATATTTTAGTGACTCCGCGCGCTGTCTGTTAATTCACAAAAAGACTATTGACGGAAAACAGTACTCGCTAGTGATACTGAACTGCGCCGAATTGGATCAATGCAATAAGTTCGCTTAAGTCAGACTGACTATTTGCCCGGACATCCAACACGGGTGCCCTTAATGCTTCCTAGGACCATCCTCGGACAGCAAAATCGTTGCATGTAAATCTGGCTTAGGCACTTGAACAAGTAACTTCGACGTTAGGCCGCCCCTTCGACTGTGACTTTATACCTGTA
>CAYVQI010000059.1:0-11931 GCA_964454155.1 uncultured Alteromonadaceae bacterium | reverse complement strand
CAGCCAATTTTTTATCAACCATCGTAACAATCCAAGCCTCGACTGGACGCCCTTTAAAGCGGGCTACACGGTATTCGGCGAAGTCATTAGTGGTATGCGCATCGTCGATTTTATGGCCTCATCACCCACTGCAAACGCCGTAGGAACAACCGAACAAGGGCAAATGCCGCTTCAAAACGTCCCTGTGGATCCCATTGTTCTGTTACGAGTGACCCGCGTCTCGCCATGACTGTACTCAGCGTTAATCTCAACAAAGTCGCGCTCATACGAAATTCGCGTGACACACGCACCCCCTCGCCACTTGAATTTGCAGCGACGGCTATCGAAGCAGGGGCCGGCGGGATCACAGTCCATCCAAGACCCGATCAACGCCATATTAGAGTGACAGACTGCTACGACCTCGCGTCCTCACTCGCGGTCGAGTTCAATCTAGAGGGCAATCCCTTTGCGGCCGGCGTCTCGAGCGATCGCCACGGCATCGCGACCTATCCGGGATTTATGGCGCTCGTGGAGGCCACACGTCCCGCGCAAGTGACCCTGGTCCCTGACAGCAACGCTCAGCTGACATCAGACCATGGCTTTGACCTAAGCCAAGACGCCGAGCGCCTCGTGCCGATCATCGCGTCGCTAAAATCCATGGGCTGTCGCGTCAGTCTATTTATGGATCCTGAGCCAGAAAGTATGAGTAAGGCTGCCGAGATTGGCGCCGACCGGATCGAGCTCTACACAGAGTCCTATGCCGTTGCACACGCTGCAGGTTATTTTGAGTCTGTTCTTTCTCAGTTTTCGGAGGCCGCAGCAGCGGCGCACGATGCCGGACTCGGCATTAATGCAGGTCACGACTTGAACCTGACAAACCTTCCCAACTTCACGATCCCTCATTTACTTGAGGTATCTATTGGACACGCGCTCATTACCGATGCGCTCAGGTATGGTTTCGCCGAGAGCGTCAGGCGCTATTTGCAGGCTCTCGAGCGTCGAGCCGCGGCGTGACTTCAAGCGCACCATCAACACGCGATTACGACGAGTTACCGCCCTACCTAGTCCCTCATAGCCAAGAATCGATTCGCATCGTGTACGACGATGTGGATCTCCTATTGATCGACAAACCGCACCATTTGTTGAGCGTCCCAGGACGGCACCCTTTGAATCATGACAGCCTAATTCGGCGCCTACAGCCACGATTCCCCGAGGTTCATGCGGTGCATCGATTAGACCTGGATACCTCCGGAATCATGGTGGTGCCCAAGCACAAAGCCAGTCTTTCGGAGCTGGCGCGACAATTCCAACGACGTCAGATCGAGAAAGAGTACACGGCAATTTTATGGGGTGAGCTTGCAGACGACGAAGGCTCGGTGGAGCTGCCCATCGCGACCGACTGGCCCAATCGGCCCAAACAAATGATTTGCCAGACCCGCGGCAAACAGGCGCTGACTCACTTCAAGGTACTCAAGCGCTCAAGCAACCGAACATTGATCAAACTCATGCCTGTCACAGGGCGATCACACCAACTTCGTATTCATATGCAGTCCTTGGGGCACCCTATTATTGGCTGTGACATGTACGCCCACGATACTGCCTTGGCTGCGTCCCCAAGACTTTTACTGCACGCGACCCGACTTAAACTGTGCGCACCTTCAACAGGCGATTGGATTTCGGCGTTCACCCCGATACCGTTCTCACTTTGATCAGTTCGCTGAAAAGCATCTTAGAAGGGTTGACGCAGTGATTACCGAACAACTTGACGATAACGCCCGCGTTATTATTGTTAAACCTAACAAGAGTGCTTCTTGGCGAACCAATCTCTATGCGCTCATTGCTATTTCCATTCCGTCATTAGGCGCAGCAATTGGCTTTGCACTGCTCGGTGCGTGGCCAATTTTACCGTTTGCAGGTGCTGAGCTCATGGCGCTTGCGGGGGCGCTGTATTACGTCAGTTGGAACCTCGAATACCGTCAAATTGTGACGGTTTCAAAGCAGTTTATAAGGGTGGAAAAAGGATACTTCGTGCCTAAACGAACCTGGCTTTGGGAGCGCAGTGAAACAGCCGTCAATGTGATCAGCCCAAAAAATAAGTGGGAAGGCCCTCAATTGTGGCTGCACAACCGTGAGAGTCGAACCGCCATTGGCGAGTTTCTCAACAAAGACGAGTCCGAAGACTTATTGAAGCGATTGCGTGCAGAATTACCGGTTAACACTTACGGCAGCGAACGAGACGTCACGCTATGAGACAATGCGGCACGCGATTGATACGGTAAACCTCAATGTCTCAGCCCCAAAAAGTCGGTTTCGTTTCCTTAGGCTGTCCCAAAGCCCTGGTCGATTCTGAGCGAATACTGACCCAGCTGCGCTTCGACGGCTACGAGGTCTCGCCCTCCTATACCGATGCCGGTGTTGTCATTGTGAATACCTGCGGGTTTATCGACAGCGCGAAGGAAGAATCGCTGGCTGCGATTGGCGAGGCGCTTGAAGAGAACGGTCGGGTCTTGGTCACCGGTTGTATGGGTGGTGGCGAGCAAGCTAATTTAGTTTTAGAGCGCCACCCGAAAGTCTTGGGCATTACCGGTCCGGCGGCCTATGAGGAAGTACTTTCCGAAGTCCGACGAGTACTGCCTAACCCACACAAGCCCGACCCCAAGCTTGACCTCATACCCGCACAGGGTGTCAAGCTCACGCCCCGCCATTACGCTTATTTGAAAATTTCAGAGGGCTGCAACCATCGGTGCCGGTTTTGCATCATCCCTAGCCTACGAGGCGACTTGGTCAGCCGCCCGATTGGCGATGTCATGCGAGAAGCTGAGCAACTCGCGCGATCTGGCGTCAAGGAGCTTCTGGTCATCTCACAAGACACCAGTGCCTATGGCGTCGACATTAAATACCGAACCGACTTTTGGGATGGACGCCCGCTAAAAAGCGATCTAATCAATCTCGCAACGGCGCTTGGCGACCTGGGCATATGGGTACGGATGCACTACGTTTACCCATACCCTCATGTGGATAACATCATTCCTCTCATGGCCGAGGGCAAGATTCTGCCCTACCTCGACATTCCACTTCAGCATGGCAGCCCATCAGTATTAAAGCGCATGCGTCGACCAGCGGCCGCTGAAAAGACCCTCGATCGTATCAAGGCGTGGCGCGCTGTTTGCCCTGATATTACGCTTCGCTCAACCTTCATCGTTGGTTTTCCCGGCGAAACGGAAGCCGAGTTTGACGAGCTATTGGGATTCATCAAAGAAGCCTCGTTGGACCGCGTGGGTTGCTTCAAATATTCGGCTGTCGAAGGCGCTGCCGCCAATCTTCTGGACAATCCAGTCTCTGAAGCGGTGAAAGAGGAACGCTGGCATCGGTTCATGGCCCTTCAACAGGAGATCAGCTCCGCGCGGTTGAAGCAAAAAATAGGTCGCTCCTTGGATGTGATTGTTGATGAAATCACACCGGACGGTGCCGTAGGCCGCTCCAAAGGCGATGCACCTGAGATCGATGGCGCGGTTTATCTGAGCGACAACACCGGCTTACAACCGGGCGATATCGTCTCACGCAAGGTCACAGACGCCGACGACTACGACCTGTGGACGGACTAATTCGTTCTCTATGAATATTGTCTTACTCAGAGAACTCGACTGGGTCGCCCACACCACGGTGGTCCTCAGGGACTACCGTGCGAAACACCTCCTTTCTATCTTAAAGGTTATTCCGGGACAGACCGTTCGCGTCGGCCTCATCAATGGTAAAAGTGGCCTCGCGACGGTCGTTTCGGTCAGCGACAGCGAAGTGTCGCTCGAAGTAGAACTGCGAGAATTGCCGCGGGCGCGACACCCCATACAAATTATCCTTGCTCTGCCGAGGCCAAAGATGCTCAGACGCATTTTTCGCTCGGTGGCCGAATTTGGTGTCGGTGAACTACACCTCATTCACTCTTACCGTGTCGAAAAGAGCTTTTGGCAGTCTCCCTTCCTCAGCCAGGACAAGGTCGAAACGGCACTTATTCAAGGAATGGAGCGTTCTGGCGATACGGTTATGCCGCGCATTTTTCAGCATCGTCGATTCAAACCGTTCATTCAGGATCAGCTGGCCGATGTGACCCAAGGGCGTCAAGTGCTCTTAGCCCACCCCGGTAAGCACGCGACACCCAACGCTGACTCTGCGCAGCCGCGTGCTGTGCTCATTGGCCCTGAGGGTGGATTCATAGATTACGAGGTGGCACTTGCCCAAGACATGGGCGCCACCGTGGTGAGTCTTGGCGATCGAATTTTGAGCGTCGACACAGCGATCTGTGCGGTGCTGGCCAGAGAACTCGGCTAGGCAAGCACGCCCGTGCCAATGGCACAGGTGACTCCGGTACCACTGATCCCACAATAACCCTGGGGGTTTTTATCGAGATATTGCTGGTGATGATCCTCCGCGTAATAAAACTCAGACGCGTCACTGATCTCTGTAGTAATCCGGCCAAAACCGGCCGCATCAAGGCGGTGGTTATAGGCATCAGCGCTCGCGGTTGCCACCTCGGTCTGAGCCTCTGAATAAGTGTAAATACCCGACCGATACTGTGTCCCTAAATCGTTACCCTGTCGCATTCCCTGGGTTGGGTCGTGACTTTCCCAGAACACAGTAAGCAGGGTCTCATAGCTGGTTTGCGTCGGGTCAAAAACGACCAATACCACCTCGTTATGCCCTGTTTGCCCGGTGCAGACTTCGTAATACGTCGGATTCGGTGTGATACCTGCGGCGTAGCCGACCGCGGTTGTGTACACACCCGGCAGTGTCCAAAAAATACGCTCGGCCCCCCAAAAGCAACCCAGGCCGAACATTGCCTTTTCTAGAGGTGCGGGAAAAGGCCCCGACAAAGGTGTCTTTAAGACCGTGTGATCATTGGTCACCGCCATAGGCGTTTCACGACCTGGAAGCGCCGCGTCTACCGGTGGCAGCGTCTGTTTACGTCGTAACTCTATGATGTCCAAAGTGCTTCCCCTGCAACAAAAAATTCATCAACTCGGAGTATAGCGCTGAACTTTTGTCATATGGGCGGTCTAAAATTTTCTATCTAGACAAAAAATGCATCGGCCAAGTGACACATTGGGCCGAGGGAGACAGTACAGTGCCCATTATTATATCGATTCCGAGACGGTCGCTCAGGACCGACGCCAGCGACTTATCGAGTCGTAAATTGCTCGACATCGCGTCCGATAAACGACCGACCCGGAGTGAGATTGATATCACTTCGGCCATTGTCGAACTTAAGACGCGCCGCCACTACCTCAAAGAACTCGTCGACCAAGGTCTACTCAACGAGGCCTAAACCGTTACTATGAGCCCGATCACTGAGGGCTTTCTCATCGCAAAAGAGATCACAACACGCACACGCAGCGTCTCTGCGTTTGTCACTCAAGCGCGCGCGATCAAACGCGTCGCAGACGCGCAGACACGCCTCATTTTTGCGCTTGATGCGACCGCGTCTCGAGAGCCAACGTGGCATGTCGCACGATCATTGCATCAGTCACTGTTCGAGGCCGCCGCTGAAGACACAACACTTGCGCTTCAGCTGTGTTACTTCAGAGGGCTTGGTGAGTTTAGCGCCAGCCCATGGCTCACCGAACCTGCGCTGCTGCTCGCGGAGTTAAATGCCGTTCACTGTCGGGGTGGCATGACACAGATTGAGCGCGTCATTCAACACGCGCTCAGTGAGTTCCAAGGCAGTCGCTCGGTGAAAGCGATTGTCTATATTGGCGACGCCTGCGAAGAAAATCCAACCGCACTTAATGCGCTTGCCCTGCAGTGTCGACTTGCTCGACGCCCACTGCTGATTTTTCAAGAAGCAAACGATGAGGCGACCTCGCGCTGTTTTGCATCTCTGGCAGCGCTGTCGGGTGGTGCACACATTCAGCTCAATGACGCCAGTGGTGAGCGACTAAAAGCGTTATTGCGCGCCGTGGTGAGGTTCGTCACGGGTGGACGAAAAGCCCTCGAAGGTTCGGGCCAGGAAAGTGATAAACTGTTGCTCACCCAGCTGTCCGATGGACAGTAATCCGGACGCTCACTAAGACTGAAAGGACCACATTGTGATACGAGTCATTATCGCTATAGCCATCGCTGCTCTCGCTATTTCTTTTCTTTGGAACGTGCGCAAGATGCCGCCGCACAAACAGCGCGCCGGATACATTAAGTTCTTTGTCGGCATTGCAGTGCTCACCGTCTTGTTCCTCACCTTGACCGGACGAATGCACTGGCTCGGCGCCGCGATTACGGGCGCATTCGTATTTCTTCGTCAGGTGATGCCTTGGCTTATCCGAGCGCTGCCCTTTATCAATAAGGTGCGGCAGCAGCAAAAAGCCCAACAGGGAAAATCCTCCATTCAAACGGCGCATTTGTCTGCAACCTTGGACCACACCACCGGTCTGATCCAGGGCGAAGTCATCGCCGGTCCACACAAAGACTGGCTGCTTTCAGAGCTGTCGCTTGAAGATTTGCACTCGCTTCTGACGCACTACCGTGAAGAGGACGAGGAGTCGGCCGAATTGCTGCAAGCCTATGTTGACCAGCGCGCGCAGAGCGCTGAAGAGGATGCTCAGGAGCGTGGCGAGGCGCAGCAGGATGCGAGCGCCAGCAGTTCACGCAGCGAAGCACTCGCAACCCTCGGATTATCAGAAGATGCGACTGAAGAGGCCATTATCGCGGCGCACCGCAGCCTAATTCAGAAGCTGCACCCCGATCGTGGTGGCAATGACTTTCTTGCGGCCAAAATCAATCAAGCTAAAGACATTTTATTAAACGACTAGACACACAAGGAGCGCTGACGTGGAGCGACACTTCATCCTCAAGAATCAGGACGGGCACTATTGGGGTCGCGCTAAGGAGTGGGTCGATGGTGCGGATCGCACGCGCGTTGCCGCCTACAAGCACCGTGACGAAGCCAGTAATCTTGTGTTTGAACTGAGTTCCAAGGACTTCGGATTGCGCGTGGACGTCCTAGAAGTTGCACTGAAAGACTCGAAGCTACCGAAACTGACTGTGAGCCAGATTGCACTGCCTGGCCTTGAAGACGATGAGGAAGAAAACTCGGAACCCGCGGTTGAAAATCCAGTCTAACGTCACCACGTATACTTTGAATGTAAACCTTTGTGGAGACACCGCATGCGTATTTTATTGTTTCTTCTAACCAACCTCGCAGTCATGCTGGTTGTGGGCGTTGTCTGGCGCCTACTCGGATTCGAAAGTTTACTTCAAAGCAACGGCGTTGATCTTAACTTCAACGCCCTGCTCGTTTTTTGTGGGCTCTTCGGCATGCTGGGGTCACTGTTCTCTCTCTTTATTTCTAAGTGGAGCGCTAAGCGCGGTACCGGCACTCGTATTATCGAAACGCCCGCAAACCGAGACGAAGAATGGCTTGTTCAAACCGTTCGCCAACTTGCCGACAACGCGGGTATTGGCATGCCAGAAGTGGGAATCTGGCAATCCGAGGCGCCGAATGCCTTTGCCACCGGCTGGAATCGGAATAATGCGCTGGTCGCGGTCAGCACGGGCCTACTGAAACGCATGAAACCTGATGAAGTTCGGGCGGTCATGGCACACGAGATTGGACACGTCGCGAATGGCGATATGATTACGCTCGCACTCGTCCAGGGTGTGGTGAACACCTTTGTTATGTTCTTTTCAAGGGTTATCGGTCACACCATTGATCGCGTGATCTTTAAAAACGAACGTGGTTTGGGAATGGGCTATTGGATCGGCACCTTTTTTGCTCAAATCCTCCTCAGCGTTCTCGCAGCGATGATTGTAATGTGGTTTTCGCGCTACCGTGAATACCGGGCGGATGCCGCCGGCGCCGATCTTGCTGGCCGAATGAACATGATCGCCGCGTTGCGACGCTTAAAAGCCGAGTCCGAGCGCCCATCCGACCTTCCCGATGAATTAACCGCATTTGGCATCAGCCCCAGCGGCTCCAGCATGAGACGCTTTTTCGCCTCTCATCCACCGCTTGATCAACGGATTGAAGCCCTACAGAACCGATGATTAAACGATTTTTCGCAGGTGCCCTAGCGGGCCTTGCGCTACTTTTTGGCCATTTTTCGACGTCTGCAAACTCAGTCGACTACCTCAGCTTTGCGACAGACGACGAGGCAAACACAACGGAAGTCTTCAGTAACGCAAGTCCGTCGGTGGTGTACGTCACATCGACCGCATTACGCAGACAGAGGTTCAGTCTCAACGTGATGGAAATTCCACAAGGCGCCGGGTCTGGCTTTGTCTGGGATGACAGCGGGCTCATCGTCACCAACTACCATGTCGTGGCACGCGCCAATCGATTGACCGTCACACTGAGCGATCAACGCGAGTTCGAAGCAAAAGTGGTGGGTCTTGCGCCTGAGCGTGACCTTGCTGTTCTGCGGCTAATAGCCCCTCCTGACCAGTTAATCGAGCTGCCACTCGGCGACTCGTCCGAGCTTTCAGTGGGTCGCAAAGTCATGGCGATCGGAAACCCCTTTGGTCTCGATACCACCCTAACAGTGGGTGTAGTGAGCGCTCTAGGTCGCGAAATACAGTCGCCAAGTGGTCGTAAAATTCGTGGGGTTGTGCAAACCGATGCCGCAATTAACCCCGGCAATTCCGGCGGGCCTCTCCTGAACTCGCTAGGGCAGTTAGTCGGCGTCAACACCGCAATCTACTCACCGAGCGGTGCAAGTGCAGGCATTGGCTTTGCCATTCCCGTCAATACGGTCAAAGAGGTCGTTCCCCAGCTCATCGCCTATGGCAAAATTTTAAGGCCGGTACTGGGCATTGAACGCGCGTCAGATGCGTGGATTAAACGCAATCAAATTGCAGGCGTTCCCATTGTGCAAACCTATCGTGGCTTCCCGGCGGACGATGCCGGAATGATGGGAGCACGTCGCGTGGGCCGCAACGATATTGTGCTGGGTGACATCATTACCGGTGTCGACGGACAGCCGGTGCGAACAAACGAAGACTACTTATCCATCATGGAAAAACGTCGCGTGGGTGACACCGTGACGATAGAGACCGAACGCGCAGGTAACACGTTATCCTTTGACGTAGAGCTGACCGAAACTCAGTAAATTCTTGATCCCTACAGCGGCGGGTACTCATACCCAAGCGTGTCTTGCGTGTAATCCCAGAGCCGCTGCGCCTGTGCATCGTCTTCCGCCCAAGGCTTCACTCTAGTCAGCTTACAGTTGTACCAATAGCCGCCCGTCTGATCTGCCACCTTGGCGTTGGTGCACAAATAAATCGATGTCTCGGCGCCTTTCTGCGGTCCGCGGAAAAACGGTTTCAACAAAATGGGAATGATTTTCGCAATGAACTCGCCATGCTGCTTACCTATATCGGTCGCAACAGCGCCTGGGTGCAGGCAGTTTACCGTGACACCTTTCCCGGCAAGTCGCTGCGAAAGTGTTCGGGTAAACAGTATATTCGCCAATTTGGAGCGACCGTAGGCTTCAAACGTCTTATAGCCCCGCTTAAGTTGAATATCGTCAAATCTCATGCTTTTTACAAAACTGTGTGCCCCTGAGGCGACATTTACGATCCGTGCGCCCGGTGCGGCGTTGAGAATGGCTGGCAGTAACAGGCCCGTCAGGAGAAAGGGGGCGAAATGATTGACGCCGAGCGTCTCTTCAAAGCCATCTAGAGTTTCCCTGCGGTGCGAGTTGATAAGGCCTGCATTGTTCAGCAACACGTCAATGGGAAGTCCAAGATCCAGTACCGCTGTAGCGGCACGACGCACGCTGTCAAGACTCGCCATATCCATCTGCACAAGATGTGGCTTGAGCCCACCCGTGCTCACAATGGCCTCAGAGAGATCTGAGCCTTTGTCGAGATTTCGACACAAAAGCGTGAGCTGCGCGCCCTGTCTCGCAAGACTCAGTGCGGAAGCACGCCCTATGCCTGCTGTGGGTCCAGTAATGACAATGTGCTTCGCTAAAGTGCTCACAACACACACCGCTCGGTCGTTCGTGAGCAGTCATTGCGGCGACGATAATCAGCCGCTCGATCCGGACCGTTGACCCACCACGCATCCAGTGACGTTGCGGTGGACACATCGAGATCAAAAACGCTCAAGACCAGCTGCCCTCGTCAATGTTCTCATCCGGCAATGTCTCGCGCTTGAATACGGGCGATCCACCGCCGCGCAGCTGTGACTCGTAGTCTCGAAGCAGTTTCATACCCACCGGTGCCAGATACCAGAGCGCGAGCAAGTTTGTGATCGCCAGCAATGCCATGGTGAGATCCGAGGAGCTAAATACAGTGCCCAAGTCTTGCACCGACGCCCAGGCAATCATGACTAACACCGCAATGCGAAAAGCGGGTATCGCCCAAGCGGGACGATTAGCGAAATAGGCAATGCTGTTCTCGCCCAAGTAGCAGTTGTAGGCAATAGTCGTTGTGGCAAAGAGCACCAAAAAAATACTCACTAGAGACTCGCCCCATCCCCCTATTTGTTCAGCAACCGCTAATTGCGTCAGCACTACCCCCTGCGGATTGATCGCATCGGGTTGGTATGCGGAGGACAGTAAAATAATGAGCGCGGTACAGGTACAGAGCACAATCGTGTCGATAAACACGCTTAAACTTTGTACTAAACCCTGCGAAATAGGGTGCTCTACGTCGGCCGTTGCCGCCACATTAGGAATCGTGCCAAGGCCTGCCTCGTTCGAAAAGAGTCCACGCCTCGCGCCCTGCATAATCGCAGCAGCCACGCCACCGCCGACCATTTGCTCAAGGCCAAAGGCTGACTTAAAGATGAGCGCCAGTGCGGCGGGCACCTCACTAATATTGGCGATCAAAATACCCACTGCCAACGCAAAATACCCGGTAACCATGACCGGAACGATCACCTGAGACACCGCCGCAAGACGACGAATACCGCCGAATAAAATAACCGCCATGACTGCAGTCAACACGATGCCACTTTGCCAGGTCGGAATTGCAAACGCCGACTCAATAGAATTGGTCACCGAGTAGGTTTGTACGGCGTTAAAACCAAAGCCCACCGTAATCAACAAAAGACCCGAGTAAATAACGGGCATAACACGCCAGCCAAGGCCAAAGTGCATAAAGTAAGCGGGGCCACCACGATAGGTTTCTGAGCCATCGCTCTGCTTGTAGAGCTGTGCCAGCGCGCACTCAAATAAACTCGTCGCCATACCAATCAGCGCAATCAACCACATCCAGAACAAGGCACCCGGCCCACCCAGTGTGATCGCGACTGCGACGCCTGCGATGTTACCGCCGCCCACTCGACCGGCAACGCTCACCACCAACGACTGGAAGCTTGAAAGCCCTTTATCGGTAGCTGAGAAACCACTCGCCAGCCCCCTGAACATGTCCTTGAACAGGCGAATTTGCACAAAACGTGCCGTAACCGTCAGGCGAATACCGACAGCGAGCAGTGCAACAATTAAAACGTAAGACCAAAGCCAATCAGTGACTGTCGCTAACATGTGCTACACCAACCCTGTAATCAAAATAATGGCGATTGCGGGAACAACCACGAATCTCAGTAACACTTGCCAAATGGAGAACACTCGCGAGTCTGTACCCAACTCAGAAAAGCTGTGCTCACGACTCATCACCCAACCCACAAACAGGGCTATGAGAAGGCCGCCCAGAGGGAGGGTAATCTTGTCATACAGTCCTTCTGACGCCGCGTTGAAGTTCATACCAAACAGCGTGTAATCCTGCCACACGTTGTACGAGAGGACCGATGCAACGCTGCAGAATGTGACCGACCCCACCACTACAAGCGCACTCATCTCGCGGCCCAGTGTGGTTCGTTGATCGGTCCAATTAGTCACAGACTCCAACAGTCCCACCATTGACGTCACACCCGCGACCGACAACATGACAAAGAAGAGGACAGCAAACACATGTCCACCAGGCATTTGAGCGAAAGCGACCGGCAAGGTCTGGAAAATC
>CAYVQI010000058.1:0-12019 GCA_964454155.1 uncultured Alteromonadaceae bacterium | reverse complement strand
CTATGAGCACCTGCAGGTCCGACTCCTAGATTAAGCGTGCCACGGTCCGATAAGCCTGAGCTAAAACGTTCAAAGGGCCGAGAAGGCTCAAGCGTCTCCAATGCGTGCTCAGCGACCCCGTAAGCCTCAGTAGTGAGTGTCTGACGCGGCGTTTCGAGTCCCATTGAGACCTGCTCAAACTGGGCCGAAGCAATCTCAGATAGATTTGCCGTATTCGTCTGATCCTCAGGCCTCACCTCAGCGAGAGCTCGGCCGAGTGTGCTAAACACAAAGCCATGGACAGATCGACTGTCCCGAAACCGGACTTCATGCTTCGTGGGGTGCACGTTGACATCGACTCGACTGGCATCGAGCTCAAGAAATAGCGCGTACGCCGGATGTCGGCCACCGTACAAGACATCCCGATAGGCTTGGCGAACAGCGTGTGTAATCACTTTGTCCTTCACCACTCGCCCATTGACAAAAAAGTACTGCAGGTCCGCCTGTGACCGAGAAAATGTCGGCAATCCAACCCAGCCTCGCAAAGATAGGCCGTGAGCGACCCGGTCAACCACCACACTCTGATGTGCAAACTCGTCACCGCAAATCCCAATAACGCGCCGCTGAAGATCTTGCTCGGACGTGCCCGAGGGCATCCGATGAGTCACCTTACCGTTGTGCGACAGCACGAAGTTGACATCGGGTCGAGCGAGCGCAGTCCGCTTAACCACCTCCTCAATGCGTGCAAATTCTGTTCGCTCAGTTTTCAAAAACTTTCGTCGCGCAGGCGTGTTGTAGAAGAGGTCTCGAATCTCAAGCGTAGAGCCTTGGGGATGCGCGGCTGGGGCGACGCTAACCCTCATATCACGACCCTCACACCTCGCCACATGCCCCTTGCTGGGTTGGTCTGTTGTATTAGACGTGATCGAAAATTTTGAAACCGACGCAATCGACGCAAGCGCCTCACCTCTAAAACCCAGGGTGGCAACGGCTTCTAAATCGTCAATCGACGCAATTTTACTCGTGGCGTGACGCGCGAGAGCGAGACTCAAGTCTTCGCTCGCGATACCTATACCGTTGTCGGTTATTCGTATCTGTTTCACACCGCCCAATTCAATATCAATCGTAATCTTGTCGGCAGCGGCATCCAGCGCATTCTCCAACACCTCTTTAACGACAGATGCCGGACGCTCAACCACTTCCCCGGCGGCAATTTGGTTGGCAAGTCTGCTGTCGAGCTGCCGAATTTTGCCCGTTGATGTCATCCCGACTCCGGAATAATAAGGACCTGTCCCACTCTAATACTATTAGAGGACAGGTCATTTTTTGACTTTAACGCCTCAAGCGTCACTGAGTAGCGCGAGGCGATGCCTGACAAAGTATCTCCGCGCACAACCTTCACACTGCGCCCGGCTGGCATGGGGGCGGACGACGCACGTGCAAAAACAGTACCCGGTGGCGGGTTTGCTCTAAACCAACGTTCGACCCCGACAAAAATAGCCGCCGCCATTTTGGTTTGATAGCTCGGTGTGGCCAATAACGCGGACTCCTTCGGATTGGATATAAAACCCGTCTCAACCAAGATTGACGGAATATCAGGAGACTTCAATACCAAAAACGCAGCCTGCTCGACCTTCTTTTTATGGAGGCGCTGAGCCACTTGACCCATCTCGCCCAAGATCTCTGTCCCAATGCTTAAACTAGAGTCGAGTGTTCCAGTCATGGACAAGTCTGTCAGCACACCAGCTAAGACGTCGTCCAACTCTGATACTGCAACGCCACCGACTAAGTCAGCGGTGTTGCCTTTATCAGCAAGGTACTGCGCGGTGGTGGAAGTGGCCCCTCGCGTCGACAACGCATAGACCGACGCGCCATTCGCCGACGGGTGCGTAAAAGCATCGGCATGAATAGAGATAAACAGATCCGCTTGATTCTTGCGCGCCAAGTCTCTGCGTCCTTTGTGAGTGATGTAATAATCGCCCGTGCGAATCATGACTGGAGTAAACGCAGGTGAGGTCTCAAACTGCCGCTTTAATCGGTTCGCGATCTGTAAGACAACGTTTTTCTCGCGCAGTTTATTAGGGCCCGACGCACCGGGATCCTCACCACCGTGACCCGCATCAATCGCCACCACCACCGGCCGCCGACGATCGACTCGTTGCAGGCTTTTCGGCGGCGTGACGATCGCGGGTACTGCGTCCGTGCTGGCGTCGTAAAGGTCCAACACCAACCGATGCCCTGTCCGCTCATTAGCGGACAGTTGAAAGCTCTTCGGTTTAACCTTGGCAGTAAGATCAAAAACAACACGAAGGTCGTCGCCCTGACGGACACCTGATCTGACGCGCGCCACCGGCGTCCCCTCAAGCGGCAGATCTGTGAGTACACCCAGTAAAGATGCACCCTTCACATCCAACACCAAACGCGATGGGTCTTCGAGCTCCAAAATAGTGTGTGCGGTAGGCCCAGACAAATCCAGCACGATGCGCGTGTGGTCCGGCGCCCGCCAAAGCCGGACGTCCTCGACATCGACCGCAGCAACCGCGAAAGGGGCGAGGATCAGTCCCAGAAGAAAAAGTAATACCGAGGGGCTGCCACGCCTATGCAACATGATCCACTCCACAGCGTTTAAGCACTTGGGACCCGTTGGTCGTCAGAGCCAAAACACGAAGTACGCGTCCCGACCCATTCTCACTCAGTTCGATTTTCAAATCGGGATTAGGCAGCCAGCCTTCACCGCGACTGGGCCACTCGATCAACACGATCGCACCGCTGGCCAGATAGTCTCTAAAACCCAGAAACTCGAGCTCTTCTGGATCAGACAATCGATACAGATCTAAATGACAGACGAGGTGAGTGTCGTCTAATTCGTAAGGCTCGCAGAGCGTGTAGGTTGGGCTCTTGACCGCCCCCGTGTGTCCGCGAGCACGCAAGACTCCGCGCGTAAAGGTGGTTTTACCCGCACCGAGCTCTCCCTCAAGAAAAACCACGTCTCCAGCGGTCAAACCAGCACCGATTTTGGCGCCCACGTCGACGGTTGCAGCCTCGTCTGCAAGAAACGTCTGAATTAAACCGAAACTAGTCATGCGCAGAGTGTACCGCGCTCGAGCTCATATCTGTCACACTGTTAGCGTGAATAACCGTGACCACACAGCAATCATTGAGACCATTCAAGCGTGGGCCCGCGAGCTCGGGTTTCAAGACATTGGATTTACAGGCGTCAATCTTCACGAACACGAAGCCTACCTAGAAAAGTGGCTCCAAGCGGGATACCACGGCACGATGGATTGGATGGACCGCCATGGTAGCAAGCGCAGCCGCCCATCTGAACTGGTGCCTGGGACCTGCACGGTGATCTCGTGTCGAATGGACTACCTACCCGAAGCCGCAGATGCGTGGGAGATCCTCGAAAATCCGGAAAAAGGGTTCGTTTCTCGTTATGCGCTGGGGCGCGACTACCACAAACTCATCCGATCTCGTCTGGCAAAACTGGCCGAACGCATTCGCGATGAACTGGCATCGGGGACGTTCAGAGCGTTCGTCGACAGTGCCCCCGTTCTCGAACGCGCTGTCGCCGAACAATCTGGATTGGGATGGATCGCCAAAAACACCATGTTAATTAATGAGTCAGCGGGCTCTTACTTTTTCTTGGGCGAGATTTATACCGACATTCCCTTCATGCCCTCCGATCCAAAAGAAGAAAAACACTGCGGCAGTTGCTCAGCCTGTATGACCGCCTGCCCAACCGATGCCTTTGTCGCGCCCTTTGTGCTCGATGCTCGACGCTGCATCTCTTATCTCACGATCGAACACAAAGGATCCATTGACGAGGCACTGAGACCTAAAATGGGCAACCGGATCTACGGATGTGACGACTGCCAGTTGGTCTGTCCCTGGAATAAGTTTGCAACCACCAGTCCTGAACCTGACTTTTCGCCACGCGAAGGCCTGGATCAGGCCGATTTGGTCACATTATTTGCCTGGACTGAAAGCGAGTTTGAGGCGCGACTTCAAGGCTCGCCTATTCGCCGAATCGGCCACGAGCGTTGGCTTCGCAACATTGCCGTTGCGTTGGGCAACGCTGAAACAACGCAAGAAATCGTCAGCGCATTGCGCTCAAAGCTCGATACATCGTCACCACTGGTTAAAGAACATATTGCTTGGGCCCTAACCCAACACGGGTGTTAGCCACTCATTTTCACTAAATGTTCACGGTAATAACGAAGCTCTTCAATCGACTCGCGAATATCGGCCAAGGCTTCGTGAACATTGCGCTTGGGCACCGCAGGCAGATCTTTTCGCCAATAAGTGGCCAGTAGTTTGAGCGTCGTAACGTCCAAATTTCGATAGTGGAAAAAGCCCGCCAGCTCTGGCAAGTGCTTCACCATAAAACGACGGTCTTGGCAGATCGAATTGCCACACATGGGCGAGCTGTTGGGCTTAACCCATTCCTCCAGAAACGCCAGCGTTCTCGCAGAAGCCTCGGCCTCATCGATGGTGCTGGACCGAATCCGATCCACCAATCCAGACTGGGTATGCGTACGCGTATTCCATTCGTCCATTGCAGCAATAGACGCCTCGCTCTGACGCAGTGCTATAACCGGCCCCTCCGCGAGCACCTCTAAATCCTGTGTGGTGACAATGGTTGCAATCTCAATAACGCGGTCAGTGTCCGGATCTAATCCGGTCATCTCCATATCGACCCAAACAAGCCTGGTTTGCTTACTCATCAATCCTCGCCCTCACAAAAGCGCCCAAAGCACATCACTATCCGATGGGACAGGGTACACTGATCTTATGGCGAATAGACGACTGACAGACCAACAGAAGCGACGCATTGACCACAATGAGACGAAGCGGCGAAAAAGCTCATTAGCTGGCCACAATGACGATGCGCTCGGCACCATCGTTGCTCGTTACAGTAAGACGGCGATCGTCAGAGACGAGGCCGGCAATACCCACAAGTGTCATCTCCGACCCAACCTCGCTCACCTAGTCGCGGGCGATCGGGTATTTTGGCTGCACAGCGATACTGGCGCCGCCGTATCAGCGCAACTCGAGCGCCGTTCAGAGCTAAATCGCCCCGATGCACGAGGCCAACTTAAAGCGGTTGCCGCCAATGTGGACCTGATCGCAGTCGTGATTGCTCCAGCGCCCGAACCGTTTGCAAATCTGATCGATCGCTATTTGGTAGCCGCGCACATTGCGGGCATCGAGGCTGTTGTCATTCTTAACAAGGCTGATTTATTGGCGATAAATCCAGAGAGTCGAGTTCTACTAAACCGCTACAAAGAAATTGGCCTTTCGGTTCTGGAAATCGACCCGAGCGCCAGCGCTACACGAAATTTAAACCGCTTGCTGGGGGACCGCACAACAGTCTTCGTCGGTCAAAGTGGCGTCGGCAAGTCATCGATCATTAATCGTTTGCTACCGGACGAAGATCTTCGAGTGGGCGAGCTCTCCGAGGGCGTCTTAAAAGGCCGACATACGACCACGACAGCCGAGGTTTTTCAGCGCCCGGAGGGCGGCTGTATTATTGACTCGCCGGGTATACGAGAATTCGGATTGCAGCACATCGATCCAGCGCTCGTCGCCCCGGGCTTTGAAGAATTCAGACCGTTTTTAGGCCACTGCCGATTTCGAGATTGCAAACACCTCGTAGAGCAAGGCTGCGCTGTCTTAGCGGCGCTTGAGCGAGGGGATATTGGCGCGGAGCGATATGACAGTTTTGTCAATATTGTGCGCGATATCCCGCAGAAAACTTACTAAGGTCTTCTGCAGTCCCGTAGACTGAGTTCATGACCATGCAACGTGTCTTTTCCGTCTTAACGCTCTGCACATTGGGGGCTCTAGCCCCAGTGACCGCTTCGGCGGCTCCAACCCCGATGGGCGCTTTGGAGGCGCTAACCCCGGCTTCAGAAGCCGCCGATGCGCCGGCGACTGCCGAGCAACTGACAGAAGAGGAGGTCGCAGGGCAGGACAGCGTAAAAGACCCCGCGTGGGTAGACACCAGTCATCGCTTTGCAACCGATCGGACGTTGGCGCTCACGCGCTGGGTCGACGGATTTTTCGGTGATGTCGACAGCGACACCGAGATTGCAGAATCGCGTTTGCGACTAAAGTTGACGACCGATTGGGATGATCGACTAGGAACTGAGACTCGCGTGAGCGTCGGCGGCAAGGTCAACCTCCCTCAGCTTGCGAACCGCGTCGATCTTGTTTTCCGGGGTGATGACCCCGACGAGCTCATAGCGGGCGATAAAGAAGACCCCTCTCAAAGCCAAGTTGGCTTTCAGGTTCTTGTCGATGAGAGTGCTGCCGGCAATCATCGAACCGATTTCACGGTGGGCCTATCGGGCTCAGGACCTAAGCCCGGCATCAACTACCGATATAAAACCATATGGAATCCGAAAACATCGTTCCGATTTGCGCAACGTGCTCAGTACGACTTTGATGATGGAGCCTTCGCGACCACAAAGATCGACCTCGACTATGCGTTGTCCGAGCGCTCGCTGGTTAGAACGCAAAATCGCATACTTTATGGTGAGGAGACAGACGGCGTCGAATGGTCGACCCGCGTCGGCGTTGTTCGGCAGTGGGCCGTCACTAAAGGGTTTGAACGAGCGGCCTACGTCTACATCGGCGCGAAAGGCAATACCGAACCGAAAGACGAAGTTGAGAACTACCAATTAGGCGTGCGCTTGCGCGCGCAAGCCATTCGTGAGTTCCTATTTTTTGAATTGGAGCCGACGTTAAACCAACGCATCGACAGCCCCACCTCCGCCAGAGAGGCGACCTGGGCCATCGAGGCTCGAGTAGAACTACTGCTATTTGACTAAAATCTGCAGGGCGCTAAAGGTTTTCTTCTGCAAACGCTGCCAGACGCGATCGAACAATGCCGTTAATGTGCATGATGCCCGCATGTGGGAAGGGTTTGGCGCGCTCGACCAAATACGTCAGCCCCGACGTCAACGGAGAGATGTATTTATTATCGATTTGTGCCAAGTTGCCCAGCACGACGATTTTAGAGTCCGAGCCCACGCGACTAATAATCGACTTCAGCTGAAACTGAGTGAGTCCCTGAGACTCGTCGATAATAATATAGGCGCCATTGAATGATCTTCCGCGCATGAAATTCAATGACTTAAATTGAAGATTTGCGCGCTCCTTCACGTAGTCGATGCTCCCATTTGAACACTCGTCTGCACCGTGTAAGATTTCCAAGTTATCGTCAAACGCGGCGAGCCAAGGTGCCATCTTTTCCTCTTCCGTGCCCGGAAGAAAGCCAATGTCTTCCGCCATCGGCGGGGTCGATCGCGCGACTATGAGCTTCTTATATTTTTTTTGCTCGAGGATCGCGTGCAGTCCATAAGCAAGCGCCAGCAAAGTCTTACCCGACCCGGCAGGCCCCGTCAGTACGGTCATGTCGAGATCATCATTGTCAAGCAGGCGCATCGCCATCGCTTGCTCTAGATTACGCGGTGCGAGACCCCAAAAACGCTGATTCATTAAATTATCGCGACTGTCCACGGCAAGAAAGACGTATTCCGAATCCACGTGGTCAACAAAGGCCATGAACCCATTATCGTCGTATAAAAACTGGTTCGGGTAAGCGTCTGGGAGCTCCGACTTTGGAATTCTGTGAAGGGTAATACTGCCCTCGCGAACAGTATCGACTCGATCGATACCCTCCCAAAACTCACCGTCACTGCGTCGGTAGCCCGTGGCCAATAAATCAATGTCATCAAGCACTCGATCGTGACGGTAGTCTTCAACGTGCAAAAGACCCGAGCCCTTTGCCTTGATTCGCATATTGATGTCTTTGGTCACCAAGCACACAAACTCACCGGGGTGCTCGACCTGATATTTCAACGCCACATTAATAATGCGATTGTCATTCGCCTGGTCTTGTGTGCTGTCTAAGAACGGTACGTTCTCATTGGCACTCAGGAGCTGATCGGGAAAGATGGCCAGTCGCCCCAGACGACCCGAGAGGGTTGAGCCCGGAATGTCCACGCCGACTTGTATCGCCTGAGGTGACGCCGAGCCGACGACTTTGTCGATCATCTGAATCGCAATCCGTGCTTCACGACTCACCGACTTGTCGCGACGATCCTTAATGTGATCAAGCTCTTCAAGCACGGTCATGGGAATCACCACACGATGCTCCGCAAACGCGGCTATTGCCGTCGGATCGTGCAACAGCACATTGGTGTCCAGCACGTAGGTCTTCACCGTTGCAGACTCAAGGTGTGTAGCGTCATTGACCAACTCGACTGGTTGCGGCATGCGATCCCCCAAGGACACAAAAATGAAAGCAGGGTCCCACGGCACTCGAGGGAGGCTGCGGGCATTGAGTAACGGATGAGGAAGAAGAGAGCGTCGCTGTCGGTTCACAGCGGTTAACGGCGATGTCGAGCGTCAAAGTGTGACCAGCAAACATCATTACCAATAAACCGTCCTACTCTTTCTATTTCGGGCAAAAATGAGTAAAGCCATGACCGCAACTGATGTCAATCATCGATTGGTAGTTTTTTCGCCATTACAAAAGCGTGAAAAATTGGGGCCCGTCAGCTAGGATTTGTCCGGCAAGTCGTGACTGTCGCTACCGCAGTTAAAATCAGGCTCAAGAGACCTCTCGGTGTATGTTAGATAAAAATGCTCTAAACCAGCTTCAGGGCCTTAAAAACAAAATAGAAGCAGAGAAAGAATCCGCCGAGGGAACGGTCAAAGCGACACGCAGTCGCTTTGGTTTTGTTGTGCTTGACGACGCGCGCGAGATCTTTCTACCACCCGATGAGATGCAGCGCGTACTGCCCGGAGACAGGGTCTCGATTACGATCAAACCCGTTTCGGGAAAGGACAAATCAGGTAATGCACAGACCGCAGGCGAGCTTGAGACCCTACTGACGACATCAGTCGACACTTTCGTCGGCGAGGTCGTACAAAAGGGCAAGGCATTTTTTGTAGCACCTGACGTTCCTGAGTTGATGCATTTCTCACGTTGGCTGTTCATTCCGCCCAATGCACGATCAGGCGCGAAGCAAGGCGATCTGGTTCAGTGTCAACTAAACCGCCACCCCTTTGCTGACGGGAAGCCATCGGTCAAGGTGTTGCGATCGTTTGGCCCAGCGGGTACGCCCGGACTTGAAAACGAGTATTGCGCGGCTCGCGCCGGTATTCATCGTCAACTTCCCAAAAATGTTTTGAATCAAATTGAGTCGCTTCTTAGCACGACCCCGGAGAACGCTCTTCCTCGGGAAGATTTAACGCACTTGCCGCTGGTGAGTATCGACTCTGTCCATACCATGGACATTGATGATGCGCTTTGCGCCGAACCGCTTGATGACGGCTGGCAACTCACCGTCGCCATTGCAGATCCGACCGCCGTAACGGGGCACGCTGCGGACATTACGGCCGCAATTTCCAAACGAGGCACCTCGCATTACTTTCACGGCACAGCCATTACAATGTTGCCCGATACACTGTCGCAACATTCAGCCTTGAAACCGCTGGAAGATCGCAATGCCGTGGTCTGTCGCCTAACGGTCTCCGCAGCGGGTGAGGTAACACAGGCCGAGATTGTCCTTGCGCTCATTCAGTCGAAAGCGAAATTAAGCTACCCCGAAGTTGAGGATGTGCTTCAGGAAAAGGCACAGCACGCGTTTACTGACGAGCTTTCGCACCTGCAAAACTGTTTCAGAGCACTGCGTCAGCGGCGCGAAGCCTGCGAGCTTGTGATCGAGCACCGACCAGAGCATCGCTGGATTATGAACGATGAAAAACAGATATCCAGTATTGAACGGGTGGAAAAAAAGTCATCACAGCTGCTGGTTGAGGAGTGCATGGTCGCCGCCAATCGAGCGATTGCCAATGCGCTCAAGGAGGCTCAGAGGCCTGGCCCATTTGTGACACACGCGGGGATACGACGAGACCGCGCCGAGGAAGCCCAGGAGTTTCTAAAGCGCTATCAGCCTGATCTAGAGGGCCTGGAATTCTCGACATTGGAAGGGTTTAGAACGCTAATCACCGCACTTAACGCGTCGCGGGACGAACGACCATTACGCTCAATGGTTAATCGTCTGATGGCACGCGCAAGCTTGAGCATCAAGCCCGCGCCACACATGGGAATGGCCTTATCACTGTATACGAATGGGACGTCACCGCTCAGAAAAGCCTTGGATTACTGCGTTCATCTGCAGCTCAAAGCCATGCTCGGAGACACGTCTGTAGAGCCGGCCTCAGCCACTGTTTTTGACCTGCTTAACCAAGCCAGCGCAAAGAACCGCCAAGCGGTTAATGGTGCTCATAACTGGCTAACCTGCAATTTTTTAAACGCTCAGGCTGCTGCCGACACGTCTCAATTTGACGGCGAAATTGTACACATCAATACCTCTGGATTTACGGTGAAACTTGACGACTTAGGCCTGGAAGGCGTCGTTGATCTGCGCAAAGACAGTGAGAAATTTAGTTTTGATAAATGGGAAATGGCCTTAACGAGCCCATCCAAGCGCTACCATCTTCGCCAGCGGGTCCGCGTGCAATACGTCACGAACGAGAGGCCCCGCGGCGAACATCCTGCATTTACGGCACTGGATACTCCGCTCTGAGCGTTATACCCATGACAGTCTCATTCACTGATTCGTAACACGTCTTAGGATCTAACAACAATGTCCAACATTTTTCCGGTAAAAAACCTCTTAGCCGATGACACGCTGGTTGGCCAAAGCGTCACTGTTCAGGGGTGGTTACGGAGTAAGCGAGACTCAAAGGCTGGCATTTCCTTTTTAGCCGTTAACGACGGCAGCCATTTTGACAGTCTTCAGTGCGTCGCTGCCAATGCACTTGCCAACTACGAGGACGTTATTCTTAAGTTATCCACGGGATGCGCCGTGTCTGTGACCGGGGAACTCGTTGCATCGCAAGGCGGTGGGCAGGTTGTCGAAATCCAGGCTACGGCTGTGGACCTTGTGGGGGACGTTGATGATCCTGAGTCCTACCCGATCGCAAAAAAGAGACACACGTTTGAGTACCTTCGCACGCAGGCGCACCTGAGAACGCGCACCAATACCTTTGGTGCAGTCACTCGGGTTCGTCACGTCCTTGCCAATGCAATCCACGACTTTTTTCACTCTGAAGATTTTTATTGGGTGAATACCCCGATCATTACCGCCAGTGACTGTGAAGGGGCAGGAGAGCTGTTCAGAGTGAGTACGCTTGATCTGAATAATCTGCCGACGAATGAAAAAGGCCAGGTCGATACGACGGCCGATTTTTTTGGTGGCGACGCCTACCTGACGGTCTCTGGGCAACTCGCAGTCGAATCGTACTGCTTGTCGATGAGCAAGGTTTACACTTTCGGGCCTACTTTTAGAGCTGAAAACTCCAATACCTCGCGTCATTTGGCCGAATTTTGGATGGTTGAGCCCGAAGTGGCCTTTGCGAACCTCAACGACAACGCCAATCTCGCGGAGCGACTGTTAAAGTCCGTCACTCAACGCGTACTCAACGAATGCGAAACCGACTTGGGCTTCTTTCAGCAACGTATCGACAATACGGTCATGGACAGACTGAGCAATATTGTTGATCAGCCGTTTGTCCGGGTCACCTACAGCGACGCCATCGATATTTTATTAAAGTCAGGGAAGTCATTTGCGTTCCCTGTGCAGTGGGGCATCGATATGGCGTCCGAGCACGAGCGGTTCTTGGCCGAAGACCACTTCAAAGCGCCAGTTGTTGTGACCGACTACCCCCGCGACATCAAGGCCTTCTACATGCGACTGAACGATGACGAGCGCACCGTCGCTGCGATGGATGTACTGGCACCCGGCATTGGTGAAATCATTGGCGGAAGCCAGCGAGAAGAACGGCTCGACGTGCTCGATGCACGCATGGACCCAGCCCTTAAAGACACACTTTGGTGGTATCGCGACCTCAGACGCTATGGAACGGTTCCACACGCCGGTTTTGGCCTTGGCTTTGAGCGTCTTGTCGCCTACATCACGGGCATGGAAAATGTGCGTGACGTGATTCCATTTCCAAG
>CAYVQI010000057.1:0-12092 GCA_964454155.1 uncultured Alteromonadaceae bacterium | reverse complement strand
CCTAGGGTTAATGCCAAGAACATCGTGCTTAACGGCCATGCTTAACTGCCAAGAACACGCAAGCCACGTTCGAGTTCCGCATACTGATTGTTGCTTGCGTTTTCTATTAGCGCGGCAATTTCATAGCAGGCTGTTTCCTTTGCGGGAACTGCTCCGGCACGCAATCTCTGAAGGATTGTCGACACTGCGCGGTGCGCGGAAAGTATCGCCATCATCGACGCTTTACCGGCGTCTTGTACCAACAAACGGTCTTCGATCGCGGTTACTGTCGCGTCAACCGCCTCCATCAATTCAAACTTCTGTAAACCAAGAGCCAAGTCATGACTGCCCATCGATCCGTCTAGAACAGCATTCACAAGACCGTAAAGTTCAGCAACAGAGTCACTTTTCCCACCAGCATGCGTCACAACTGCACGCTCTAACAGGCGTGGATTTTCCTCCACCTCAGATGTAATGGCGATACCGTGCTCTTGCAGATAACGTGTACAAGTGAGCCGACTAAGTCTGGGCATTTTCCACGACTGACATCGCGACCGAATGGTCGGGGGCAGCAGCCAGGGACGCCGGGCCAGCATAAAAATGACACTGTTACCCGAGGGCTCTTCCAAGGTTTTTAAAAGTGCATTTGCAGCGCCGTTTGTCATGCGATCCGCTTCAGCAACCACGAGCACTTTGAGGGAGCCGTAAGAGGCTGTCTTGGCGATAAAATCGCTCGCCCCCCTGATCTGGTCAATTCCAATGCTGGCCTTGCCTTCTAGCGTTGTTATCCAGCGGTAATCTCCGTGTGTTCCGGCCGCCAGTAATTGGCAGGCGTTGCAACGTCCGCAACGACCGTCGACAGAAACATCGCAGAGCAGGCGCGACGCCATTATTTGTGCAGTGCCCTCCAGGCCCAAACCCGAGTCACTGGTTAGCAATACTGCGTGAGGAAGCCTGCCTTGGCGATAGAGCGCGCCCACTTCATTAACAATCGGCTCAAAATCGGGGAACCCAAATTCCGTCACATCGATCCCTCGATAATAGGTCGGAGTGTTTCGGTAAGCATGGCTTGCACGTCGTCTATGCTGCGAGCCGCGTCAATAACGGCGAACCGAGATTCCATTGCCGCTCTCTGCAGATAACCGTTTCTCACTCGCTCAAAGAAACTCAGCGCCTCTTCCTCAAACCGGTCTAACTCAGCCCGCTGTCGAGCGCGTTCAATTCCCACTCTTGGATCAATGTCGAATAACAATGTCAGATCGGGTTGACGCCCTTGCTGCACGAGACGTTCAAGCGTTGCAATCGCGTCGAGGTCGTAACCTCTCCCGTATCCCTGATAGGCATAGGTTGCATCTGTAAATCGGTCACACAAGACCCAGACGCCGCTGGCGAGTGCCGGCTCAATCACCTCGTGAAGGTGCTGAGCTCTTGCCGCAAACATCATGAGTAACTCTGCACTGGCGACCGGTGGCGTCTGAGCTTTAGCCAGCAAGAGCGTGCGTAATTGCTCGCCGATCGCAGTGCCTCCGGGTTCCCGGCTCGTGATGAATGGTATCTGATGCTGTTCGAGCAGCCGTTCTATGAATTCACGGCTCGTGGACTTTCCTGCGCCCTCGCCGCCCTCAAGCGTAATAAACTTTGCTGGTTTGTTTTGCTGTGCCATTACCGCGGGCTCGATCGATAGTCTTGTTTTCGTTGGAGTTGATAGCGTCGCACATTTTTTTCGTGCTCGCTCAATGTTTCGCTAAATACGTGGCTACCGTCGCCCTTAGCGACGAAGTACAGAACGCCCCCCGGCGAGGGGTTAAGTGCGGCACTGATGGCAGCTTCGCCCGGCAAAGCGATCGGCGTCGGTGGTAAGCCTGAGATGCGATAGGTGTTGTAGGGGTTCGTATCGTCTCTTAGGTGCCGTCTTTTCAAATCGCCATCAAAATCATCTCCCAGCCCGTATATGATCGTCGGATCAGTCTGAAGACGCATTCCTCGCTGAAGACGCCGGGTAAAAACACCGGCAATAGTAGGGCGCTCACGCGCGACCCCCGTTTCTTTTTCAATAATCGAGGCAAGTATCAAGGCCTCGTAGGCTGAATTTAACGGAAGATTCCCAGCGCGACTGAGCCACGCTTGCGACAATGTTTCTCGCATAGCATTTCGCGCCCTTTTTAAAACACTTAGGTCGGTGTCTCCGGCTTGAACGAGATAAGTCTCGGGTAAAAACAGCCCTTCTGGAGCGCTAAAGGGCGCGATGAGAGACAGTATTCGCTCATCCCGGGGTCCTTCAAGCACCCGTGAGAGCTGCGGGTGGCTCCACAACCGCGCCAGCATCCAGTCGAGTGTGACCCCCTCGGGAATTGTAACGGGGTAAACCACTACATCGCCGGCGTCCATCCGCTTAAGTAACTGTCTTATCGACTCGCCAGGGACAATTTGATAATCCCCAGGTTTCACCACGAGTGAATGAGCCTCAAACCGCAGGGCCAATCTCATCCAGCTCGCGGACCGAATAAGTCCTTCGCTTTCGAGGGCATTAACGAGCCGAATAAGCCCATCGCCTTCATTAACTCTAAATCGATCGCTTTCCCCAGTGACGCTCAGATCACGATCGAGCTCGGCCGACAACCCACAGATCAGCGTTGCCAAACCGATAGCAAGGAGCAATCCTAATCCACCGAACAGCCACTTCCGCACGTGCCGACTTACTCAGTGAACCGCTTGAATACGAGGGTTCCATTGGTGCCACCAAAGCCAAAAGAGTTGGACATGGTTACATTTATATCCCGTTCTTGAGCGACCCCAGCGACGTAATTGAGATCACAACCTTCCTGGGGGTTTTCGAGATTAATAGTCGGCGGTGCGACCCTATCGCGTATTGCTAGCACGGAAAAAATTGCCTCGACTGCGCCCGCCGCACCCAATAAGTGGCCGATCATGGATTTTGTCGAGCTCACCGCCAAGTTTTTAGCGTGATCACCATAGACGCTTTTTATCGCCAGAGTCTCCGCCAGATCCCCTGCCAATGTCGACGTGCCGTGTGCATTGATATAGTCGACCTCATGGGGGTTCATGCCCGCATTAAGCAACGCATTTCGCATAGATAGCGCAGCGCCACGACCGTCTTCTGGGGGTGATGTCATATGGTAAGCGTCGCCACTCATACCAAACCCCACAACCTCCGCGTAAATGTTTGCGCCGCGCGCCGCTGCGCTGTCCAGTGACTCGATAAGCATTACACCTGCGCCATCGCCCAACACAAATCCATCGCGGTCTTTATCCCAGGGGCGAGAGGCTTTATGGGGTTCCTCATTTCGCGTGGATAGCGCTCGTGCTGCGGCAAAGCCGCCCAGTCCAACGGGCGTCGTGCCCATCTCAGCACCGCCCACCAGCATTGCATCTGCGTCTCCCGCAGCAATGAGTCGTGCACCCAACCCGATACTATGAGTGCCGGTCGTACAGGCTGTCACCATAGCCAAGTTGGGGCCTCGGAGGTTAAATTCGATCGATAAATTACCCGCCACCATATTGATAATAGAACCGGGAACAAAGAAAGGGGAAATCTTCCTCGGTCCTGACTGATCGAGCGTCAACGACATCTTTTCAATCAAGCCTATGCCACCGATGCCCGCGCCGACATTACAGCCGACTCGATCTTGGTTCTGCTCGGTAATTTCCAAGCCGGAGTCTCGCATCGCCTGAATGCCGGCAACCATCCCGTACTGAATAAATGAATCCATACGTTTGGCGTCACGCGACGCGAGGTATCCATCCGTGGTGAAACCATTAAGACTCGCGCTGAATCGGGTCGAGAAAGCGCTCGCATCAAAGTGATCAATTGCCCGAACGCCATTCTCGCCGTTGGTAACGCCACGCCACGTGCTATTGGTATCAAGTCCCAGTGCGGTGACCGCACCCACACCTGTAATCACCACTCTACGGTTGTCCATCTATACCCCCAGACACTTCTAATACACTTATCACGTTCATTTCGCTCACCGTACCGTTGCGCATTATATCAGCAAAAAAAAAGCCGCCCTTCGAAAAAAGAGCGGCTTTTTTATGAAACACCGAGCTTAAAATTAAGCGAGGTTCTCATTGATGTAGTTAATCGCTAATTGCACAGTCGTGATTTTCTCAGCTTCTTCGTCAGGAATTTCAGTGTCAAATTCCTCCTCGAGCGCCATTACCAGCTCCACGGTGTCCAGCGAGTCAGCCCCTAAGTCGTCGACAAACGATGAAGCATTGCTGACTTCGTCTTCCTTGACACCCAGCTGCTCTGCCACGATTTTCTTAACGCGATCTTCGATATTACTCATGACGTCCCCTTGTTATCTCCATTGTTGCTTAAAGCCCGTGGGCTAAAGTGGTGCGGATTCTACCTATAATTAAAAAGATTAAAACCCACATTTTTTCGCATCACATGTACATGCCGCCATTCACGTGAATGGTTTCTCCAGTAATGTAGCCCCCCGCGTCCCCCGCGAGAAAAGCCACAACCTTCGCTATTTCCGTTGGAGTGCCTAAGCGCCCCAGCGGTATTTGACCCAACATTGCCGCCTTTTGTTCCTCAGTCAGCACTTTTGTCATGTCAGTATCAATAAAACCCGGGGCTACGCAATTCACCGTAACAGCCCGTGATCCCAATTCTTTCGCCATTGCACGCGACATACCCTCGGCGCCAGCCTTACTCGCGGCGTAGTTCACCTGGCCTGCATTGCCCATACTGGCCACGACCGAGGAGATGTTGATGATACGACCCCAACGCGCCTTGGTCATACCACGCAAGCACGCCTTACTCACCGTAAACAGGGGGCTAAGGTTGGTTCCAATGACGTCCGACCACTCTTCTTCCTTCATCCTCATCATGAGGTTGTCACACGTAATACCGGCGTTATTCACCAGGACGGTTGGTGCGCCGTAATCACGTGTTATACCGACAATCGCCGCTTTAACGGCCTCCGCGTCACTGACGTCTAAGCAAATCCCTGTGCCGCCCAACGGTTCCAAGGTTTCATGAATCGTCGCCGCACCAGCCTCCGATGTCGCTGTGCCAATCACACGACACCCAGAGTTTGCCAGTTCCGTAGCAATCGCTTTTCCAATGCCCCGCGTAGCACCCGTTACCAAGGCAACACGACGATCGTCTGATTCACTCATAACACTCTCCTCAGAGGTCCGAAAGACCCGCTTCTAGGGACGCAACGCTCTCAATAGACTTGATCGACACTGACTTATCAATGCGCTTACTGAGGCCGCTCAGCACGTTGCCAGGACCACTTTCAATGAATATCTCACACCCAACTCTGCGCAGTGTTGCGACGCAGTCGGTCCACATAACCGGCGATGAGATTTGCTTCACCAAGCTTTGTTTAATAACCGCAGGGTCTCGCTGTAATGATCCATCAACGTTACTCACGACGGGGAAATCGGGTTCCGACCAGGCAACCTCGCCGAAGGCCGTCGACATAATGTCAGCCGCAGGTTGCATTAACGGCGTGTGGAATGGAGCGCTGACTGGAAGTGCCATAGCGCGGCGCGCCCCGGCCTCTTTAAGAGCGAGCATCGCATTTTCAACGGCTTTTGTTTGCCCCGCAATAACGACCTGCCCAGGCGCATTGAAATTGACCCCACCGACGTAGTGCGCAGCATTAGATAACGAATCGCAGACGGTGGAAACAACATCGTCGTCCAACCCAAGGATCACCGCCATCGCACCCTCGCCCACTGGGACTGCTTTTTGCATGGCCGCGCCGCGCGCCCTAACGAGCCTAACCCCGTCGGACAATGACAACGAGCGCGCGCTGACGAGCGCTGAGTACTCGCCCAAACTGTGCCCCGCAGCCGCTACCGGCGCTATCGAATGAGAGGACTCAAAGGCTCGAAAGAGTGCAACGCTTGCCGTCAAGATCGCAGGCTGAGTGAACTCGGTCAGCGACAGGCGCGCCTCTGGATCTTGCGAAACCAACGCCCACATGTCGTAGCCCAGTGCGTCACTGGCCTCCGAAAATGTTTCTCTAACAACTGAAAACGCGCCGGCTGCTTCTTCAAGCATTCCGACGCGTTGCGATCCCTGGCCGGGAAAAACGACGCCTAAAGTCATGGACTCAGTCGTCGTTACCCAGGTCTATGACCTTTTGGCCCTTGTAAAAGCCATCTGCGCTGACGTGGTGACGTCGACGCGTCTCGCCCGACGTACTATCGATTGTAAGTGTCGATTCGCCTAGTGCATCGTGTGAGCGACGCATGCCACGCTTCGAACGAGTTTTACGGTTTTGCTGAACAGCCATGATGCTCTCCTATTATTTCCACTTCCGTAGCTGCTTCGCTACGAACTCTCATTTAATTTACTCTTTGTCGGCCGCCGACGTTGTATTTTTCAACAACCCCTTTAACGCGGCAAACGGGTTTTCTTTCTCGACGATCACGTCACCCGAAAGATCACCAAACACAGTGGGGACCTGTCCACAACTTCCAATCTCATGCATCGGCACTGCAGGCAGTGCTAATAATAACTCTTCTTCGATGATCGCATGCAAATTGCTCACATCGCCTGCAATCAGCGGATCGTAGTCAACAGGTAGCTCGTTGACTACGTCCTCGGTCCACAACACGCACAGCGTGCTGGAGGTCGTCAATTTCTTCTCACAGTCCCCAAGACACCGCTGGCACTGCAATGTCACGGTCATCTCCGCGTCAACTTCAACCACGTACCGGTACTGCTCGTCCTTTCGACACCTAATATGCGCGGTCGCCGGGAACGCAGCTCGAGTAACGACGGCCTTTAATCTCGACATGTTATCGAGTAACACCTCGCCTTTGGCCTCAAGACCTCGAGCGGCCCAGTTGCGTAATTCAGCTTCTCGCGGGAGCACGGTCGTTGACATGGCGCGGGACTATACGGACAGGGCTTAACCCTGTCAAAATTGAAAGCTGTCAAAAACTCACATCGACGTTATGAACCCTCAACCACTTAAACTTGTACTCGCATCCACATCGACCTATCGAGCGACGCTTCTGGATCGCCTCGGGGTCAGCTATGCACAGCAAGCTCCTTCGGTGGAAGAGTCAATACTTCCGAATGAGGATTTCCCATCGCTGGCCGGTCGGCTCGCGCGTGAAAAAGCAGCCGCTGTTTATGCACCAGACTCGTTAGTCATTGGTTCTGATCAGGTCGCCGTTCTCGAACAGCAACGATTACGCAAACCCGGCACCTCCGAGCGCGCTCACGCGCAGCTCCGCGCATCCAGTGGTAAAACCGTACAATTCTTCACCGGCGTCGCGCTTTTAAATACCGTCACAGGACACGTGCAAAGTTCAGTCGTTCATTATCGGGTTAAGTTTAGAGTTCTCAGCGACGCGGAAATACGCCGGTACGTGACTCACGACGATCCGTTGGATTGTGCAGGGTCGTTTAAGTGGGAGCGGCTCGGAATTGCACTAATGGCGTCTCTGGAAGGCCCCGACCCAACGGCGTTGGAGGGCCTGCCGCTCATTGCACTCTGTAAAATGCTCAGAAAAGCAGGTCTGGAAATTCCCTAACTCGACTGACTCATGAACTCACGAACACGCCTAAGCTCACGATCTAGAGGTGCGGTGAATTCGTAACGTGTCCCAGCAAGGGCGAACTTCAAACTGTGCGCATGCAGAAACAGGCGTTTCAGACCCTGTGTCTTACCAAAGGCGAGCTGATCTTCTGATGCGTACTTTTCATCGCCCAATATAGGATGACCCGCATGTTGTGCATGCACTCTTATTTGGTGGGTCCTTCCTGTAATCGGCTTCGCCTCGACAAGGGTCGCAGCTTTGTACCGATCAATGACACGAAAGTCCGTCACACTCCTGCGACCCTCGGGAGACACACGCACCACGCGCTCGCCGGAGGCGAGTGCCGATTTACTGAGCGACGCTTCGACGCGCGCCTTATGGGAGGGCCACTTGCCCGCGACCAGCGCAAAGTACCGTTTGTCCACACCGTCGCCACGAAGTAACTCATGCAGTTCTCGAAGTGTTGAGGCTCGTTTGGCGATCATAACCAACCCCGAGGTGTCTCTGTCTAAGCGATGAACCAGTTCCATGTAGCGCTGCTCTGGAAACATTTGCCGCAAGGACTCGATCAAACCAAACTGAACGCCGCTTCCTCCATGAACAGCCAGACCGGTCGGCTTATCGATAATCATTAAGTGCTGATCATTGTGAACAATGCTTCGCTCGATTCGTTGAAACCATCGATCGGGCACGGTGACGGAGTCGGCTGGACCTGATGTGGTAATGGGCGGTATACGAACAATATCACCTGACAAAAGCTTCCTATCCGGCTTTGCTCGACCTTTATTGATTCTGACCTCACCGGTTCTTATCGCTTTGTAGATTCGCGTTTTAGGAACGCCCGAGAGCTTGCGCATGAGGAAATTGTCCAATCTTTGGCCTGCCTCATCGTCAAATAACTGAATAAATTGGGCCTTGGTTTCTATCACTGGTCACCGCACAACGCTTGGATTGATGAAACATCGGCCTAGTGGTATGATCTGCCTCGGACGACGTGGGACCGTTAATGTACGCGAAAGCGCTCCACAGGGCATCACCCTGTTTGTAGAACGTCAGTCCAACTAAAGAAAACTCGAAGCGCCGGCGCATCGGAAGGCAAAGAAAGCAGTCTCGGCAGCTCAGAGTTATACGTTAAAACCGCGATTCAATGGCGCGGAGAGATTTGAGCTGAGTCAAACGAAGACATCAGCTGCGACAAGACGAATAACGCGACGCCGAGTGGCTCGCTACACCGCAGTGTCGTGCACGCTTGTGCGCTCCCCCGCTGTTGGGTTGCCTTATGGAACCTGACACATGAAAAAGATGTTAATTAACGCCACAGAGCGCGAAGAAGTTCGTGTCGCTCTCGTTGATGGCCAACGACTGTACGACCTCGACATAGAAAACCGAGCAAGGCTGCAGACAAAAGCAAATGTATACAAAGCAAAGGTGACGCGAGTCGAACCCAGCTTAGAAGCTGCCTTTGTCGATTTTGGTGCAGATCGCCACGGATTTTTACCCCTTAAAGAAATTGCGCCGCAATACTTTCGCTCCTCGGCCCCTGAAGGCGGAAAGCTCCGTATCAAAGATGCGATCAAGGAAGGCACAGAAATCATTGTGCAGGTGGATAAGGAAGAGCGCGGCACCAAGGGCGCTGCGTTAACAAGCTTCATCAGCTTGCCTGGACGCTACATGGTGTTAATGCCCAATAATCCTCGAGCGGGCGGAATTTCTCGCCGCATTGAGGGTGATGATCGGTCTGAACTGCGTGACGCGCTGGCTCAGTTGACTATTCCTGATGGCATGGGCGTTATTATCCGTACGGCAGGGGTCGGTCGCAGCGCGGAGGAACTCCAGTGGGACCTCGACTACTTACTCAAGCTCTGGGATGCCATTTCCGAGGCTGCCGCCAATAGTAAGCCGTCTACGCTCCTGTATCAGGAAAGCGACGTTATTATTCGCGCTATTCGCGACTACCTCAAAGACGATATTGATCAGGTATTGATCGATGATCCTAAGGCGTACCGGCAAGCGCTCGACTTCGTCAGTATGGTCATGCCGAAATACCAAAACCGCATTAAAACGTACAGTGACTCACTGCCGTTGTTTAATCGTTTCCAGGTCGAGGGACAAATCGAAACCGCGTTCCAACGTGAAGTTCGATTGCCCTCCGGCGGGTCGATCGTAATCGATCCAACCGAAGCATTGGTGTCAATTGATATCAACTCCGCGCGAGCCACCAAAGGGAGTGACATCGAACAAACTGCGCTTCAGACAAACCTTGAAGCCGCTGATGAGGTGGCGCGACAGCTTCGGCTGCGCGACATGGGTGGACTGGTTGTTATCGACTTTATCGACATGAACGCGTCAAAGAATCAACGCGCTGTCGAAAATAGAATGCGTGACGCCCTCGAAATTGACCGCGCCCGAATTCAGCTTGGCCGTATCTCGCGCTTCGGTTTACTTGAAATGTCGCGTCAGCGGCTTCGGCCATCGCTGGGTGAAACAAGCGGTATGGTATGCCCTCGCTGCACAGGCCAGGGGACCATTCGTGATACTAAGTCGCTGGCGCTTGCGATCTTACGCCTCATTCAAGAGGAAGCGTCTAAAGAACGAACTGGTGAAGTTAGAGTCATAGTTCCTGTTGACGTATCTGCCTTTCTACTCAACGAGAAGCGAGCGGCCGTCGGTGAAATTGAACTCGCTACCAAAGTTCGTGTACTGGTAATACCCAACCCTCAGATGCAAACCCCGCACTTTGAGGTGGTTCGTCTTCGCGACGACGAAGTTGAAGAAGACCAGCGTGAAAGTTTCGAAATTGACCTCAGTGGCTACGAGAGTGAGCCTGCGATTGACGATACGGACAAACCTGCCGCGGCACCTCAGGCCTTAGTGCGTGGCGTCATACCCGACGCACCACCACCGGCCGCTGCGCCACAGCCTCAAGAGGCAGTCGCACAGGTTTCAGAGCCTGAGGTTCTTGCGCCCAAGCCCGGATTATTCCCACGGTTATGGTCCGCTCTCTTCGCACCCACTCCAAAGACAGAGCCAGACGCAAACGGCGACAAGAAGGCGAGCGACAAAGACACTGAAAAGAGCAGTGAGAAGGCGAGCCAAAAGCCGCGTCGCCGCAACAATCGTCAACGCAAGCGACCCGTCAAGCAAGCATCAGAAATCACGGACGCTACAGAAACGCTCGACGAGGCTGCAACTGAAACACCTGCACCCGAAACCTCAGAAGAGACGACCACAGACGGGGAGGCAAAAAAGCGCCGTCGCCGCGGACGTCGAGGTGGCCGACGTCGTAATGGTGCCGAAGGCGGTACGGACACACCGGCTTCTGAAGACACTGTGGCAGAGGAGACAGACGACAACGTTGAAGTCGCAGAGGCGACGGATGACGAGCAAGAGGCTCGACACCGCCCGTCAGAGAAACGAACCGAAGGTCGTCGTCGTCGACGCAGAGGGCCTAAACCAGAACTTGCGGTGGTAGACGCGTCCGCGGACAGCAGTGCTGTGGCCGCCGCTGCGCTTGAAACGGTTGTCGAAGATGCTGAGATTCGCGCTGAAACGCCCGTGGAAGCCGATCTTTTTGCAACAATTCCCTCGGCACAGCCTGAAGTCCGTGACACCGTCGACGCAGAGGCTGCAGTTGAGGCACCTCAAACTGCGGTGGCGGCAGAATCTGAATTGCCAACCGAAGCACCTGTTGCCGAGACTGCAGTCAGCACAGATCGCACTCCGGCCAGTACTGCCGGGATAACCGCTAGCGGGCGGGCCGTGAACGATCCTCGCGTTGCCTCAAAGCCTGTCGGCGACATTGACGTTAAAACTGCGCTAGGTGCTCTCTTTGGTGCCGAGTCGTTCCCTGACGCTATCCACGTTTTGAGGGATGCACCTCGCGCGATTAATGATCCACGAGGCCCACGTACCGGGACTGATGCGGCAAACGATGAAGTTATCGAGGAAAATGATGTCGCCGACGCTTGATCGTTGAGCCTGCATCGCTATAATGCGGCGCTCGACGACATTCGTTGAACAAGTTTAGGTGGGCTGGCTGAGCGGTCGAAAGCGGCGGTCTTGAAAACCGTTGAGGAGTGATCCTCCGTAGGTTCGAATCCTACGCCCACCGCCATCTCCGAGAAACCGCCGTAAGGCGGTTTTTTTTGATGTGCTGTTGAGCGACTGTTAATTCATCCGATGCCCGCGGTTTAGATTCAGATCACTGACTGTCGCCGATGTCGGCCTCGGCACCTTGACTCATCAAAAATATGAGCCACGGAGGCAAGCCTTGAGAGTTCTCGTAAAATTTGATCAAAAGCAAACAGTTTTGTGTCACTGCATTGGTCGTGAACGTTGAGCCAGAAAGAGCGCCGCCACAGGTCCCGCCAATTGATTCAAGCGCGTAACCACTACTAGCCGTTAGTTCAAACGCTACCGCCGCACCTTCCGTCACTGTTTGAGGACTGCTTGGGCTGATAGTCCCGCCCTCTCCCGCAGACGGCGTCACGGTGTAGGTGACGGGCGCAAGCTCTGCAAATACCGCCGAGACACTGCAGTTACTAGTCACTGCATTGGTCGTAAACGTTGAGCCA
>CAYVQI010000056.1:0-12300 GCA_964454155.1 uncultured Alteromonadaceae bacterium | reverse complement strand
CCGCTCTCAAAAAGCTGAACAATTGCTGAGTTGCGGTCGTTATTCCCTGGCAGCGCAGGTACAGTGCACCCTTGACCTGAACTTATAAAAAGGATTTTTTTATGCTCGCTTACACAACCCTTGGCACCTCCAATCTTGACGCGGCAGTCGAATTTTATGCGGCGCTCACCGAGTCAATGGGATGGAAGAAACTCATGGGAACGGACCGCATTGTGTTTTTTGGTTCATCACTTGCGGAGGCTGCGTTAGCCATTTGTACGCCCTATGACGAGGAAGTACCAAGCGCAGGAAACGGCGTTATGGTCGCCTTTCACGGCGGCAGTCCGGAGGGTGTTAACGCACTTTACGAAAGGGCTATCTCGCTAGGAGCGACTTGTGATGGCCCACCAGGGCAGCGTATTCCGGACGTATTTTACGGGGCGTACGTCAGAGATGCCGAGGGTAATAAGCTCTGCTTCTGTTACTTCGGATAACCTCAGCACACTAAATATCGACCGGTGGAGTTTCAATGAGTGGCCCCTCAATGGCGCCACTTAATAGCCGGTCTATTACGGCTCCAACACTATTGGGTACGACCAGATGGGCCGCGTACCACGTGTGAAAACAACGCACACGATCGGGCTCGCTGATGCCGCCAATGCCCCGATCTGATAACGCTGAGGCCATTCCGTTTGCACTCAGCACCCGACGTTCGTCATCAGAAAGAAGACTGTCTCGCAGTTCAATATGTGCGCGATGATCCGTGTACATGCGGCGTTGAAACTCGCTGCTGTGTGCGATTTCGTACTGTAATTTTGCAATCCAGCCGGCAGCTTCAAGGCGATCAATGTCCAGCGACAGCGCGGCATCGATCAGCCAATAAAGGGTTGGGAACGGCTTGCCGTCGACCACTGAGCATACTTCGATTACCGATGGCTGACCGCGCGTGTTAAGGGCGGCAACATCACGAAACCCCCGTGGTTCGCGCCCCAGACATTCGGCAACAAATGGGTGCCACTGCGCCACGCGCGCGGCCTTTTTTTCGGCATCATTCATGCGCGAACCCTAGCACAGAAACGGCGTTGACTCGCTGTCAACAAGCGCGTACTGTCCGCCACTTAGGTGCCTACAGGTGTGAAACACACGGGTAGGTTAAAAGGGAAGTCTGGATGAGCCAGCGCTGCCCCCGCAACGGTACAGACTGCACGTCACACGTGGTCCGAGCCCGATACCTGCCTAAACAAACCCAATGGCGCGGTGGGCACCAGCAGAGGGTCAGTGCCCGATGCGACTTGAGCACACCACCTCTTTGCAGTCTCCCGCTTCTGAATGTGAGTTACAGGAGCCTTTTATGACGTTGAAGTTCTCGCACAGCCCGCTTGTGTCCGCAGTGCTGTTAGCCGCTCTCCCCCAATCGCTATTTGCCAGCACAATCGAGGAAACGGTTGTTGTTGCGGATCGCATAAACACTGCAAGTGACGCGTTAGCCGTGTCAGTCAACGTGCTTGATCGAGCGCTGATCTCAGCGCTTGGCTCCGCAACTTTGCCACAACTACTCGAATCAGAAGTCGGCATTACCGCCACTCAAACGGGCGGCATCGGTGCAGTCAGCGGTGTGCGGATACGCGGTCAAGATGGTTTTAGAACAAAGGTATTACTCGACGGTGTTGACATTAGCGACCCCTCGTCGCCTCAAATCGGTCCTCGTATGGAACACATCGTCTCAAATTCGCTCGAACGTATCGAGGTATTGCGCGGAACTCAAGGGCTTTTGTGGGGTGCTGACGGCGGCGGAGTAATCGCTCTGAGTAGTCGAAGAGGGTCGAGTCAACCCTCGGTTCTGATGAGTGCTGAGCTGGGTGGATACGGCTTTCAAAGTGAATCCATTGTCTTGAGCTCCGGTGCAAGCAACCTCGGTGAGGGCTCGATTTCACTCAGTCAAATGACGCTCGACGGCTTCAATGCGCGACTCGATGACGTCACCTTCAACGACGACGACGGATATGACAACGAAAGTTACCAATTAACCTACACCACACCAACCTGGAGGAATTGGAGCGCAACCCTGAGTGCCCGTGAAGTCCATGCAGAGACAGACTACGATCTGTGCTACATGACGAACTTCACCACCAGTAATGATTGCCGAGACGACTATCAAAATGACAGCCAATCGTTACTGCTTCAGCACACTGGCGAGGGCCAATCGTCGCAAGTCAGATGGAGCGAGAGCAATAGCGAACGAGCCTATGCAACAGAAAATACCGTGGGCTTTAGCACTCAAGGAAAAAATCGTCAGATCTCGGTCTTGCACAGTCGCAATCTGGCGAACAACTTGAGCCTCACCGTAGGGATCGATCTTGATGAACAGGGGTACGACGACGGTGCTGATCAACGCACGCGCGACAATAACGCGACTTTTATAAATCTGAGACGCCAATCAGAGCAACTCACACTGTCCGCGGGCATCCGGTCTGACGACAACGACGATTTCGGTCGTCACACCTCCTGGAGGGTCACGGCGCTTTCTCAAACGCCACTGGACGGTGTTGTGCTTAAAATGGCCGCGGGCACCGGATTCAGGGCGCCATCGCCCTATGAAATCGGCTACAACAGCGGACCTTTCGCCTACGCTCCCGCCGCCGATCAACCGCTGTCAGAAGAGCAAAGCGCAGGCTGGGAACTCGGCTTGCGTGACACCAGTGGTGCGTTGGTCTGGGAGATCACCTACTTCGATCAAGACATTACAGATGCGATTATTTTCGACTTAGTGGGCTACAGTGGTTACGTACAGATACAGGGTAAAAGCCAATCAACCGGCGTAGAAGCGTCTGCCTCCTGGCAGCTCTCGGATCGGTTCACCATTAGCGGTTTTGTGTCCCAACTCGACGCTGACGATGCTTCGGGCGCGCCCCTGCCCTATCGTCCTGGTCTGACTTCTCAACTGAGTGCCCGCTACACAGACGATCGGTCAAATTGGATGCTCACAGCCCGTCAGACCGCAGATCGCGTCGACGAGTTTGGGGGCGACCTAGAGGACTACGCGGTCGTCGATGCGAGTTACGCCTACGACATCACGAACAATGTCAAAGTCTCGGTTCGAGCGGAAAATCTGGCGAACGAGAAGTACACCGACATTGTTGGATATCGCAGCCCTCGTCGGGCACTGTATCTGGGTATAAATCTTACGCTTTAAGGATCCTCGATGAACAAGGACGCAAAACACAAAGCGTCGATGGAGAAACAGAAGACAAACGTCGACGCCTCTATCGCTGCTGCGGATACTGACAAAAGCCTCGTGGTGTTGCTTACCGGCAATGGTAAAGGCAAAACCAGCTCAGCATTTGGTATGGTCATGCGCGCAATGGGTTATGGCCAGAGAGTCGGTATTGTGCAGTTCATCAAGGGCGAGCAGTTATCGGGCGAAGAACTCTTCGCGCGCGAAAACCTGCCTCAATCTGATTTTTATCAAATGGGTACGGGATTTACTTGGGACACACAAGATCGGCAAGCCGATATTGACGCTGCGCAGCGAACTTGGCACGAGGCCCATCGCATGCTGACGGATCCCAATTACGATCTCGTTATCCTTGATGAACTCACCTATATGCTCGCCTTCGGTTACCTCAGTGAATCCGAAGTCATCAGCACAGTTGATGGACGACCGCAGCATCAAAGCGTTGTCATCACAGGCCGCGGTGGCGGCGCAGCACTGCAAAACTTGGCAGACACCGTCTCAGAAGTAAAAGATATAAAGCATGCCTTCAACGCGGGCGTTAAAGCGCGGAAAGGCGTCGACTACTAAATGGCGGAGGCGACCCACAGGGCCATTCGTCTTAATCGATTCATTGCTTATAAATCCATCAATGCATTTTTCCAAGGGGTTTGGGGTACTGCCTACGTTGGCTTAATGACGCCCTTGGCGCCTGAAATTTTCTCTGCAGGGGGCATAGGATTTAGTATCGGTACGTCCGTGGTGGCACTGGCCTACTCTCGGCTATTTAATCTAAAGTGGTTTTTTCGAATCTCGATCACTGTGGAGGTCGTCGCACTCATTAGCGTCATCGCCATTCTGCTCTACCCACCGGGCTTTGCGTTAGCCGCAGGTATTTATCTGGGTTTTCAGGTCGCACTGATTTTCGGGAGCTACCTCGTTCGATTTGAAACCCTGCTCATCGCGAAGGATCAACTCAAGATCGTAGATATTGGAAAGTCAGTCGGGGCGCTCCTCGGTCTTGCTTTTGCAGCCGCGTTCTATCAATGGGCGCGCCACTCGCTCGGAACCGATGACCCACCGACGCTCGTTCAGGCAATTCATTACCCTTTACTAGCGGTTCAAACGCTTAACCTTGCAGTCTTGTTGAGCGCGTTCAATCGACCCCATTTTACTGCATCAGTCTAGTACGCCAGTCGACATGCAAAACACCCACCACCTGTCAGTCTAAAAGTTGTGGTTGCTCATTCAAAATGACGTCAAAGAGTGGCTGCCCACTAAACCAACCTGCAAGCGTACTTCCCACTTGCTTTTGTGTGTGTAGCGCCATTTCATGCGGAATAGGTTTTGTATCACCGACCGCCTCAGCCATCAGCTGTGCTTGGCATGAACGCTCCATCGTCACATACCACCACGTCGCCTCTTCAATGGACTGCCCGACAGTGAGGTGCCCGTGATTTTTCAAAATAATGGCCTTACCCTCTCCCAGAGTCTTCGCAAGACGCTCACCCTCGTCCATATCGACAACAACACCCGTGTAGTCGTCTAACAAAGCGTGATCGTCATAAAAAGCGCACGCGTCTTGGGTCAGCGGATCGAGCAGCCGTCCAAGCGTCGACCAGGTTTTTCCGTAAATAGAATGGGCATGTGCTGCCGCTGTCACGTCGGGACGGGCCGCATGAATCTGGCTGTGAATGGTAAAGGCGGCACCATTTAAAATGCCGCTTCCCTCGACAATATTTCCATCGTGATCGACACGGATAAGGTCCGATACACGCATCATTTTAAATGACCGCCCCATTGGGTTGACCCAAAATGTCTCAGGATCCAGTGGATCTCGGACGGTAATATGGCCCGCGACCCCCTCATCGAAGCCGAAACGCCCAAAGATACGCAGCGCAGCCGATAAACGTTGCTTGCGGAATAGCTGCTCTTCATGGGGGGTACGCTCAACATTACCCATGTTCTCGTCAGCATTCATAATCAGATTGTTCGCTTGCTGATTCATATTCCTCGTTCCTTTTTATTCTGGGCTAAACGGTATTCACCCGCTTGCCTGGGCAACTCGCTATCGCTGGGCGCGGGCAAACCCTGACGTTCTAAGTGTGCCACATATTCACTCAACTCAGTGCCTAGCTTGGCAGACACCTCTTCCGGACGCAGAGGCTCGCCACAGCCGCTACAGGCTAGTTGCGGATCACATCCACTGGCACATCGACTGTGCCAATACGTCATCGGAGGTCCATTTTCATCCGCCAACCATTGATCGCCCCAGTGACTAAAGCTCATTAAAACGGGATAAAGACCCAGTCCCATCCGCGTCAGGCGGTATTCAAAGCGCTCGGGATTCGTCCGGTACGGCACTTTCGTCATGACCCCCGAGTCAACCAACATCGTGAGACGCTCCGTCAGTCTGTGCCGTGTGACACCTAAGTTTTTATGAAACCCTTCAAATCGTCGAGTGCCTTTAAACGCATCGCGAATAATGAGCAACGTCCACCGCTCACCCACAATTGACAGTGCGCGAGCGACTGAGCAAACCTGTTGATCTATGTTTTCCCATTTCATTTTGGAACTTTGCTTTGGTCGGCGCACTTTGGCAAGTCACAGGCAAAAAAAAGCCCAGTCAAATGACCGGGCGCTAGCCACTCATTCGGCATGTTTACCCGAATTGATTCATTGTATTGTCCGCACCACCCGCTTTAAGCGCCGCATCACCTGAAAAGTACTCCTTATGATCGTCACCCATATCCGAGCCCGCCATATTTTGATGCCGCACACAGGCGATGCCCTGACGAATCTCTTTCCGCTGAACACCGGCAACGTAGCCCAGCATGCCCGCGTCACCAAAGTACTCTTTGGCTAGGTTATCCGTGGACAGTGCCGCCGTGTGATACGTTGGCAACGTAATCAAGTGATGGAAAATACCAGCTTCACGGGCGGCGTCAGCCTGGAAGGACTGAATTTTGCGATCTGCCTCAAGCCCAAGCTCAGTCTCGTCATAGTGAGCTGCCATCAATTCGTCACGCGTATACGCGGAGACATCACGCCCTTCTTCTGCCCAAATATCAAAGACCTGCTGGCGGAAATTTAACGTCCAGTTAAACGAAGGGCTGTTGTTGTAAACCAGTTTCGCGGTCGGTACTTCCTCACGAATTCGGTTCACCATTTGCGCAATCTGCCCGACGTGAGGCTTTTCTGTTTCGATCCATAGTAGGTCCGCGCCGTTTTGGAGTGACGTAATACAGTCAAGAACGACACGATCCTCACCCGTGTTGGGCTTGAAGCGGAACAATCCAGACGCGAGACGCTTTGGACGAATCAGCTCGCCATTGGCTTTCATCACTACGTCGCCGTTGGCCAAATCGTTAGCACTTTGCACCACGTCACCGTCGATAAAGCTGTTGTATAAATCACCAAGGTCACCCGGCTCATTTGTGACTGCAATTTGCTTGGTCAGGCCGGCTCCGAGAGAATCTGTCCGCGCGACAATAACGCCATTTTCAACACCAAGTTCTATGAACGCGTAGCGAACCGCGCGAATCTTCGCGAGAAAGTCAGCGTGGGGGACCGTGACCTTTCCATCCTGGTGCCCGCACTGCTTCTCATCAGAGACCTGATTTTCAATTTGAATTGCGCAAGCACCCGCCTCGATCATCTTCTTGGCGAGCAGATAAGTCGCTTCCTCATTACCAAATCCAGCATCGATGTCTGCAATGATCGGCACTACATGTGTCTGGAAATTATCGATCTGATTCATAATCGCTCGGGTTTGAACGTCATTATTCTCGTTGCGCGCTGCATCGAGTTGACGAAACAGACCACCAAGCTCACGAGCATCAGCCTGACGTAAAAACGTATAAAGCTCTTCAATGAGCGATGGCACTGATGTCTTTTCGTGCATTGACTGATCCGGCAAGGGACCAAATTCCGACCGCAGCGCCGCAATCATCCAGCCGGACAAATAGAGGTAACGGCGACGGGTATCACCGAAATGCTTTTTTATCGCGATCATTTTCTGTTGGCCAATAAATCCATGCCAGCACCCCAACGATTGCGTGTACTGAGACGTATCCGCATCGTAGGCATCAAGATCGCGTCGCATAATGTCTGCGGTATAACGCGCCACATCCAGCCCCGTCTTGAACTGATTTTGCAGACGCATGCGCACTGCTTGCTCTGCACTCACACCATTGGCGGCTGTTGCCAGACCCGCCAAATTCTCAACTTGCTCTAGGTAATTGCTCACAACACACCTCTACGTCACGTAATGTCAGATTTAGGCTGCACACTATGTGGGAGTTGGGTTTATTTGTGAAATAAATGACTTATATCTCGCTCATAATTTAGGCGAATAAATGTGCGGATATTTTGGATTTTTTTAACGTTACTGCGTCTTTTTATTTTTCTTCTTCTTGTCCGCTTTCTTGATGTGGGATACGAGCCGTTTTCGGCGCTGAACCTGACGCTCACTCAGTTTGTTCTTTCGGCCTGCGTAGGGATTATCTCCTGTTCTCAATTCAATCCGAATCGGCGTTCCGGTCAGGTCAAGCTCACGGCGGAAGGCGTTCTCCAAGTAACGCACATAACTTTGGGGTAAGTTGTCAGTGGAGTTCCCGTGGATCACGATTCTCGGCGGATTATGCCCGCCCATGTGGGCGTATCGAAGCTTCACGCGACGACCACCGACCATAGGAGGGGGATGGCTCCCGACGACATCCTCAAGTAATTTGGTCAATCTTGGCGTTGTCAGTTTGCGCGTGGCCGACTCGTAAGCTCCATGAATTGAATCGTACAAATGCCCCACACCGGTCCCGTGCAGGGCAGAAATAAAATGAATGTCGGCGTAATCTACGAAAATCAAGCGCCGCTGAAGCTCGACTTTCACACGCTCACGCTCATCAGCCTCCATGCCATCCCATTTGTTAAGCGCAACAACAAGACCCCGGCCTGCTTCGATGCACTGTCCCAATAAATGAAGATCTTGCTCGACAACGCCCTCGCGAGAGTCCATCAGTAAGATGACCACATTGGCCTGATCAATGGCTTTCAACGTTTTGACAATCGAAAACTTTTCGACGGTTTCTTTGACGTTCTTTCGACGCCTAACGCCTGCAGTATCGATCAAGGTATAGGCGTGCCCGTGTCGCTCATATTCAATGAAAACACTGTCACGAGTCGTACCGGGCTCATCGAAGACCACAACGCGATCTTCACCTAAAAGCCTGTTTACCAGCGTTGATTTACCAACGTTTGGACGACCGACAACCGCAACACGAATACCCCCGCCTAGCTCGTCGGTCTCGCTGTGAGTCTCGCCAAACGGTTCCATGACCTCAGCAATCATTGCACGCACACCACGGTTGTGCGTCGCTGCAATCGTATGCAACCCACTGACGCCCAGCCCGTGGAAGTCCGCCGCTGCTACGTCCTCTCCCACTCCGTCAATTTTATTCACCACCAATTCAAACGGCTTGCTGCGGTTGCGCAGCAAACGAACGAGCGCTTGGTCACCCACTTGCAGTCCTGCGCGACCATCGACCATCAACAAAACGATATCGGCCTCGTCAATGGCCGCCAGTGATTGCGCCGCCATCGCGGCGTCTATGCCCACTTCTTCGCCGGTGATACCCCCAGTATCAATCACAATGAACCGCTGCTCATCACAGCGACCTTCACCGTACTGACGATCACGAGTGAGACCCGAAAGATTCGCGACAAGTGCATCACGAGACTTCGTGAGTTGATTAAAGAGCGTTGATTTGCCCACATTAGGGCGTCCAACCAACGCAATGACGGGTAACATTGGCTTAGTCTAGAACCTCTAACTCAAAGGCGAGGAGTTGGCCGCTGTCGGTATAGACGTACAGTCGACCGTTGTCAGAGATCATGTCTGCCCGAGCCGCACTCCCGCCGACTTTCGCTCGGCCAGCAATGGTACCGTCAACTTGCGACAATAAGTGCAGGTAGCCGTCGTAGTCGACAGTAGCGACGTAACTATTGATTGGGGTCGGTCTGGACAGTTCACGATAACCCAGTTCAATGTTTTGCCAGCGTACGCCCTGCCCATTGCGCAGAAATGCGCTGACAGTCCCGTCCACGTCGGTCACGTAAACATTGCCGAAACCCACGTGCGTCCCGGTGACCGAGGACACGTTCTGCTGCCATAGTTTTCGTCCGGTGCGCGTATCCAAGGCCGCAACACGTCCCTGATAGCTCGACACGAACAACTCAACGCCTTGCTGAGTGATCGTGCCGTCGATATCGACGATTCGATCGATCTCAGAACTGCCTTGTGGAACACCAATTCGAGACTCCCAGCTGACGTTTCCTGAATCCACATCGACGGCAATGACCTTACCGTCGCCAAATCCAGCAATCGCGTTATTACCCAATAAAATAGGTGTTGAAGTTCCTCGCAACGTCAGCACCGGGACGTCGCTCGTAAAGGTCCATGTCGGCTCGTCAGCACCGGCCTCAAAGCCCAAAAGCTTACCGTCGTAAGTCTGAACAATGACCCAGTCGTCTGAGACTGCGGGTGCGGCGAGAACTTCGCCGGACACGGCCGCTTCCCATAAAACTTGACCATCTCGTGCCGACAGTTGCAGCACTGAGCCATCAGCACCACCGAGATACACACTGTCGTTGTGGTAACCCACGCCGCCGGAGAGTGGCCGGTCCAATTCAACGCGCCATAGTCGATTACCGTCTATCGCATCAATTGCCGCAACTTCACCATCGCTAGAGGCGGCGTAAATGACACCGTTCTCAAGTACCGGCGTAATTCTATAAAACCCATTGCCCTGTCCGTCCCCAATACTGATTGACCACTGTTTATTGAGTTTTACCGTTGCATCAATTCGCTCGAGCTCAACGGGGGCAGTCAGATCCTCACCGTCATCAGAGTTAAACCAACCCTGGAGGGTATTACAGCCACTGAGCGTGACCACTGAGACGCTGATAATCAGCAGACGCCATAGCTTCATTACTGATTTACCTCAGTAGATTCGTTGACTTCTCTCAGCGCCAAGCCACTGACCTTGAGGTCAACGAGGCCCAATTGACCCCCCAGTGATAGCGACGCTGTTTGCGCTGTGCGATAAGCCTCCAGCGCCTGTGCCTGTCGACCTGCCGCGAGGTGAACATCCCCCAGCGCTTGTGCATAACTGGCCGGGAATGAATCGCTACCTAACTCTAAAATAGCAATCGCACGAGCCTCGTTACCATTTGCAGCGAGCACTCGAGCAAGTCGCAGCTGGGCCAGTTGCCCGACCGTTGTCTCAAGATCAACACTGGCCATGACCGACTCGAGCTCACGCTCTGCCAGCGCAAGATCTCCAGCCTCAACAGCAGCAGAGGCCACCTGAAGCGACGCGAAGTCAGCAAACGCGTCACCAGCATGACGCTCGCGTAGACCGCGGCTCAGCGTCGCAAGTTGTTCTGCAGACTCGCCAGAAAGCTTTAACTGGAGTACCTCATCGTAAGCATTTGCAGCAGCATCTGCTGTGCTCACCGTATGGTCTTGATACTGAGACCACCCAAACGACCCACCGATTGTCAGCACAACGGCCGCAATGACTGAGACACGGTTTTCGTCCCACCACTGCTTAATCGCATCTAACTGCTCTTCCTCTTGAAGGTGATCAGCCACTCCCTACTCCTCAATATCGCTCGCCAGTCGTTCTAACCGGTGTAAAAAATTATTCAATGAACCTCTGTCGAGGCTCGTCTGTTCTTCGTTTGTTCGCAGGGGCTTCACAGTCACTGTCCCTTGCGCCAGTTCGTCTGGACCATACACCATGGCCCATGAGGCGCCACTCTTGTCCGCTCGCTTAAATTGACTTTTCAGACTGCCCCCACCGAGGTGTTGGACAACACGCAAACCCGGAAATTCAGCGCGTATTCTATCTGCCTCTAGCATCGCTTGGCTAAGTGCACTTGAATCCGCGCTGATGACGTAAAGATCCGGATGGTCTGATGCATCAACCTCGAGGCTTTGCAACAGCATGACAAGACGCTCCAGTCCCGCGGCGAATCCCGCCGCCGGCGTCGCCTTACCACCAAATTGAGCGACCATGCCGTCGTACCGTCCACCGCCACAAACCGTCGCCTGCGCACCGAGTCGGTCAGTGGTCCACTCAAAAACGGTCTTGTTGTAGTAATCGAGGCCGCGCACGAGGTTTGGATTGGCAACAAAAGACAGCCCTGCCTGCCCCAGTAGTTCGCACAACTGATCGTGATGCGCCTTCGATTCGTCATCAAGGAACGCCGCCATTGCGGGCGCACCAGCGACTACATTTTGCGTAGCAGCAGATTTAGTGTCCAAAATACGTAACGGATTAGTCTCGAGTCGACGCTGACTGTCCTCGTCCAGCGCCTCGACGTGCTGTCGCAGATACGCGGTCAGCGCCTGTTTGTAAGCGTGCCGAGACTCAGCACTGCCGATGGTGTTGAGTTCCAAGGTCACAACATCGTCAATACCGAGTCGTTTCCACCATTGACGACAGAGCAACAAAAGCTCGGCGTCTTGATCGGGCGTCGGCACACCAAATGCCTCTACACCGAGCTGGTGAAATTGGCGCTGACGGCCCTTTTGTGGCCGCTCGTAGCGGAACATCGGCCCCATGTACCAAACCCGTTGGGCTGACTGGATTAAATTATGCTGCACCATTGCTCGAACAGTGCTTGCCGTGCCCTCGGGACGCAGAGAGAGGCCCTCATCATTGCGGTCCGCAAAGGAGTACATTTCTTTTTCAACAATATCGGTGACTTCGCCAATGGACCGCGCAAAAAGATCCGTTCTTTCAACCAGCGGTGTTCGAATTTCAGAATAGCCGTGCGCGCCAATCACATCGCGCGCAGTTTGCTCAAGCATCTGCCACAACGGAGTTTCATCGGGAAGAACATCAACCATTCCCCGAACAGCGCGGTACTGACTCATTAACTGTGCGTCCTAGTGACTGCTGGAAATAATGTCCGCTTCTTCTCGGGCACGCTGGGCTTCCAGGTTCTCAGCACGCTTGCGGATAACGGATTCCAAATGATCAACAAAATTGGTGTTACTGATTTTGTGATCCGGCTCCCCGTCGAGGTAAATCAAATTACTGGGT
>CAYVQI010000055.1:0-12751 GCA_964454155.1 uncultured Alteromonadaceae bacterium | reverse complement strand
GGACCCGTAGAACGGCCACTGTTTCCCATGAGCGCAACCACGTCACCACGGCGAACCATGTCACCGACTTTGACGCGATTTTCTTGGTTATGGGCATAACGCGTGATCACACCATCGCCGTGTGCGACCTCGACCATTTTACCGTAGCCCGCACGCTCGCCGCTCCAGCTGACAACACCACTGGCCACCGCGACGATCTGTGCACCCTCGCGTCCCGCGAAATCGATGCCTTCATGCCACGCTTTTTTCCCACTGAATGGATCGATACGACTGCCGTATCGAGACGACAGCCATCCCGACAAGATGGGGCGGCCTGCAGGTGTCGCATCGCTTTTAACCTGCTCGCCCTGAATCAACTCGGACAATATATCGAGTTGAACCTCGCGATCGTCCAAGGCTGTGCTCAAGGCGAATAGCTCTCCCTCAAGCGCAGGAATTAATTCACGTGCGTCGTCCTGCGACGTCATCAGCGGACCACCCAAAGCGGGAGGCGCGTTGAAGTTAAATTCACCAGGTTCCAAGCCCGCGCTTTGTGTGAGGTTTATACCCACCGCATCGAGACGCGTAACCCGGCTTTGTAACTCAGCCAGGAGCAGGGTCATGGACTGCAGCCGTCTCTCCGCCTCAACCGCGAGATCAGCCAAGGCCTCGGCGCGCTCGCGCGCTTCCTCTGCAGCCAAAGTCTCTTCGGCCGCCTGTGTTTTGGAAACCCCTTTTTTTACGCCGAACTCGTAGCTCAGTCCCGCCAAAGTCACCGGCAAACCAATCAAAATCGCAGACACAACGACCCGCGTCCATCGACCAATTTCGACGGTTTTAGAGGGGCCTTCGTTCTTTATCAGTATGAATTTCAAAGGTGACACAATCGCTAACGTTAACCGCGCCACTATGCCAGAGATACAAGTCCTAAGAAAGTAGGTTGGACTCGGCTGTGATCTCAGCCACGATTAAGTTGGCGCGTAAGTCAAAAACGGCTGCTGATAGGAAATCGGGGCCTGTTCGACGTCTTCAAAGGTGACCATCTCCCACGCGTCCTTATTTGCAATTAAGGTGCGCAGCGCGTGGTTGTTGAGTGCATGGCCTGACTTGAAGGCACGGTATTCACCGATCAAGCTATACCCCAGTAAATACAGGTCGCCAATGGCATCGAGCACTTTGTGCTTCACAAACTCATCGTCGTAACGAAGACCACCATGGTTCAAGACCTTGTAGTCGTCGATGACGACGGCGTTGTCCATGCTGCCCCCACGCGCGAGTCCCTTTGAGCGCAGGTACTCAATTTCCTCAACAAAGCCAAACGTTCTTGCGCGACTGACCTCGCGGACGAAAGACGTCGTGGAAAAATCAATCTCGGTGGTTGCGGCCCGGTGCTTAAACACTGGATGATCAAAATCGATGCCAAACGAAATCTTAAATCCCTCGAGCGGCAAAAAACTGGCGGTCTTGTCGCCGTCGGTCACGGTGACTTCTTTTCTAACACGAATAAATTTTTTCGCAGCGTGTTGTTCTACGATCCCTGCTGACTGCAATAAAAAGACAAAGGGGGCCGCGCTACCGTCCATAATGGGGATTTCAGGGGCGGTCACGTCGACGTACGCGTTATCGACACCCAATCCGGCCATCGCAGAGAGCAGGTGCTCGACAGTTGAAACGCGGGCATCACCGTGAATGAGGCAGGTCGACAGCGTCGTCTCGCCAACCAAGTCGGCACGAGCGGGGATCTCGGCCACAGGGTTGAGGTCAGTTCGGCGAAAAACGATGCCCGTATCGACGGGTGCAGGGCAGAGTGTCAGCAGCACTTTGTCGCCGGTGTGCAAACCAACACCGGTGGCCTTGATCGAATTTCGTAATGTTCGCTGTCGTATCATTCCTTTGCCTTTTTTCAGGGGGCAGTCAGCCCGAGAGCCCTAAGCTCTCTTTCCAACCACTCCCTCGCACCGCGTTAGTCGGCTTGGCGCCGCAGAAACGCCGGAATATCGAAATATCCCTCTTCGCTACTTTCCTCGACCGCAACCGCTTGCCCAGAATGAGTAGTCACAGCAGCGCGCTGGCGCTTCGCTGGAGGCAGATCATACCCCTCATAGGCCGCTGACGTCGATGTTGCGGAACGCATCGGCGCCAGTGGCTCGACCTTTTTCAAGACAGGTCGGCTCTGCTCCACACCCAGCCCAGTGGCCACGACAGTTACTTTGAGCTCATCGGCCATGGTTGGATCAATCACTGTACCAATAACAACCGTCGCGTCATCACAGGCAATCTCCTCAATCGCTTCACCGACTTCTGAGAACTCGCCGAGCGACAGATCAAGACCTGCTGTAATGTTTACCAGGAGACCCTTGGCTCCGCTGAGGTCTATGTCGTCCAACAGTGGGCTGTTGATGGCGCGTTCAGCCGCCTCACGAGCACGACCCTCACCGGTAGCGGCACCCGTACCCATCATTGCTGAACCCATTTCTGACATCACAGTCTTCACGTCGGCGAAATCGACGTTGATCATGCCGGGACGGATAATCAGGTCCGCGATACCCTGGACTGCCCCAAAGAGCACGTCATTGGCCTCTTTGAACGCATCCAACAAGCTGGTGTTTTTGCCCATAACTTCGAGCAATTTCTCGTTGGGGACAGTAATCAGTGAGTCAACGTGCTGTTCAAGTTCTTTGAGACCTTGATCTGCAATGGTCAAACGCTTTCGGCCCTCAAAGCTGAACGGTCGAGTGACAACTGCCACCGTCAAGATACCCATGTCACGCGCAACCTCCGCGACAATAGGCGCGCCACCCGTGCCAGTACCGCCACCCATTCCAGCAGTGACAAAAACCATATCCGCGCCCTGCAAAGACTCGGCAATTCGATCTCTGTCTTCGAGTGCGGCCGCACGACCAATTTCCGGATTGGCTCCTGCACCCAGTCCCTTAGTAATGGTGTTACCCAGTTGCAGAATCGTTTTTGAGTCGATGTCTGCCAGCGCTTGCGAGTCCGTATTGGCGCAAATGAAGTCGACGCCTTCAATATCGTGCTCGATCATGTGACGAACCGCATTACCGCCGCCGCCGCCAACACCAATCACCTTGATAACCGCGTTTTGCGGTGCATTGTCTACTAGTTCAAACATTTTATTTCTCCCCGTTTGAAATTATTCGGCTCCCCGAATATCCCCTTACTCTTTTAAAAGTTGCGTCCAAACCAATTGCGCAACCCACCCAGCAGACCGCTGGTCTTCTTGCGACCCGCAGCAAGCTGCGCCCCGTCATGAAGTTCTTTTGCACCCGACAGCAGCAGACCTACGGCTGTTGCGTAAATCGGATTGCGAATAATGTCGTGCATACCACGCGTGTACTGCGGCGCACCGACTCGTACCGGCATGTGAAAAATCTCTTCAGCAAGTTCCACCACGCCCTCCATTTTGGAAGTCCCGCCGGTCAGCACGATGCCAGCGGGTATGAGGTCTTCAAAACCGGACCGTCGCGTCTCACCCTGGATGAGCGTGAACAGTTCGTCGTAGCGAGGTTCTACAACCTCCGCCAAAGACTGACGCGACAGATCGCGTGGCGGGCGATCGCCCACGCTGGGAACCTTAATGGTTTCGTCAGGCCCTGTGAGCTGAGCGAGCGCACAGGCGTATCGAATTTTTATTTCCTCTGCGTGCTGGGTCGGTGTGCGTAAGGCCATTGCAATATCACTCGTGACTTGATCGCCAGCGATGGGAATAACCCCTGTGTGGCGAATAGAGCCCTCAGTGAAGATGGCAATGTCAGATGTCCCACCGCCAATATCGACCATGCATACACCGAGGTCACGCTCGTCATCAGTAATCACCGAGTAACTCGATGCCAGCTGCTCAAGGACAATGGCGTCCACCTCCAGGCCGCACCGCTGAACACATTTTTCAATATTTTGTGCGGCCGTTTCAGCGCAAGTCACCAGGTGGACCTTGGCTTCGAGGCGAACACCTGACATGCCGAGTGGCTCTTTAATGCCGCCTTGATTATCAATCACGAACTCCTGCGGGAGTACGTGGAGAATTTTCTGGTCTGCCGGTATTGCAACCGCTTGCGCGGCATCAATCACACGCGAAATATCGGCGCGCTCCACTTCACGGTCTTTAATCGCGACAATACCGTGAGAATTCATCGATCGAATATGGTTGCCGGCAATCCCAACATACACCGAGTGAATCTGGCAGCCGGCCATCAGCTCGGCTTCTTCCACCGCTCGTTGAATAGCATTGACGGTCGACTCAATGTTCACGACAACGCCCTTTTTGAGTCCCTTGGACGGATGAGACCCAATGCCGACAATATCAATCGTTCCGTCAGCATCAACTTCACCGACTACAGCAACCACCTTGGACGTTCCTATATCCAGTCCAACGATCATTCGTTTCTCTTCATTCGCTGTCATTACCGACCTCCTCGCTCTTGGGCTACTGTGGTCACTGCAAATTGCTTTTGCTGGCGCAGAACCGCTGCTCCGCGCTCGTACCGAAAATCTATTCTTGTAATCGAGTTGTCTTGAGTCCCCTGAGAGAGCAATACAGCAAAACGACGCACACGCTGCGCGAAGTCCTTGTCGCCAAACTGCACGCTTGTCCCATCAGTGAGCTCAGCTGATATTTGTCCCAATCGATCTTCTTTGAGAACCGCGATACCCAAACCGTGGGGCGTCAACAACATCTGAAACAACTTAAACTGTTCAATGAGCGCGACGGGTGTACTGTGCTCGCTCCACAACTGAGGCAGTTCGGAGTACCGATCGAAAGATGCACCATCAAAGACGACACCGTACTGATTGATATAGGCCGCCTCGCCCCAACGTGCGATAGGCTGCTCTTCGGTAACGTGCACGTGAACAGTACCCGGCCACTCTCGACGCACCTTGACCTCAAACACCCAAGGCAGAGCCTCAAGGTCTGTGCGAATCTCACCGAGATCTGTCAACAGGAAGCCCTCGCTCACGTGCGGGCCAATAACTGCCTCCACCGTGGCGCGAGACACGTGTTGCATGTCCCCCAAAATCGCAATTTCTTGCACTGGCATATCGGTAGCGCGTTGTGTCAAAAGCCCTGCAACTGCAGCGATGACAATAAAAGTTACGGCAGTGATGATGCGCTTGACACTGCGAAGAAAGCGCTCCCAGCGCGTACCCACTGACCCTTTGGGTTGTCGAGTAATTTCACGCGGCATAACGCAACTCCCTAGACCCCAAATAAATTTCATCGAGCAGATCAATAAAGCGTATACCTGCGGCCTCAGCAGCCTTGGGAACAAGGCTGTGGTCTGTCATACCGGGAACTGTATTGACCTCCAGCAACTGCCAACCGTCTGCACCACGAATCATGTCGACACGCCCCCACACTTCCGCGCCCGAGGCGACAAATGCCGCGAAGGCCAACGCCTGCAGCGTTTGTGTCTCCTCGACGCTCAACGGTGCTGGACACTCGAAGCGCGTCGTCCCCGACACATACTTCGCGTTGTAGTCGTAAAATGCAGACTCAGGCGTAATCTTAATTGGCGGTAGCGAGCGTCCATGAAGGATCGCAACCGTGTACTCCTCGCCACTGACAAACTGTTCCGCCATAACAGGAACGCCGGATTTTTGCGCCTCAATGAGAGCCACCCGTAATGACTCCGCGTCGCTTGCCGCGGCCATTCCGACAGAAGACCCCTCTGAAATTGGCTTTACAAACACCGAATTCAGACGTGCAATCACAGCTGCTAAGTCACTGTGCTCGTCGATAATTTCAAAGGCCGGTGTAGGCAGATCAAGGCTTTTCCAGACCTGTTTGGTCTTTACCTTGTCCATGCTCAGTGCGCTGCCCAGCACCCCGGAACCTGAGTACGCGACACCCAGCGTTTCCAGAAGCCCTTGAACACGACCATCCTCTCCACCTGCGCCGTGAAGTAAATTAAAAACGAAGGTGTCCGACGGCAGGTCTTGATGCCAGTTTGGGGTTGCCGTATCGAGGCGGGTGACGCGGACCCCCTCAAGTGTGAGCGCGTTCGCCACCGCAGCACCGCTTTTCAGAGAGACCTCACGCTCTGCCGAGGTCCCGCCCATTAGAACGGTGACATGCGTTCCCTGTAGATCAGGGCTCATGACAGCGCCTCCAGGGACGTCGCTTCAGAGAGCATGCGAGCCAAGCGGCCAATATTGCCGGCACCTTGCATCACAAGGACATCGTTGTTCGTGAGGAACTTAATCAATCGGCTCGGTAACTGGCCGTTGTCGCTCAACAGAACAGGGTCGATAAAACCCATCTGGCGGATGCTACGGGCCAGTGCTCGACTGTCCGCGCCGACAATTTCTTCCTCGCCCGCCGCGTAGACGTCGAGGAGTACAAGTGCGTCTACTGACGACAGTACATCGACAAACTCGTCGTAACAGTCCCGCGTTCTACTGTATCGATGAGGCTGGAAGACCATAACGAGTCGCCGATCAGGGTACGCTTCTCGCGCCGCAAGAATCGTGGCCTTTAGCTCCGTGGGATGGTGTCCGTAGTCGTCGACTAACAGCGCGTGGCCACCTTGCCACGTAATATCACCCAACACCGAAAAGCGACGTCCAACACCCTCAAAAGACTTGAGGCCACGGGTGAGCGCGTCATCGCTAACGCCCAACTCAGAACAAACGGCAACGGCCGCGGCCGCATTGAGGGCGTTATGAACGCCTGGCATCGGTAGCATCAATGCCAATGCGTCACCCGTTGCCTTGCGGTGCAGGGTGAATTGGCTTTGGGTTCCCGAAAACCGCAGTGCTTCTAGACGGTAGTCCGCATCGTCAGAGAAACCATAGGTGACGACTTGCCGCGTGATACTGGGCAACAACTCACGCACACCGGAATCGTCAAGACACACCAGCGCCACGCCGTAAAACGGCAGGTTATGGAGAAATTCGACAAAGGCTTGCTTGTACGCGCGAACATCACCCTCGTAATGCTCCATGTGATCGGGCTCGACATTCGTGATCACCGACATCATGGGCAACAAGTGTAAAAACGACGCGTCACTCTCGTCGGCTTCGACCACCAAATACTCACTCGCACCGAGCTGCGCATTGGTGCCCAAATTATTGAGCACCCCACCAATGACGAAGGTCGGATCCAGACCCGCCTCAGCCATCAGTGACGCAATAAGACTGGTCGTCGTGGTTTTACCGTGGGTCCCTGCAACGGCGACACTGAATCGATAGCGCATCAGTTCCGCCAGCATTTCTGCCCGGGGTACAATGGGGATTCGCAAGTCTTTGGCCGCCTTAACCTCCGGATTAGACTCATTAATTGCGGAGGACACGACCAAAACATGAGCCCCCTCAACCTGCGAGGCTCTGTGGCCTATGGTAACCAAAACACCCAAACCGCGCAGTCGATCAATCGATGAATTCTCAGCGATGTCGGAGCCGGACACCTGATAGTTCAAGCCGGCAAGCACTTCCGCAATACCGCTCATGCCCGAGCCGCCAATGCCTACAAAATGAATGCGCTGAATCCGACGCATCATGGGTTCACGTGTCAAAACGGCTTCAGCCACACGCCACCTCCTGTGCGACTAACACAACGTCCCGAGTGGCGTTTGGTTTGGACCACGCGCGCGCACATTCTGACATGATGCTCAGGCGCGCTGCGTCATTGATAATGTCGTTTATAAACCGAGCAAGCGTGGTATCGGTAAGCGAGGACTGCGGCAGAATACACGCACCGCCGGCCTCAAACAGGACTTCAGCATTTTTCATCTGATGGTTGTCGATTGCCTGTGGCAGCGGGACCAAAAGACTGGGTGTTCCAGTGACGGCAAGCTCGCTAACCGTCAGAGCGCCTGCACGACAAATCGCAAGGTCCGCCCACGCGTACAATGATGCCATGTCCTCGACAAAGGGCATTACGTCGACATTGCGCATCTCGACTGAGGCCCAGGCGTCTTGAGTGACGTCCAGATGCTGTGCGCCGCATTGGTGTTTTACGTCAAGCGCCGCCAGCACCTCTGTCGGGAGTGCAGCAAACGCATCAGGACATCCCTTGTTCAGGGCCAGCGCCCCCTGACTTCCACCCAAGATGGCGATACGCAATGGGCGCTCGGGAGTAAACATTGACTGTGGATAGGTTTTTTGAGGCTGCTGACACAGTTCTGCACGCAAGGGGTTACCGGTCACCAACGACTGAGCAGGCAACGCAAAGGCCCCCTCAAACCCGGCCATTACACGGCAAGCGCCTCGAGCAAGCAATCGATTGGTGGTCCCGGCAACGGCATTTTGCTCGTGAATAAGGACAGGAATACGCAAGATTGTGGCCACAGCGCCGGCAGGTCCTGCCGCATACCCACCGAAACCAATCACTAAAGTCGGTCGATGTCGCAGTAAGAGACCGAGTGCCTGAAGGCACGCAAAGAGAAGAGAAAAGACGCCTTTGAGCCTTGAAAGAATGCCCTTCCCACGCAAACCTAGGGTGGTCAGGGTGTGCAGTGTCATGCCACTCACGGGTACCACGCGAGCCTCAAGTCCTCGGGCTGTTCCTATCCACGAAACTCGCCAGCCCGCTTCGCGCAACTCGCTCGCAACCGCGAGACCCGGGTAGACGTGGCCGCCGGTGCCACCCGCCATGATCATAGCGCTGTGCGTCGACGAGCTCATGGCAACCTTCTCCTAGCCTGAACTTTGGTCGTCGCTGCAACGTGACTCCGCTCTAACTTCAGCAAGAGACCCACCGTGATACAGCTCATCATCAGGCTATTACCACCGTAACTAATAAACGGAAGCGTTAGCCCTTTGGTTGGGAGCAGCCCTGAGCTCACGCCCATGTTGACGAATGCTTGACCGGCGAAAACAAGCGCGAAACCAAAACAGCAATAGGCCTCGAATTCGCGACTTTCCAGCAGAAAGCGATACCCCATAAACACAATACGACCGACAAACACTGCGAACAGGATGATCACCGCTACAGCGCCTACGAGACCTGTTTCCTCGGCCCAAATTGAAAAAACAAAGTCGGTGTGCGCCTCAGGCAAGTAAAAGAGCTTCTGAACGCTATTACCCAGCCCCACACCCAGCCACTCCCCCCGCCCGTAGGCGATAAGCGACTGTATGAGCTGGAAACCGCTGCCAAACGGATCGCTCCAGGGGTCTTGATACGCCATTAGCCGCTGCATGCGATAGGGCGCCATAAGAATCATGCCCGCCATAATCGCGACCGCTGACAGCACCAAACCAAGTACGTAAATAAGGCGCGCGCCGCCCATAAACAACATGCCAAACGCGGTCCCTAAGATGATGACGGTTGCGCCAAAATCAGGCTCGGACAACAACAACAGCGCAAATAAAACCAGCACCGAAATGGGCTTGAGTAACCCCCTGAGAGCCGTCCGCAACTCCTCGCCATGACGCACCATGTAGCCCGACAACCACAAGACCAGTGCAAACTTGGCGAACTCTGACGGCTGAAGCGTAAATCCAGCTAATGGAATCCAGCGCTGGCTGCCATTAACCACTCGGCCGACCCCAGGCACGAGGACAAGCACCAGTAGCGCAAACGCCAACATGAGAAGCCATGGCGACGTCTGGCGCCATACATTGAGCGGCAACAGGTACGCGAAGAACCCAAGCGTGACCCCAATGGCAAGGTAAGAGAGGTGCCGAATCGCGTGATGCCATTCATTACCAAATTTCACTTCCGACAAACTAATCGAGGCCGATGAGATAGCGATAACACCCACCGCAATGAGTGCGGACGCCAACACGAGCAGGAGAGATCCTGCCCAATTATCGCGCGGCGTTGCCGTCATAGTTCAGCCTCCTGCACGATAAGACTCACGGCATCTCGAAACGCGGTACCGCGGTCCTGATAGTCTGTGAACATGTCAAAGCTCGCACACGCAGGCGACAATAGAACGACGTCGCCCTCTGACGCGCAATCGACAGCACGCTGAACAGCCTCCGTCATCGAGCCTGCCCTTTCTCGAGACACATGAGGCTCGAGTGTCGCCTCGATTTTGTCGGCATCGCGACCAATAAGAATGGTGTGCTTACACGACAGGGCAATGGCTTTCGACAGTGGTTTAAATGACTGACCTTTTCCCTCACCACCCGCGATTAGGATCACGTTCTTTCCCTTCGAAAGACCCTCCAACGCGGCGATACTTGCGCCAACATTCGTCCCTTTACTGTCGTTCACGTAACGCACGTGCTGATGCTCTAGGATCATCTCGCAGCGATGAGCCAAACCTGAAAGCGTCTTTAGACCCCCGACGAGGTCGCTGTATTCGATACCCAACGCGTGGCACACGGCCAGGGCCGCCAGTGCATTTCGAATATTGTGGTCACCCACCAGGGCGATGTCAGAACAAGCGCATAAGGGCTCAAACCCGTGATACAGCCACAGCTCACCCTCCTGCTCACGCAGACCCAGCTGGTTTAGATCAGGTTCGTTGTCGCGCCACAAAACCCAAGGCACGTCGCTCTTACCCACAGGCTGCGTTAGAGCGTCTCTGTAGTTCGCGACGACGCTCTTTGCGCCAGCGAAAATTCGGTGTTTTGCGAGATGGTACAGCGGCATCGTTTGATGCCGATCGAGATGATCGGGGGACAAGTTCAGCACGATTGCCACCGCGAGATTCAGATCGCCCGCACGCTCAAGCTGAAAGGAAGAAAGCTCAAGCACATAGACGTCCGGGGGGTCATTGAGGAGCTCAAGCGCAGGCACGCCCAAATTCCCTCCAACCGCAACCCGCTTGCCACAACAGGTCAGTAGCTGACCCACAAACGTCGTCACACTCGACTTACCATTTGATCCGGTAATGCCGATAACGGGACTCTTTGCCTCGGCCACAAACAGATCAATATCGCCGCGGACTTCAACGCCATGCGCCTGTGCCAGGGTAATGGCCGGCGAGTCCATAGCGATACCGGGTGAGGCTATCATTAAATCAATTTGGCTCATGAGCCTCGGATCGATCTCCCCAAAATGAGTCTCGATCCCGTCGAGCTCCTCTTTCATGACCGGACTGCTCGACAGATCAGGACGGGTATCCATGGCAATAAAAGGTAAGCCTTGCTCTTTCCAAAAACGCGCAACCGAGCGCCCGGTGTGCCCCATACCGAGTACCGCGCGTCGAGTCGAACTGGAAATAAGTTCAGGCGTCATCGTGATCTACCTCAACTTCAATGTCGCAAGGCCAAACAAAACGAGCATCGCTGTGATAATCCAAAAACGGACGATCACACGCGGCTCGGGCCAACCGGACAGTTCGAAATGATGATGAATCGGCGCCATTTTAAAAACACGCTTTCCGCGCAACTTAAACGACGCCACCTGAATAATCACAGACAGCGTCTCGATTACGAAGACGCCGCCCATTATAAAAAGCACCAGCTCTTGACGGATAATAATGGCCACGATGCCGAGCGCAGCACCCAATGCCAGCGCGCCCACATCACCCATGAAGACCATGGCAGGGTAGGTGTTAAACCAGAGGAAACCCAGTCCAGCGCCAGCAATAGCGCCACAAAAAATAACCATTTCTCCGGCACCGGCGATATACGCAATATTCAAGTAAGCCGCGAGCTGCACGTGCCCCGTGAGGTAAGCAATCATGCCGAGCCCCACGGCCACCATGACTGTGGGTAAGATCGCCAATCCGTCGAGACCGTCCGTGAGATTTACAGCATTACTTGACCCGACAACGACGAGGTATGACCAAGGAATAAAGAGGAGTCCCATGACAAAGGCGAAGTCTTTCAGAAACGGGAGGTAAAGCGTCAGTTCTGGCGTCTGCGTTGACGAGGAAAACAAATAAGTCACGGCTGCCAATCCCACCATCGACTGCCAAAAGTACTTCCACCGCGCCGGTAGCCCTCGAGAGTCTTTTTCGACAACTTTACGGTAGTCGTCAACCCAACCAATCGCACCAAAAGCCACTGTAGTGAGTAACGCCACCCACAAGTATCGACTGGACAGGTCCCCCCAAAGCAATGTTCCCGACGCGATTGCTACGATGATCAAGGCGCCACCCATTGTGGGCGTGCCCGCTTTACTTAAGTGAGATTGCGGTCCGTCTGTGCGAACAGACTGACCAATTTGCATGTCTCGTAACCCGCGAATCATCGCTGGACCGACGAGGGTTGATACAATTAAGGCCGTCATCGCCGAGAGAATGCCTCTCAGCGTTATGTAGTCAAATACCGAGAATGCCGACTCCCAAACAGCCAGTTGCTGCGCAAGCCACATTAACATGTCGTCTCTCCTAAAGCGGATGTCACTGCATCGACAAACCGATCTAAGCGCATACCCCTTGAGCCCTTCACCAGCACGGTTTCATTTTTCGAAAAGGTGGGACATGCCCCTAACAGTGCATCGGCATCTTGAAAGTGGATCGACTGCGGCAAGCAGTGATCGCCAATGTGCCGCGACAACTCGCCGACCGCGATGACGCGCTCTATACCGAGTTTCGAGATGTATCGGCCCACCTGCTGGTGATAACTCACCGCCTCGTCCCCCAGCTCTAACATATCGGCCAAAACGGCAGTTCGAGGTGTCTTCGAATGAGACAGGACATCTAGCGCCGCAATCACGCTCGAAGGACTGGCGTTATAACTGTCGTCGATGAGCGTTACGCCATCGCGCAAGGTGACTGAGTTTCCACGTCCCGCGACAGGCTTAACCGACTCAAGCCCTTCGACAATCTTATCGACGCCAATACCCAGTCCAATCGCTGCTGCGGCCGCCGCAAGCGCGTTCGTCACGCCGGCCTTTCCCGGGACACAAAGA
>CAYVQI010000054.1:0-12924 GCA_964454155.1 uncultured Alteromonadaceae bacterium | reverse complement strand
ATTCTCCGCTCAAGGACGCTACCGGTCACAGGTGGTGGAGCGCACAGTGGCGCTGTCCGCCAAATTTCATGAGTAATTACCCGAAGTCGAGACGCTCTTTAAGAGCCCGCGCTCAAGGTATGATCACGACACTCACGGTGGTTCTCCTCATGTCGGTTTCTTTGCTCATTCTTCTAGGGCCCCTCGCGCTGGCAAACACGACATGGCTTCTGAGTCAGGGTTGAGGGTAGCACCGGGCGATCAGCCTTCTGAGCCTGTGGCCTTGTGTTGCGCGTTGAGCAGACTCTGTCGATAACGAGGTGCGGCCGTAGTTTCGACAGATCTTGAGACGTCGCGAACGTCAATAATTACCTTTTTGTTTCATCGCTTGACTTCAATTAAACGGAAAAAGACACTACGTCCCGTCACGCGAACGGCAACGGTTACTGATGAGTACCCTCATCCTCTGGCCTACCTTAATGACGGGATAGTTATTTGGGCTGTTTGCGGGTTCCGTCAGTGCCTCGTTTTTAGAAGCGATGCACGTCCGGGCTCGACACTGCGCTACCTCGCAGGACGACCGCCGAACACGGGTTTCGTGATCGCTGTTCTGTGAGTTATCCGGAGCGATCCGGCCAGTGGTTCGTGCGACAGACCTCGGTGCGCACGCTAGGAATCTATTTGTCTCGCGTTGTCACCGTTAGGAATAGACACGGAGAGAGCGAGAACATGGAACAACTTTCAGGCGGCGACATGATCGTGCGCGCACTCGAAGACGAGGGCGTGGACTATATTTTTGGCTATCCAGGTGGTGCAGCGTTGCACATTTACGACGCCATCTTCAAAGCTGACTCAGTACCCCATATTTTGGTGCGCCACGAGCAAGCGGCAACGCATGCGGCCGACGGCTACGCGCGTGCGACGGGCAAGCCGGGTGTCGTGCTGGTGACCTCCGGTCCCGGCGCAACCAATGCCATCACCGGTATTGCGACGGCCTATATGGATTCGATCCCTATGGTGGTGATCTCGGGTCAGGTGCAGAGTCACCTGATTGGGGAGGACGCGTTCCAAGAGACCGACATGGTGGGCATCTCACGTCCCATCGTGAAGCACTCGTTTATGGTGCAACGGACCCAAGACATTCCGAGCATTATCAAAAAAGCATTTTTTATCGCAACCACAGGGCGGCCGGGGCCGGTTGTTGTCGACGTGCCGAAGGATCTGACACACCCCGAACATAAATTTGACTACGACTACCCCGAGACGGTCTCGATGCGTTCTTATCAGCCCTCGGTCAAGGGGCACTCGGGGCAGGTTCGAAAAGCGGCGCGTTTGCTTCTCAACGCCAAGCGTCCGGTGATTTATGCAGGCGGCGGGGTCATACAAGGCGAGGGCAGCGAGCTGCTGACCGAGTTGGCGCGAAAGCTGAATTACCCTGTCACTAACACTTTAATGGGTTTGGGCGCTTACCCTGCGACAGATCGTCAATTTCTGGGCATGCTCGGCATGCACGGGTTTTACGAAGCCAACATGGCGATGCATCACAGTGACGTGATTCTTGCGGTGGGGGCACGTTTTGATGACCGTGTCACGAATACAGTGAGTAAGTTCTGTCCGGGCGCCAAAATTATCCATATCGATGTAGACCCTGCATCGATTGCGAAAATTGTCCCGGTTGATCTCCCTATTGTAGGCCCGGTGACGACCGTTTTGAGAGACCTCGACGCTCAAATTGATCAGCACGTCGCGTCTTCAGACCGAGTGATGCCGGACCATGAGGCAATCACAGAGTGGTGGGCACAGATCGACAGCTGGCGCGCCGCTCACGGGTTGTGGCACGGGCGCCGTTACGGCGAGTCCGATTTTATTATGCCGCAAGATGCGATTAAGGCGCTCTATGAGGCGACACGTGGCGAGGCTTATGTGACTTCAGACGTGGGGCAGCATCAAATGTTTGCCGCGCAGTATTACAAGTTTGACTACCCGCGACGATGGATTAACTCAGGTGGCTTGGGGACGATGGGTTTTGGTCTGCCGGCCGCCATGGGCATAAAACTGGCGATGCCAGACGCCGAGGTGGCGTGCGTCACGGGCGAGGGTAGTATTCAGATGAATATTCAAGAGCTTTCTACCTGCGCTCAGTACGACGTTCCCGTGAAAATCGTAAACCTAAGAAACAACTACTTAGGCATGGTTAAGCAGTGGCAAGACATGCAGTACGACAGTCGTTACTCGGAGAGTCATTACGCGAGTTCGCTGCCTGACTTCGTGAAGCTGGCTGAAGCGTACGGTCATGTGGGCATACAGGTGAAGGACAAGGCTGATCTTGAGCCTGCGATGCGGGAGGCCTTTGCGATGAAAGACAGACTCGTATTCCTCGATATTTTTGTTGAGCCTCATGAGCACGTTTACCCCATGCACGTTGCGCCCAGTGGCGCAATGAAAGACATGTGGCTCAGTAAGACGGAGAGGACCTAAGCATGAGACGTATACTGTCCGTTTTAATGGAGAATGAACCGGGGGCCTTGTCACGCGTTGTCGGTTTGTTTTCGCAGCGCGGTTACAACATTGAAAGCTTGAATGTGGCACCGACCACCGACCACACGCTGTCTCGGCTCACGCTGACGACGCCCGGTGATGACCTCAAAGTCGAGCAAATCACCAAGCACCTCAATAAGCTTGTGGACGTGGTTAAAGTGGTCGACTTGACTGAGGGTGCGCATGTTGAGCGCGACATGTTACTGGTTAAAGTCCGCGCAGTGGGTGCGCAGCGCGATGAAGTGAAGCGCACGACCGACATTTTTAGAGGCCAGATTGTAGATGTCGGGCCAGCGACCTACATTGTTCAGCTCACAGGTCCCATTGATAAGCTGGACTCCTTCCTCGCCGCTTTGGGAGAAACCGAAATTCTTGAGGTGGTGAGATCGGGTGTTGCCGGCATGGCGCGCGGCGAAAAGATATTGTCCGTGTAAATATGAAAGTGGAGGGCGTAGCCGTTTTTGATGCGCTAGCCTGTTATTAGGACTGCGCGGCCGTTCTGACGACTTGCGGCGCCACTCTGCCGCATTTCCCCGCTGACTTGATTGACCGAGAGGGCGTTGTTGCTACCCTCTACCACTACCTTTTTTTGTTGTGGTGTGGAATGCATTTCTCTCGTTATCGATCGATTACTTTAGGTCTGACAACCTCAATTTTTCTATCTGCAGGGCTCGTGAGCTGCGGTGGAGGTGGTGGTAGCAGCACCAGCGTCCCTCCGGTTGTTGTTGATCCAACGCCACCCACACCCGCTGACACCACACCACCGACCATCACCTTGTCAGGTGAGGTTGAAATGCGCGTCGAGCAAGGCTCGGAATTCACAGACCCAGGCGCATCGGCAAACGATGAAACCGACGGAGAGGTCAGTGTTTCTGTCTCTGGCGGAGTTGATGTGGCGACGGCCGATACGTACACATTAATTTATTCAGCAACCGATGCTGCGGGCAACGAAAGCACGGTAGAGCGCGTTGTGACTGTCTCTGATACGACAGCGCCCACTGTGACGTTGAACGGCAGTGGTTCGATGACCCTTGACAGCGATGCGGCTTACGCTGAGGCGGGCGCTATTGCCAATGACAGTGTTGACGGAACACTGGACGTGGTTATTACGGGCGCTGTTGGAAGTGCCGCAGGCACCTACACACTGACCTACACGGCTGTGGATGCAGCAGGTAACGAGGCTCAAGCACAGCGAGTGGTGACGGTGCTTGAACCCGAACCCGAACCCGAGCCCGAACCCGAGCCACCCACGGGCGGCAACGACGCGGATGATCAACTTGTTTTGAAGAGTGGTTCGGTCGACGGTCTCTGGGATCGTGGCATCAATGCTTTTGACCAGGCCATTGGGTATGCCGACTGTAGCAATGATGGTGGAGCCGGATGCCCTTCGATGGACTGGGAGTTTGTCACTGACAATGACCGCGGCGATGTCTTGCAGGTCACCCACGCCAATAACCAGAACTTAGCTGGACTTTTCTTTGCGTCGTCCACCGCGGTGGATCTGACGGCTTATACCAATGGTGCCCTCGAGTTCGACATTAATGTTGTCTCGGGCGATGCGAACATCACCATGAAACTGGACTGTTTCTTCCCCTGTACCTCTGGCGATCAGCCTCTCGGAGAGAAGGGGGTGAATGGTTGGGAGGCGGTCAGTGTGCCTATGTCCCAGCTTACCGCAGCGGGTCTTGATCTGACGGAGGTCAATACGGGCCTCGTTATTTGGGCAAGCAACTTCACAGACACTGTATTTCAAATCGATAACGTTCGGTTTACCGGGTTCGACGCTACAGCGGAACCGCCTGCAGCGCCGCCCGTGACGGTGGACTACACCCTGACCAAGCTGGGGCTGGGCAGTTATTCGGACACGATTAATCCAGCGAGCTATCGCTGTGTCTACGACTACGGTAACTGGATTTACAACGCCGGTATCGTTGAGCCAGGCATTCCATTTTGTGAGACCGCAACAGGTACACCTCAAGGTGACCCTACGCCGAAATACCCTCAACTTGCAGGTGCGGCCGAGAATAAGCGCACCATGACGCATCGATGGTGGGGTTCGGTGTCGTTCATTGGCGAGATGCGTATTGGCGACCCGAACGGCGCAGGGTACATCACTCCCGACCCCATCATGTCGCGACTCACTGAGCGCGGTGCTCGATTTATGGGTATTCCACCGGGTATTGGTGCCAGCGGCGGTGGCTTTGGTTACGCCGTTCCAGACCCTTTTGCAGAAGTGTTTGACGGTGTTGCGATTGCGAACAACGCGCACAACAACATGGATGTGAAGCTCCTCGATTATTCGGAAGGCGCCATTACGGCCGGCTGGTTCGAGGGCGACTCACTTATTATGGAGGCGACCTTCGTCTACGGGTCACCGTTTGTGTTTTTTGAGGTGTATTCAGGCGCGCCCACACTCAAAACATTGCGGGCCAACGGCGGTGAGCGCGGTGTTTGGCATGAAGGCGGGGACAGTCTCGGTATCTGGAGTAGTGTCGCGGGCCAGCGTAACGACTTCTTAATTGTGGGTGATGCGGGGACCGCCTTTACGGGAGTGAACACCGACACGGTGACCATTTCCGCACCGCGGAATTCATTTACCTTAGTTTGGGCGCCTGAGACAACAGCGTCCGTGCGTCAAACGCTTGAGAGCTATGCACGCAACAAGGTGAAGCACGTTACGATTGATTATTCAGTCGATCGGTCTAACAACGCAGTGACTGTCAGTCACCGTTATCTTGACGATGACAAACTGCCTGTCGAGACGTTGGCAGGTCTGATGCCTCTACAGTGGAAACGCGCACCGGCGATGGGATATACGACTTCGGTTCGCAGTGCACGCGGGTTGATTAAGTTCGCCCCGATGACGGGGTTTGACTATGACCTGCCGTCGGTTGGTGTACTGCCAGCGCTTCCGGTCATTGAGGGGTCTCTGAACACCAGTGAGTTGACGAGCTTAGTCGAGGACTTTGTCGCGGGCGGAACCGGCTATTGGAATACCGCCAATGACACCTACTGGAACGGTAAGGCCGTTGGGCGTCTCTCGGAAGTTTTGGCGCTTGCCGATCAGCTGGGTATGACAGACGAGGCAACAACACTGCGTAATTGGCTCAAGGGAGAGTTAGCTGACTGGATGAGTGCTGAGCGAGACGGCACACTCGACAATGAAAATTACTTTGTCTACGACCCGAATTGGAGCACGTTGCTCGGGATGGAGGAGTCGTTCGCGTCACATCAGCAACTGAACGACCACCACTTCCATTATGGCTATTTTATTCGCGCAGCCGCTGAAGTGTGTCGTGTTGATAAGGCCTTTTGTGGTCCCGATCAGTACGGACAAATGTTTGAGTTACTGATTCGTGATTATGCGGGCGGTAAAAATGATCCGATGTTCCCCTATCTACGCAACTTTGATCCGGCAAACGGCTTTTCATGGGCCTCAGGTCATGCAAACTTTGTGCGAGGCAATAACAACGAATCGACTTCAGAGGCTGCGAATGCCTACGGTGCGATGGTGCTTTATGGGCTCGTGACCGGTAACGACGACATTATGGAGCGTGGCATGTATCTGCACGCGTCAACGTCTGCGACCTACTGGGAATATTGGAATGACATTGACGGTTGGCGCGGTGGTGACGCCGAGGCACGGAATTTCCCATCGGATTATCCGCGCATTACGACCTCGATTATTTGGGGTGATGGCAGTGCCTTCTCCACTTGGTTTAGCCCCGCCTTTGCGCACATTTTAGGTATTCAGGGTTTGCCCTCAAATCCCCTGATCATGCACGTTGGCCTGTATGGCGATTACTTGGATGACTACGTCACTTTGGGGCTTGAAGAGTCGCCGAATGGTAAGCCATCGGGATTGCCCAATGGCCAGTGGACAGATCTGTGGTGGAACCTTTGGTCCATGACCGATGCAGACGCAGCCATTGCAGACTACGAGGCGACCAGTGGCTACGAGGCAGAAGCCGGCGAAGCACCCGCACACACCTATCATTGGATATACACCATGCGTGCGCTGGGAGAGCTCCAAACAGGAACTGGCGCGTTGACTGCGGACTACCCGGCGGCCATGGCGTTTGAAACCGACGCGGGTCTCACCAGTTACCTGGTTTACAACTACAGTGATGAGTCGATCACGGTCACCTTTAGTGATGGCACGGTTGTCGTGGCTGACCCCAACGGCTTCGCGCTGGAACAAATGTAAGCTCATACACCTGTAACACCAGGCGCTTGCGGGCGCGTTCACCAATAGCCCGGAGCATACTGCGACCGGGTTATTTTTTTGTGTCCCTGTAAGCCTCAAAACGCTTGTCTCCAGAGGGGCATTGAGTGACCCTTAGGTTCTTTATTTTTGCGGCGCTTCGTTTGTGAGCCCTGCAGTAATTTGGCGGAGACAAGTGTGAATAAATACGACGCCATCGTCATTGGTGCAGGGCACAACGGTTTGACTAATGCGGCTTATCTGGCCAAGGCTGGGCTCAAGGTCGCAGTGCTTGAACGCAACCCACATATTGGCGGAGCAACAGTCAGTCGCGAGCTGTATGAGGGTTGGCATTATTCGAACTGCTCCTATGTCTCAAGCCTTCTGCGCCCGGAAATCACCCGAGACCTGGAACTACCACGACATGGCCTTCAGGTCGTCCCGTTTGGGGGTGGTGCCACGTTTATGCAAAACGGCGACCACTTTGGGAGTTACAGTGATTACGGCCGCAAATACCGCGAAATAGCACGCCATTCGAAGCGTGACGCTAATGCCTATGAGCGCTACAAGGCCGATACAAGTCGACAAACGCGGTTAATCCGTCCTTTTTTGTTAAAGACGCCACCGGACCCGACTTCGCTACGACCGCGCGATCTAAAAGACCTCATCGATTTCGCGAAGCCTTTTGTCAATATGGGTGAAGAGGGCTTACTCGATACGATTAAGTTTTGGACGACCTCGGTGGGAGACTACCTGGGGGAGTATTTTGAGACCGACGTGATTAAGGCTCAGCATGCGGGTAGCGGCATCATCGGTACGGCCCTGGGCGTCTACTCGCCCGGTACCGCGTACGTGCTTCTCCATCATTACATGGGTGATGTGGACGGTAACGTGGGAGCCTGGGGATTTGCACGTGGTGGCATGGGCGCCATTGCCAACGCGCTCTCAAAGTCACTTCAGTCGTTTGGTGGTGACATTATTTGCGACGCCAATGTGGACCGCATCATCGTGAAAGGTGGTCGTGCAAAGGGTGTGGCACTCAAGAACGGTGATGAATATCACGCCGATATTGTGGTCTCGAATCTTGACCCCAAGCGCACGCTGCTGGACATCACCGATCAACGCGATCTGCCCAAGGACGTCGTTCAAAAAGCAAAGAATTTTAAGATTCGAGGCTCCTCTGGAAAGCTCAACATCGCACTTGATGGATTGCCGACGTTTACCGGGTTGGACCCGAAGAACCCGCTCATGGCGGGTGATTTGCACTTTAGTGACTCACTTGAACGCATGGAACGTGCCTACGACGACTGGAAAGGGGGGACTTGGTCTAAAGACCCGTACGTCGACATGATGATTCCGTCGCTGACAGATCCCACGATGGCGCCCCCGGGAAAACACATGATGTCGGTTTTTGTTCAGTACGCGCCGCCGAAGGTGGAAGGGCGCGAGTGGACGGACGAGGACAAGGCGGGGTTTGAGAAGTCGGTGATTGATCAGATCTCTAAATACAGCCCGAACTTTAAAGACCTCATTTTGCACTGTGAGACACGAACACCTCGCGAAATTGAAGCCGAGGTGGGTCTGACCGAAGGCAATATTTTTCAAGGTGAGTTGACCTTTGACCAACTGCTCTTTAACCGTCCATTTCCAGGCTATGCGCAGTACCGTATGCCTATAAAAGGCATGTACATGTGCAGTTCGGGCACCCACCCGGGTGGCGGGGTCATGGCCGCACCCGGTGCCAATGCGGCGCGCGAAATTTTGTATGATCTTAAGCGCACGAATACTGTCCCAGGGAGTTATGCCGATGACTAAGTACGACGCCATTGTGATCGGCGCGGGTCACAACGGGCTCATCAGTGCGACTTATCTGGCGAAGGCCGGGAAGGCAGTCTTGGTGTTGGACGGGCGCTCAACTGCCGGCGGCTGCGCCAGCACAAAAGCGTTTTCGAGTGGATTTCATGTCTCTGACTGTGCGCAGTGGCTCCATCAGTTTGATAACAGCATCATAAAAGAGCTCAATCTGGAAATGCACGGGTTACGCCTGGGTCAGTCAAAGCGAACGTTAGCACTGCAGGCCAGTGGCGATCATTTAGTGATCAATGGTGACTCGGTCAAAGGTGGCGAACTATCGTCTGCAGATAAAAAGGCGTTTAAGCACTACAAGTCACAAATGCGAGTGTTCGCAAAACTCATGTTAAAGCTCTACCGCAAGCGCGCGCCCAAAATGGTTGAGGCTAACCGTGGCGATCAGGTCACCTTGTTGTCGTTAGGCTTGGGGCTCAAGATGATGGGCCGCAAGAACATGCAGGACATGATGCGGCTCGTATTGATTAACATCTACGACGTGATGAATGAGCACTTTGACCACGAGGGGCTTAAGGCGGCGATTGCTCTCGATGCTATTACGGGCACCAACATGGGCCCCCGGTCCCCGAACACTGTATTCACCTACATACACCGAATGGTGGGTGAGGCGTTAGGCAACCAAGGTGTGACCCAGGTTATGGGCGGGATGGGAAGTTTGGGTGGCGCCTTACTCAGTGCGGCAAAAACCCAAGGTGTTGAAGTTCGGCTTGACAGCAGCGTCCTTAAAATAGTGAAAACGGAAGGCCGTGTGACGGGTGTAGAGCTCGCGTCAGGCGACGTGATCGAGGCCACCGCCGTTGTTTCAAGCGCGGATCCGACGACGACTTACCGTGACCTGCTGGGTTATCGCCACATCGAGGCCGGTCAGGCGCGTCGTGTCGAGCAGTATCGTACCCGCTCGGGCACTGGAAAGCTGCACATTGCCCTCTCAGGTCTGCCGCGCTTTACCGGCGTCGCTTCCGAGGAGCTTGACCAGCGATTGGTGATTGCGCCCTCCATGGACGCCATGGAGACGGGCCTGAACCCGATGAAATATCACGAACTCACCACAGAGCACGTTTTTGACATCAGTATTCCGACCCTTGAAGACCCCACCCTAGCGCCGACAGGTCAGCATCTTCTGACAGCACTGGTGCACTACGTGCCCTACGCACTTAAGACATCGTGGGAGGACGCTCGAGAGGAGCTGCTCGAATCACTCATCAGCCAGCTGGAAGCCTATGCACCCGGTCTTCGTGAATTGATTGTGGCCAGCGAGGTGCGGGTTCCCGAGGACTTCGAGGCATCGCATGGTGTAACCGGCGGTAATTGGCACCACGGTGAACTATCGATCGACCAGGCACTGATGATGCGTCCATTCCCCGGCTCCACACAGTACAAAGGGAGTGTTGAAGGCTTGTATCTTTGTGGTGCAGGGTCGCACCCTGGAGGAAGCCTCATGGGATTGGCCGGTAAAAATGCGGCCCAGGAGATTCTCAAGCAGGGGGTGTTGAAATGAGCGATGTCGAACGAAAAACGATGCTCTTGACGACGCCATTTCATTCGCGCGTTGAGCAATACTGCGAGTCAAACGATTGGGGCGCTTGGCAGGGCTACACCACTCCGAATTCCTACTTCGATGTAGAGCTCGAATATTTTGCTATTCGCAGTACGGCCGGTGTACTTGACTTGTCACCGATGAACAAATACCGCATCACAGGTCCAGACGCGGAGTCCTTTTTAAATCGGCTCGTCACCCGTAACGTGAGTAAAATTGGCGTTGACCGTGTGGGCTATGCCGTTTGGTGCAATGACGCCGGTGAGCTCATGGACGACGGCACCATCTTTCACTTGGGTGAAAACGACTACCGACTGTGCTCCTACATGCGGGCAGACGACTGGCTGGACTGGAACGCGTTGGGCTTTGATGTCCGTGTCACGAATGAGACTGATGACATTGCAGCACTGGCCATTCAAGGTCCTGTCTCCTGCACTATTTTGACCTTGATTGGTTGCGAAGGACTCAGTGCATTGAAGCCCTTTGGCATCGCACGCTTTGACTTTCAAGGTGTTGAGATGATGGTGAGTCGAACGGGTTTTACGGGCGACTTGGGTTACGAAGTCTGGATAGATCCCAGTAAAGCTGAGGCATTGTGGGATGAGTTGTTTGACAAAGGACGAGATTATTTAATTAAGCCGATGGGGTCTGACGCCCTTCATTTGGCGCGGGTCGAGGCGGGCTTTTTACAAGCAAAAGTCGACTTTGTCCCGGCTGAAATTGCGGTGCGACCGGGTCGCACGCGCACGCCACTTGAAATGGGTCTTGCCTGGCAAGTGGACTTTAATAAACCCTTGTTCAACGGTCGCCAAGCACTGCTAAAGCAAGAAGCTGAGGGGCTTCGCTACCGGTTTGTGCTTTTGGACGTTGAGGGGAACAAGCCCGCAGAGCACTCGTTTATTTTGAAGAACGGCAAGCAGGTTGGAATCGTGACCTCTGCCGCGTGGTGCCCAACCGCTAAGTCAAATTTGGCGTTTGCGCAGGTGGAGATGCCGCACGGAGCGGTTGGCGATACGCTTGTTGCGGAAATTTACTATCAGCGCGAACTTCAGTGGACGCGGCTCATGGCGCCTTGCAAGGTCATTGATGGACCCCTGTTCAACCCACCTCGTAAGCGTCAAACGCCCGCGCCTGCGCACTGAGTTCATGCACTTAATTGCCACACAAGTTGACGACTCGCTAGAGCGCCTGCGCGACAAGCTGGCTGCTGAGCGTGCACGCCCAAACCATGCGATGGACGCCTACTTTTATCGATCGCACTTGGTGTACGAGCGTGAGCTCGAGCACCTGGTGTTTAAAAGCTGGCTTTACGCGCTTCACACCAGCGAAATTCCCAATAGAGGGGACTATCAGCTCATTACTATTGGTGAGGACTCAGTCATCGTTGTGCGTGGCGATGACGGTGACGTTCGGGCGATGCACAACGTCTGCCGGCACCGCGGCGCACAGGTTTGCGAGGCGACTGCGGGGAATAAGCGGACTTTTGTCTGCCCCTACCACGGATGGGTGTACAACTTAGACGGTAGTTTAAAAGCCGCGCGTGAAACTCATGTCATGCCCGACTTTGAACCGCAAGACCACGGACTCAAGCCGGTTCGCTGCGTCGAGTACATGGGGCTTGTCTTTATTAACTGTGACCCAAGTGCCGCGGACTTTCTGGGTCCGCTTGAGCATATTCGTGAGCCGCTGGGCGCTTATGATTTGGCCAATGCCAAGGTGGCTCACCGACAGACGTACACGATTGACGCAAACTGGAAGCTGGTTCTGGAGAACTACCTTGAGTGCTACCACTGTGCGACTTCCCACCGTGAGTACGCCAAACTTCACACGTTCAAAGACCTTCACGAGAACGTCGCACCTATTGTTGAGGCCATGCTTGAGCAGTCGGACGAGATAACCGGCGTGTCGGGTATGTCAACGCGGTACACGAGAATTTATCAAGACGCCGAGGGCTTTGGTGCCTGCGTTCACTCCATGCGGTACGGACTTTTCGACGGGAACGTCACGGGCAGTAAGGGCGGACAACCCGTTGCACCCCTCATGGGCAACATTAAAGCGTACGACGGGGGGGCGGGTGACTACCAGATGGGGCCGCTCACCTTCATGTTGAATTACCCGGATCACTGTGTGTTGTATCGCTTCCTGCCAAAGTCCCTAACAGAGACCGACGTCGAGCTGGTGTGGTTTGTTCGTGGCGACGCTGTGGAGGGCGTCGACTACCGACGTGAGGACCTTATCTGGCTCTGGGACCACACCACGAAGGAAGATGAGTACATCATTCTTCGCAATAACGCCGGCGTAAACTCACGGTTCTTTGAACCTGGCCCTTACCATCCTGAGTTTGAAGCGACGCTTCAAAAGTTCGTGGGTTGGTATCTCCATACCCTAGAGCACGTAACGGACTAACAGCGCCCGAGTCGTTAGAAAGTGACCCGTTGATCGGAGGTCACGGTCACTCGGTTCATGCAGCGGTAGTTTGGGAGGTAGTCCGCCAAGGCGTAGTGTTGTGTGACTCGATTGTCCCAAATGGCGACTGAATTATCCCGCCAGCGAAAGCGCACTTGGTGCTCGGGCTGGTCAATGTGAGCGTAAAGATAGTGCAGTAGCCGGTCACTCTCGGCTTTGAGCATGCCCACAATGTGCTGGGTAAAGGAACGATTCACATTGATGTATTTGGCGCCGGTGACGGGATGGCTATCAATGACGGGGTGGACCCACGCACCGTTAGTGTGAACACCCTCGTTCATGGCCTGAATATTCGATTCCGGGCCCAAATAATCGTTTCGAAAGCAGCCGA
>CAYVQI010000053.1:0-13511 GCA_964454155.1 uncultured Alteromonadaceae bacterium | reverse complement strand
AAAGGCCCTGAACAAATCAAGCGGGGAGGCGCGCGTGGTTGCTAAAAGCGCGTTGCTTGCGGGTGGACGCGCTCTGGGGATTCTATCGATTGATCCTGCCGATTGGTTCGAGAGTAAGGGAGCCGGAGCGCTCTCAGTTGAGGCAATTGAAACGCTCTTGGCTCAGAGAAATACCGCGAAAGCCCAAAAAGATTTTGCGAGCGCGGACGCTATTCGTAACGAACTCAATGCGGCAGGGGTCGTGATCGAAGACAGTGCGTCGGGCTCCACGTGGCGAAGATCCTAGGATCATGCATTCAACAAGCTCGGTGTTTGATCCGTTCCAGGAATTCAACAAGCAGTCGGTTGACCTCATCCGGCGCTTCTTCCGCAGTCCAGTGACCCACATTCGGCAATTCCTCTGCGATTATTAGATTTTTGTAGTTTTTTTTAATGTGATCGACAAATCGACTATTCAACGGGACAAATCGGCTGACGGGGTCAAACTCACCAGTGATGAAGAGCGCCGGTTGCTCGATCTGAGCGCCGTCCAGGTCGGCGAGTTCATGCCAGTCGATGTTTTGTGCTCGGTACCGATGATAAGGCCCGCGCTTACCGCTGATGTTGAACTGACTGGCTAAGTAGTCCAAATCCTCCTGAGTAAACCATGAAGGGAACGAATCAAATTCCTTCATGCCTGCAAGGAGGGGGGCTTGTGAGTCTTTGTCTGAGCTGAATCCAGATTCGGTGGGGTGAGCCGCTGCATGCTTCATACCGCGAGCGTCGATATTGGTATAGACAAGAAACAGGGCCCGTGCAAGATTTTCCTCAAACTCCGCTTCAGCCGGGCCCTCGTTCAGAAAATAAAGCTGGTAGAAAAATTTATCACGATAAATTTCTCGCCAAAGATCCAGCGTCGGTATCGGCGACCGGCGCAAGTGAGGCACGGAAAGCGATCCGGTCGCATAAATTCGATCAGGGTGAAGTAGTGCAGTGGTCAACGCTATGGGGCCACCCCAATCATGTCCGATAGTAACCGCCTGCTGGTAGCCCAATGAGTCGCAAATACCGATAACGTCGGAGGCGAGCTCTTTTAGCGTGTAGGCCTCGATGTTAGAGGGTTTATCAGACTCGCCATACCCTCTAACGTCGTAGGCGACCGCCTTAAATCCCGCTCTGGCGAGGACGGGGAGCTGGTGTCGCCAGCTGTACCAGCTCTCCGGCCAGCCGTGACAAAGGATGATCAAAGGGCCATCACCTTGCATGGCAAGCCGAAGCCTCACACCATTGGCGACAACGGTTCGAAATTCCAGCTCAGCGAAAACGTCGATTTTAATGGTGACGCCCAGTGATTCGACTAGGCAAACGCTTTTTCACCCGACTGAACGGTTTGCATGATAAGCGTATTAATGGTCATTGGGCCCACGCCGCCGGGGACTGGTGTATACGCCTTGACTCGGTCGACGAGTGGGGCGAGCTCAATATCGCCGACGCCACCTGGGTGGTAGCCTGCGTCCACGACAATAGCGCCATCCTTGATCCAGTCCGCGCGGATGAATTCAGGGCGCCCAACAGCCCCCACCACGAGGTCTGCTTGACGAATATGCGACTCAAGGTTGCGAGTTCGTGAATGACAGATCGTCACAGTGGCGTTGGCTTGAAGCATCATCATGGACATGGGTTTGCCCAGTATGGGGCTTCTTCCCACTACGACAGCGTGGAGGCCGGACAATGAGAGCTCGTAATGCTCCAGCAGTCGCATGATTCCTTGGGGTGTGGCACAGCCGTAGGCAGACTCACCCATACTCATCCGTCCAAATCCAAGACAGGTGACACCGTCAACATCTTTCTCGAGCGCAATCATATCAAACGCTGCGCGCTCATCGATGTGGGAGGGCACTGGGTGTTGAAGCAAAATACCGTGCACGTCTGGATTGGCATTGAGCTGCTCGATTTGACTCAACAGCGCGTTGGTTTTTGTGCTGGCCGGTAACTCGATGGCCATTGACTCCATGCCAATACGTCGACACGCATTAGCCTTCATACGCACGTAGGTGGCGGAGGCGGGGTCGTCACCGACTAAAATAGTGGCTAGGACCGGTGTTCGGTTCCCCGTCTTAGCCTTTAGTGCTGCGACGCGCTCGGTAAGATTAGCCTCAGTGAGTTGTGCAACGTATTTTCCGTCTAAGAGCAGTGCCGTCATGGTGTTCCCCCTAATAAGTGGTTTGATTTTTCCAGAATTTAATTCTCAGCGAAAGTCGATTACTACAATTGACCGGGAGAGCCCAAACCTTGTAGACTCGCCGCCCGCGAGACGTTGAACGTCTTTCGATATTCGGGGTGTAGCGCAGTCTGGTAGCGCGCCTGCTTTGGGAGCAGGATGTCGGGGGTTCGAATCCCTCCTCCCCGACCACTAATCTTCGACCCGGTTGCATTGGTCGAGATCGAGAGGCCGAAGCCTTTCTTAGTGGTGGCTGTAGCTCACCAGGTAGAGCACCGGATTGTGACTCCGGAGGTAGTGGGTTCAAGACCCATCAGCCACCCCATTCCCCGTATTGCCATTTTACGCCGCAGCGCTGCGCGTTTTCGTACGTCCAGGCTGTGACAGAAGCAGTTCCGCGTGCTCAGCGGCGATGATCTCAGGACTGATTTGCCTGGCGTGTGCGTCGGCTAAAATCGATTGTGTCCGTTCGGCAATGTCGGCGACGCCGCACTGCACAGCATCAATACTATGACCTTGTCGACGGTGATAAACGTCGATGACACCGCCGGCGTTGATCAGATAATCAGGACAATACAAAATACCTCGCTCGTGGAGTAACAGATGGTCGGTTTCACTTTGTAATTGATTGTTGGCTGCGCCAGCAACGACCTGCGTGCTTAACCGCGGGATAGTCGTCTCGTTTAAAATCCCACCCATGGCACAAGGGGCAAAGATATCGCAGGGGTTGGTGAATATTTCTTCGGGCCCCAGTGGCGTCACTGACAGTTCATCGACGGCGCGCAGCAGTGCATTTTTATTAGTGTCGCTCGCTCGAACATCAGCGCCTTCGCGGACGAGTAGCCGAGCGAGTTCGAACCCGACTTGGCCTATGCCTTGAATGTTCACACGCAGGCCGTTGACCGAAGGGCGGTCTAAGCGTTGTAGAACTGCCTCTTTTAGACTTAAAAAGACGCCTAATGCAGTGCTTGGAGAGGGGTCACCACTCCCCAATTCGTGATCTAGGCCCGCCACGTAGGGGGTCGATTCAGCCATCAATGCCATATCACTGGGCGCTGTTCCAGAGTCTTCGGCCGCTATATACAGACCTCCGAGGTCATTAATCGCCTTTCCCATTGCGCGCATTAGACTCGCGGACTTATCGCGTTTTGAATCGCCAATAATCACTGACTTGCCTCCACCCGATGCGATACCCGCCAGTGCATTTTTGTAAGTCATTCCGCGTGAGAGTCGTAACACGTCGGTCAATGCATCCGAGGCGCTGACGTAGGGCCACATGCGACACCCCCCGATGGCCGGTCCTAGCTGCGAACTGTGAACCGCGATAATGGCCTGTAGCCCTGATGCCACGTCCGTCACGAAAACAACGCGTTCGTGGTTGCTGAATTCGGGATGAGTCAGTGTGTTCATTAAGACCTCGTATGAATTAGTGGGTTTGGTTTGTGGGAATGATGACTGTCAGCATCGCCCTTAAATCGGCGCGAGTTGCTAGCCATTTCTTCCGGTTACGGCTGCGAACGTGACCATAGCCTCGAAGCGTGGATACGCAACCGGCAAGTTCAGTGGCGATGTTAATCGTGTGTTGATCGACCGATGCCGCAATGAGCTTGAGGTCGTCTAGGTACCGGTATAGATCCTCGCGCTCTTCTTGGCGCTCGCGCAGGAGGCTGAAAGGATCTAAGGGCGATCCGCGCAGAATCTTGAGCCGAGCAAGGAGCCTTAACGGGCCTAAGATCCACGACCCAAAACGAAATTTCCGCGGCTGACTGTTCTGACTGAAGATCTTAGACAAAATGGGTGGCGCAAAATAAAAGGTGGGTCTTGCGGTGCTGGCTTTTCCGAATACCGTCCCAGCTTTTGCGCTGGATGTGAGTATCCGGGCAACCTCGTACTCGTCTTTTAATGCCATAAGCCTGTAGAGCTGTGTCGAAACCTCACGGAATAACTCGGTACTTTCAAGCTCGTCCGAAACCTCGGACTCAAGCAATCGCACCCGTGACACATACGCCTGAGCGTAATCCTCTGACTGGTAATCGACGAGGCGCATCATCCGGTCTTGCAAGATATCGTCCACGTCGGTCAATAGCGCAGCCTCTTCGTGGTGAGCGAGCGCCTCCACTCGACTGCGCTGATGGGCATACCGACGACCCCATTCGAAGGCTTGTCGATTCATCTCTGTGGATACCCCATTGACTTCGATGGCTTTCTCAAGCGCGGCACCACTGATAGGAAGGAGTCCGTGTTGATAGGCGATACCAACCAAGAATAAGTTAGCGCCCATTGAATCTCCGACCAGTCGAGTGGCGTAGTCGGACGCATCGACTGCGAAAAGACGTTCGTTGGGTACTGCCGACCTCACGGTTTGCGTTAACCCATCGGTTGAAATTCTGAAGTCTGGATTTTGAATAAACTCGCTGGTGACCGACTCGTGGGTGTTGAGGACGCTACTGCAGGTCGTAGGGTGCAGTTTGGTCAGTGTTTCGCCGTTGGCAGCAACCACGAGGTCGCACCCAATTAACAGTTGTGATTGCCGTTCCGCGACGCGTACGGCGTGAATATCGGCCTGACGAGCAGCGACTTTCAAGTGACTTACCACCGCGCCAAACTTTTGCGCGAGCCCGGTCTGATTCATTGTCGCGAACCCTTTCCCGTCGATGTGTGCAGCCATCGCCAGAAGCGCTCCGACCGTGAGAACACCGGTGCCGCCAACGCCTGCAATCAAACAGCTCCACGGCTGCGCCAGGTCGGCTTGAGTCGGATCGGGCAGGGGGTCAAAGAGGGGGGAGGCGGGCTCAGGGTTGGGTGTAACCCTAAGGTTCGACGTTGTGGTGAGGCTAATGAAGCTTGGACAAAAACCATCAAGGCAGCTCAGATCGGTGTTGCAGCTGTGCTGGTCGATGGCTCTTTTAGTCCCTAGCGCTGTTGTGATCGGCTTAATCGCCAAGCAATTTGATTGCGTAGAGCAGTCGCCGCAGCCCTCACAAAGTTCAGGGTGAATGACAATTTTTGCAGTGGGACCCGGTAACTGCGTACGTTTTTGACGCCGTCGCTTTTCATTGGCGCACAGTTGTTGATAGATAATGATCGTCGTGCCTGTGTATTCACGAAAACGCCGCTGTAGTGCATCGTAGTTTTCACGCCGAACGAGCTCTATCCCATCTGGGACCTCTTTGGCTTGCAGCTCCGCACTCACCACCGCAATGCGGGTCACGCCTTCGGCGCGAATTTGTGCGATTAAATCCAATAGGGAGAGTTCACCGTCGACCCGTTGCCCTCCGGTCATTGCAACCGCTTCATTAAATAAAATTTTATAGGTAATGTTGACGCGGCTGGCGACAGCCGCTCGAATCGCGAGGCTGCCTGAGTGGAAATATGTGCCATCGCCTAAGTTTTGAAACACATGTTTTCGTTGGCTAAACGCAGCTTGTCCAATCCAAGCTGCTCCCTCACCACCCATTTGTGAAAACGTGCGCGTGTCCCTGTCCGGCATCCAGGTCGCCATGTAATGGCAGCCAATTCCACCCATCGCGACGCTCCCTTCGGGCAATTTGGTGGACGTGTTATGAGGACAGCCCGAGCAAAAATGAGGCGATCTTGTCGGGGTGTCGACGGCAGTCAAGAGACCAGCGCTCGGCACTGCGTAAGGGCGTCGAGGCGGTTCGAGACCGAGGGCAGTCAGTCGATCGGCAATCGCGTTTGCAACTTGATCTGGGTTCAACTCGCCATTGTTTGGCAGGAGTGACTCGCCTGTGTCATCAAATTCGCCAAAGATTCGCGGGCGAGCCGCGCCCGCCAGGTTATACAACTGGGAGGTAAGTTGGTCCTCAATTACGGACCGCTTTTCTTCGACCACCAGCACCTCACTGACGCCGGCGGTAAAGACCTGAACGATTTCAGGGTCTAGCGGCCACGGCATGCCGACTTTGAGTACTCGGATACCGAGCCTGGACGCTTCCGACGGATCAATAGCCAAGAGATTGAGTGCTTCCATGACGTCTAAGTAGGCTTTGCCGGAGGTTATAATTCCTAGCATTGGTTTAGGGGTGTCAATGACAATTCGATTGAGGCCGTTGATGCTTGCAAACAGTCTTGCAGCATAAATTTTGTAGCGATTAAGGCGCTTCTCCTGATCGAGAGGCGTGTCGGGCCACCGCGCGTGCATGCCATCGGGAGAGAGTGATTGCGGTGGTGGGAAGCGAAGGGAGTATCGGGTCTGATCGATCTCAACGGCCATAGCCGAGTCCATATTATCGGTGATGGCTTTCAAGGCCACCCAGCATCCGGTAAACCGCGACATCGCCCAGCCATAAATCCCAAAGTCGATCACCTCTTGCACGTTGCTGGGCGCAAGTACAGGGACTGAGGCGCCCATAAACATATGCTCTGATTGATGCGGCAGTGTCGAAGATTTACAGGCATGATCGTCGCCTGCGATGGCTAAGACACCGCCGTATTTAGAGGTCCCAAAGGCATTAGCATGCTTGATTGCATCCATGCTTCGATCGACGCCGGGGCCCTTGCCGTACCACATACCAAAGACACCATCGAATTCTGACTCTGAGATAATGCCGAGTTGTTGTGATCCCCAAACCGCAGTTGCTGCGAGCTCTTCGTTTATGCCAGGCTGAAATTGCACGTTGTGACGCTCAAGCGTCGCATTTGCACTCCAGAGTGCTTGGTCCAGTCCACCCAGGGGGCTGCCCCGGTATCCTGAAATAAACCCTGCAGTATTCAGACCCGCACTTAGGTCCAGCTCGTGCTGGAGTACGGGAAGACGCGCGAGTGCATCGATGCCCGTCATAAAGGCGACCGTGGGTCCAGGTGCGAATTTTTCATCACGCAGGGTGTGTCGAAGGGGTGGGGCTGTGACTTGCGTCATGTAATCACCTCAATGGCGCTCTAAATTCCTTATTTCATTCGGAATATTGATTCATTTAAGACGAATTTTTTCTTCTTTTTTCCTGATATAACTCGTATAACTGACTAAATATTATTAATTAGTCGTATTTTTGGGATTTTTTATGCAAGAAAAATGGGGTGCTCAAGATGTGGCCATAATGAGCGCGTTACAGCACGACGCCAGTCTGTCTACTGGCGCACTGGCGGAACGACTCAACAGCTCTCAGTCGCCAATATGGCGTCGCATCAATCGCTTGGAAGAGGACGGTGTGGTTCAGCGGCGTGTCGCGCTACTTGACCGCGCGGCGCTGGGCATGGAGATCGTGGTCTTCGCCACGGTAAACCTTACTCAAACCGGCAGGAAAAACCTGTTAGCGTTCGAGAATGAGGTCGAGGCATACCCCGAAGTTGTCGAGTGCTACACGATGGCGGGCATTTGGGACTACGTGCTGAAGATTATTTGCAAAGACGTGCGGCATTACGAAGATTTCATCCGTAACACGTTGTTAAGCGGTGACTTAGTGCGAGAGATGCACTCGCACATTGCGGTGACCGAGATTAAAAACACAACAGAGCTGCCACTTTCTACGCAGCTCAAATAGCTCATCTATTGGGCATTGCAACCTTCACCGGACGCTTCGCGCCCTGGCCATAAAGGTTGACCTTCAGGCTCGAGATGGCGTGAACCAGAATGATAGGCTCAATTTTTTGTTTGCCCGTCCAATGAATGTTTGGAAATCGCTCAAGGATACGCTCATAGGCCATTCGCAATTGCATCTGCGCGATTCGATTGCCAAGGCAGCGGTGAACGCCATGGCCAAAGGCAACATGCTTTTCAACATTTTGACGCGTCAGGTCGAAGACATCGGGGTTAGGAAAAACAGCGGGATCCCTGTTGGCTGCGCCGTACCACATGATCACCTTTTCGTTTTCAGCAATACGCTGGCCCGCTATTTCAGTGTCCTCTGTCGCTGTGCGTCGCATGTGCATCACTGGGGACGTCATTCGCAAGGCCTCATGCGACATTCGATCGATTAAGCTTGGGTCATCAACAACCATTTGGCGTTGAGATTGGAATTCAGTCATTAATCGAATGGTGCCTGAAAGCGAGTTACGTGTCGTATCGTTACCGGCGAAAATAATGAGTAGCCAGGACCCATCGAGGTAGTTTTGTGAGAGCGGCTTGTCGTCAAGTGTGGCGTTTGCGATTACGGTTAAAAGGTCATTGCGAGGATTTTTAATACGGTCCGCCATGACGCGTTCGCCGTAGTTGAACATGTCTTCGAGCATCTGATTGAAACGGAATAAAAACATCGGTTCCGCCATGAACATGCGAAATGGATGGGTTAAAAATTGCGGTGCGAGTTCGAGGTAATGCATCCATTTGATGATATTGGGCCGGTCCTCCTCGTCGACTCCTAGCATTTCGCAGAGCGTATACATGGGCAGCTCGGTCGAGAACATTTTGGCAAAATCGACCTCAGGCCCCGCACGTTCCATATTATCCAGCAGGTCATCTATTTTCGTGCCGACGCGCTCTTTCAACGTCTCAACGTATTTTGGGAAGAAAAATTCCGATTGTTGAAGCCGCAGGTCTCTATGGACGTCTGCGTCGAGGTTGATCAACGAGTTGTGCGCGGCGTACATCAAACGATCGGCCTTGCCACTGGCTGCCACCACCGCCATGTGCATGCTGCCACGCTGAGATGAAAACGTTTTAGGATCTAACTCAACCCGCTTAACGTCCTCATAGCGTGACACTGACCAAAAACCGGAGGTTGGCTTTCGCCCTGGAGTCCACATGACGGGTGACTCTTCGCGCATACGCTTGTAATAGTCAAAAGGTTGTCCGCGCGTCCACGCATTGGTCGACCCTAAATCAAATCCCCGTAAGCGCTTATAAATTTCAGCGAAATGAGGGTCTTTTGCACCGGTGTCGACAAAAATGTCGTCACTCACTGATGCGTAATGGTCAATGTTCTGTGGCTGATTCATAGGGTGGCCTAAACGGTTAAGCGCGAGAAGCTCGTTAGCTAATTAGAGTACCTAAATTTTCAAGCTTCCGACGAGTGAGCTGTTTTTTTTTAAGACAACTGGCGGGTCTCAGATGAAGTCGCCCCTGTTGTTACTTACCGAGTACTTACGCTTGAGGGTATAACTTGGTTTCACTCATTAGCGACAGTAACTCGCGCACAGTTTTGCTGAGTGAGTATTTACGTGTTTGACCGTGTCTTGCACGAGTCGCTTCGCGGTGCCGAGGCGCCCTCAAAAGTGTGAAGAGCGCAACGGCGTCGGTTTGCTTAAGGCTGGCGAAAAGTTTGCAGTCAGGACGGTCACAGCGATAGGGTGATGACCAGTCCGGTATTTCGAGGGAATGTCATGTTTAAAAACGAGACTGAACGCGCGTTTGTGCTCGTTCTCCTGCTTTGCGGATTTATTGCGCTTTGGATAGTGGTCAAAGACCTCGCATTACCCGTCTAACGTGTCATTAAAGCCAAGCGACTGTTTCTTGTAGGGAGCCCCCATGACTGGAGTACAAGCCGATATTCACACGAAAATTTTGACGGCCAGCACCACTGAGGAGTTGATGGGTATTTACGACGATTGGGCTCAGGGCTATGAAACACAGCTGCTCGATGAATGGGGTTATACCAGTCCTCAGACGGCGGTTAAGCTCCTCGCGTCTACAATGCCGCTGGACGGGCTGCATGTGCTGGATGCCGGTTGTGGCACCGGTCTAGTTGGCCTTGCTCTTAGCAAGGCAAACACCGTGCGCGTTTCAGGCATTGATTATTCGCCCGGTATGCTTGCAGAGGCTCGCCAGAAAGGCGTCTATCAGGGGCTTGATTGTATGGATATGAATCAGCCACTTGCCATCAGCGCCGGTGTTTACGATGCGGTGACGTGTATTGGGACATTTACCTCCACGCACGTCGCCCCCGAGGCACTATTCGAGCTGATTCGGGTTACGCGCTCTGGTGGTGCCGTTGTGTTTACGGTGCGAGACGACTACTGGGCGGCCACTGGGTTTGCGAATCTGGTGGCGGATCTGCATACGTCGGGCAGGGTGGTCATCGAGCAAATACGCCTAGAACCCTATATTCACTCGGAGGGCTCTAAATGCCGATTTGTCGTACTAACCGTCCTTTGAAAGCGTCGGTCGGCACAACAAGGGAATTAAGTAGAACCAGCCCAGAAGAGGTAGCGGCAGAATCCAAAGTAGTGACCACCAGCCTGACTTGCCCACATCATGCAGTCGTCTGATGGTGACCGACAGCGTTGGAATTCCCATGACGGGACGATACATCAGGACCAACACACCCACCTCAGGATCAATCATCCCCATGGGAATATACTGACCAAGTGGGAGGTCTTGAATACTGACAGCTGAGGCCACGAATACTTCATCGACGGTTGCGAACACCAGATACAAAACGACGAAAAGAAGCATGAAATACCAAAAATCTCCTCTTGACGCAGTGCTGCGGAAGTCAAATGTCCGTCTAAAACCCGATATTGATGCTTTGAAAAAGTGAGTCATGAGGTCATTTCGCGCTGGTGTTTTGGCGGGATTTGATGCTGTTGTGGTGATGTTTGAAAATGAGCCTAAAATGACATGTGATTCGCCGCAAGCTCAAATGTTGGTCTGGGTGATCGGGAATCTCATGAATTTCAGATGTCGGTTTATGCTCTGAGGCTTGATTCTAGGTAATTGGAAGGTGGCGCGCCCACCAGGACTCGAACCTGGAACCTCATGCTTAGAAGGCACGTGCACTATCCGGTTGTGCTATGGGCGCGGGGGCGCGAAGTATCGCACACTCGCGAGGGTTTATTCCACGACATCGCGACCTTGACAGTCTTTACCCGGAACAGGCTTCTCGGTCCAAATTTGCAACAGTTGCATTACTGCGGTCGAGAGACTCAGGACGACAATACTTACCCTTATGGTGAAGGGCAGATGTTCAGATTGAGCGACACTGAGCAAAATAGCGGTCACAGAAGCACAGTAGAGGGTTACTAAGGTCCTCGCTGTCAATGGCGCACGCGAATCCGCTGCGCCCTCATGCATTGAGTGGCTTAGCCTAAAGCCCAGCCACAGCCCAGCTAATCCAGCCAAAAACCAAAAGGGGGCTGTCGTGACTTCCATTACAAAACCTCGTTGCTCGCCATTAAAATGAAAACGAAACCGCGCCCAATGTAGTCAATCTGCTGCATCGAGTCGACATGCTCACTGCCAGCAGGTCAGTCGGTCCCCAAGATCGCATGAGTCGCGATCTTGAGCAGTTCTTCAGCCTTCACATTCTCGTCGAATGTGTCGAGCAAGTGATTGTGTCTTAGCGTTGCGATTCCGTGAACGGTTGACCACAGTAGCGTTGCTGTTCGCATGGGGGAGTGAGGTTGCGTACTGTTTTGATGCATCGCAAAAAACTCGACGGCATCGAGAAGAATCTGAAATCCAGCCTCCATCGCAGGTGCGCTGCCCTGCTTGATCTCAGTGCTGCCTCGGTACTCCCACATGAGTCCGAAAAAGGTCGGCTTTTCCTCTGCAAATCTCAGGTAAGCAGTCCCCAGTGCTTCGAAGTGTGCAAAGGTTCCCCGTTCTACCTTTGCCTCGGCGGCCAGTAAATACTCCGTGAAACTCTTATGTATAAGCTCTGAGACGGCCGACACCAAGGCTTCTTTATCTTTAAAGTGTCGGTAGAGGGCGGCTGCACTGACGCCGCTCAGTTTGGCAACCTGTGTAATCGAAATGTCATAGCTTCCACTGGACTCGACGAGCTGCGCTGCGACCGCGATGGCGCAGTTTCGTAAGTTGCCGTGATGATACGTTCGGGTTGATACGTTCATGGATAGGCCTGATCTGCTCGCTGCAGCGCCCGCTCGATCCGATTATCACCCGGTGTGCGCAGCAGCAGATACGCGGGGGGAACGAGGTAGAATGACACGATCGTCGAGAGCAGAACGCCACCGGCAATGGCCATGGCGAAGGGCGGCCAAAACTGACTGCCTTCGAGTATTAGGGGTAGAAATCCGCCAAAGGTGGTCAAGGTCGTTGAAACGATGTGACGACTTGCTGCGAGCACTTCGTTGCGCATTGCCAGTTTGTCCCCGTTTGAGGCGGCAGGAGACTGTTGAAATGACGTCAAAATAATGATGCAGGCGTTGATCGCCACCCCGATCGATCCGACAACACCGATCAATGCTTGTATGCCCAGCGGATATCGGAACAGTGCAAGCGCCAAAAAGCTGAGTCCAAACGCACACACCACGACGCCAAACGCGAGGGCCGTGAGACGCCAGGAATTAAAGGTCAACATAATCGTTCCGACGAGTAACGAGAGTACGAGACCCACAGGCCCGATGAGATCATTGACTACCTCGTCTCGCTCTGCGCTGTCGCCCCCGAACGAATAGCGATAGCCTGGGGGCAGGGGAATAGGGTTGTCTTCCAGCGACGCCCTGAGCAGTTTAAGTGCCTCCTCTGGCAACACGCCGCGCGATAGGAAGGCTTGCACTTCGTTGACGCGCTCACCGTTCTTACGACCGATTGGCGCGTCTTCAGGAATCAGTTCAAGTCCGCCCAGAATCGACAGTGGGACCTGTTGACTGAAGCCTTTGTTGTCAGTCACGGGGACCGTTAAATTTAAGAGATCGTCACTGGTTTGCCAGTCGTCCCGTTTTAATTTCACCCTGACATTGAGGCGTTCAGTATCCTCAAGTACCGCCCCCCCAATACGTCCGCTAAGTCGGCCTTCAATGAGTTGCGCAAGTTGAGTGCGCTCGATACCGAGTCTGCGGAGCTTGTCGCTGTCTGCTGCAAACTGCACTTTGGGCGCGGCGGGGGTAATGGATAATCGCGTGTGCGTAACGTCGGGAAGCGATTGCATGCGTTGTCGAAAGAGTTCGCCTAACGATCTCAGCGTGTGGGAGTTTGGACCGGAAACGATCACCTCTAGAGGCGCTGCGACCGGCGGGCCTTGATCGATGCCCAGTACAATAATCTGTGCCTCCGGGTAGTCACGATCAAACTGTTTTTGTAATTGCCGAATCAATTTGTTTGTCTGGTTTTCATCAGTCGTCAGAATCATCGCCTCCGCCCAGCCAGGCGCGTTACGACGATTCGATCGTAGGTTGTAGTAGAAGGCAGGCGGACTTTCACCCACCGACCAGTCGACACGTCGGATGAGCGGCTTTGCCTGAAGGTCGTTATCAATCTTGTTAACGAGGGCGAATGTTTCTTCGATGCCCGATGTGCTCGGCATGTCGAGGCGGATATACACTTGGTCTCGATCTGTGCCGGGGAAGAATTGATTGGTTAGAGTGGCTGAACTGACAAAGCCGAGAACCGGTATAGAGCCTGCGATCAAGACGGACGCCAGTGGGTAGCGAAGGGACCAATCAATGCTTTTTG
>CAYVQI010000052.1:0-13833 GCA_964454155.1 uncultured Alteromonadaceae bacterium | reverse complement strand
CAGCCCGCTCGACTCACTTACAATCGTACGTAACTCTTCCTGAGACAGGGCATCTTCGTTCGATGATCTGGCGTTGAAGCCAAATAATGAAAGAAGTCCGTTCGTGATTGCATTGATGGCCCAGACTAATGGCATGGTCACGCGCATCAGCGGGAGGAGCACCCAGCTCGCAGGAAATGCAACCTTTTCAGGGTGCAGAGCCGCAATGGTCTTGGGAGTAATCTCGGCAAAAATCAGAATAACAATGGTTAAAAGGATCGTGGCAATTGCGATTCCCGCGTCGCCATAGAGTCGAATGGCAACCACGGTGGCGATAGCCGAGCCTAAAATGTTGACGAGGTTGTTACCAATTAAGATAAGCCCAATGAGGCGGTCGGGTCTTGCAAGCAGCTTGCCCGCTCGCAGTGCACCCTTGTGCCCCTGCTGCTGCAGGTGCTTAAGGCGGTATCGATTGAGTGCCATCATGCCGGTCTCAGAACTCGAGAAAAATCCGGAGAGGAGTATTAGGCCTGCCAAAATGGCAAAAAGGAGTCCCAGCGGGGCGTCGTTCAAGCGTTATGTAAGCACGTCAGTATTTAAGGTGATTGTTGAGAAAAAACACGTTTGCCGCAACCCTGATTTGAAATTAGCTTAATACGAGTTCAAGAACGAGCTTTGAACCGTAGAAACCAACGGTGAGTAACGCAAAGCCACTGCCGCAGAGCATTACGGCCGTGTTGACTCGCCAGCCATGGCGGATGTGCCCAACAGTGAGAATGGCGTAGACGATCCAAGCAATGACAGTCAGCACCGTTTTGTGAATCAAGTGTTGAGCAAACAAATCTTGTACATAGTAGATGCCAGCGACAATCGATACGCTAAGAATGACGGTGCCACTGAGTATGAGTTCGAACATCAGTTGCTCGGTAGCATCGAGGGGGGGTAGGCGGCGTATCAGCCCCCTTGTTTTGTGTTGGCGCAACAATCGACTTTGCTGCAACACCAGCAGTCCCTGAAGCATGCCCAGACCGAACAGAGCATAGGCAATGATTGATGTAGAGATATGCAGCAAGAGTCCACGCGGTGTCTCAGTCATGGGGCGCGCGGTCTCTGGCGTGAGCGTTGCCACCAAAAGCGAGATCGCCGCTAATGGGAAAATGGCAATCAATAGTGTTTGCATGGGTCTTGCTATAACAATAGCAACGCTTAATACGCCCATGAGCCAAAAGGTAATGGAGGCCACCTTGTAAAACCCAAAGCTCGCGCTCACCGAGGTTGTACCCGTATAGATCACCAATCCGTGTAGCGCGAGGGCTAATAGTCCTGGAATCAGAACGGCCTTAGGAAGGGTGTCTTCACGTTTTTCGAGACGCAACAGCTGACGAGCGGCCGTGTACAAGTAGAGCGCGGCAGCGCCCGTTGCTGTCAATGCAAGTAGTTGACTGATTTCGCTGTCAGGCATCGCTACCGCCGACTCCCCTAATTTTTTCTCTCTCTTAGGCGTATAATACGCGCTTCCGGCGCTTGCGGCACGGTTATTCGAAATAGGAAGTGACATGTTTGAAAGCTTAAGTGAACGTTTATCGGCCAGTTTGAAGGCCATGGCGGGCAAGTCCCGACTCACGGAAGACAATATTCGAGAGACGCTTCGAGACGTCCGAATGGCGCTTTTAGAAGCCGACGTGGCACTTTCTGTGGTGAAAGACTTTACCGACAGAGTGAAAGAACGAGCGGTGGGTACTGAGGTCACGTCAAGCCTGACGCCAGGCCAGGTCTTTCTGAAGATTGTCCAGTCAGAGCTTCAGAGTGTCATGGGCGAGGCAAACGAGAAGTTAAATCTTGCAGCACAGCCGCCGGCTGTGGTGATGGTGGCCGGGCTACAGGGGGCGGGTAAAACAACGTCTGTTGCCAAGCTGGCCCGCTATCTCATGGAGCGCGAAAAGAAAAAAGTCACGGTGGTCAGTGCCGACGTCTATCGACCTGCAGCCATTAAGCAGCTTGAAACGCTCGCTGAAGAAGTAGGCGCGCGATTTGAGCCCTCCTCAACCGATGAGCAGCCCGTCGAGATTGTTAATCGGGCCCTTAAGAATGCGAAGACCGCCTTCAGCGATGTGTTATTGGTCGACACCGCGGGTCGATTGGCCATCGACAGCGAGATGATGGACGAGATCAGCGCCTTGCATCGCGCGATCAATCCTGTTGAGACCCTGTTTGTTATCGACGCAATGACAGGTCAAGACGCAGTCAATACGGCAAGTGCATTTGACCGCGCATTGGAACTGACGGGAGTCATTCTCACCAAGGTGGATGCGGATACGCGTGGCGGTGCTGCGCTATCGGTCAGGTCAGTAACGGGTAAGCCCATTAAGTTCATGGGCGTTGGAGAGAAGACTGACGCACTGGAGCCGTTTTACCCCGATCGTTTGGCGTCTCGTATATTGGGAATGGGTGACCTACTCTCACTGATTGAAGAAGCTGAGAGGAACGTAGACCAAAAGAAGGCGCAGCGTCTTGCGAAGAAAGTTGAAAAAGGGGGGCGCTTTGATCTCGAAGACTTCCGGGATCAGCTGCAACAAATGAAAAACATGGGGGGTATTGGCGCAATGCTCGACAAAATGCCCGGTATGGGTGGCATGGCGCAGGCGGCACAATCGCAATTAGACACGAAACAGTTTGATCGCATGGAGGCCATCATCAACTCGATGACGATTAAAGAGCGGAAAAACCCTGATTTGATTAACCCTTCGCGAAAGCGACGAATTACCGCAGGTTCGGGAACGGCGGTGCCAGACTTGAATCGTCTTCTAAAGCAGCACAAGCAGATGCAAAAAATGATGAAGAAGATGAAGGGCGGTGGAATGCAGCGCATGATGCGTGGAATGGGCGGTATGATGGGTGGTGGTGGAATGCCACCCGGCGGCGGAATGCCTCCGGGGTTCCCAAGGCGTTAATATTCCTCCACACAGGCCTTTAAACCTGAGCAGAGTTAATGTACGCTTCGGCACCTTAAATTTTGCTGTGGGAAAACCCCGCGGCGCAAACACTTTAGGACTTAGCCATGGTAACAATTCGTCTCTCACGAGGTGGTGCAAAAAAGCGCCCCTTCTACCACGTGACTGTTACGGACAGCCGCAACTCGCGTGACGGACGCTTCATCGAGCGCGTTGGCTTTTTTAACCCGATTGCCCGAGGGCAAGAAGAGCGTCTGCGCATCGACGCGAGTCGCATTGAAGCTTGGGTTGCAAAGGGTGCCCAAGTATCACCGCGTGTTGCTCGATTGATGAAAGAAGCGGCAACCGAAGCAGCTGCGGCAGCCTAAGTCAGACGTGGCGCCTTTAGACGCCACGCAACACCGACTGGCGGTCGCCACTATCGTTGGTGTTTACGGAATCAAGGGCTGGGTGAAGCTTAGAGTCAATCTCAGCGATCCGAGCCTCCTCCCCTCCCTCTTATCGCCACAGTTAGATGATCCGTCGGGGAAGACGGAGGGGCCCGTGCGCGTCGTCAGCGTGCGTGCCCAAGGTAAGGGCTACATTGCCCAATTGGCTGGCGTTGACGACCGCAACCAAGCGGAGGGCCTTCGTGGCTACATCATAACGATACCGGAGTCCTCACTGCCGTCACCTGCGGCAGGCGAACTGTACTGGCGCGATCTTGAAGGTTGCCGTGTTGAGAGTATTCACGGGCAAGAGACGGTGTGCTTGGGTGTTGTTGATTACTTATTAGACACGGGCGCCAACGATGTCTTGGTCGTTCGAGCCACTGCGGATAGTGTGGATGATCGTGAACGGTTGATTCCTTGGCTGGAACCCGATGTTATCGACCGGGTTGATCTAAACAATCAGACCATCACTGTGCGTTGGCATCCTGATGATTGATCGCGTGGCGTTAAACGCCTTTGCCCTGGTGAGTATTTTCCCTGAGATGGCCTCAACAATCACGCAATGGGGCGTTACTGGACGCGCGGCGCGTGACGGTCGATTTCGCCTTGAAACAGTTAACCCCAGAGACTATGCCTCGGATAAACACGGCACCGTAGACGACCGACCTTACGGGGGTGGTCCGGGTATGGTAATGAAAGCGCCGACCATGACTGCCGCAGTGGACGAAGCCCGCGCTCGGTTGGGTTCGAAGGCTCTCGTGATTGCTATGAGTCCACAAGGACAGGTAGTAAACGAAAAAATGCTCGAGACCTTGTTGCAACATGACGCATTAATTTTTGTCGCGGGTCGCTACGAAGGTTTTGACGAGCGGTTTATCTCAAAAGAGGTGGATTTAGAACTATCGATCGGTGACATTGTCGTAAGCGGTGGTGAAATTCCCGCGATGTTGGTGATGGATTCGTTAATTCGTCGCATTCCGGGTGTTTTAGGTGATGAATTGTCCGCAGAACAGGACTCTTTTGTTGACGGATTGCTCGACTGTCCGCACTATACGCGCCCTGAGAATTACGAGGGCATGGCTGTTCCGCCAGTGTTAATGAGTGGAGACCATGCGCGCATCGCCGACTGGCGCTCTGCGCAGTCATTGAGACGCACCCTCGACCGCAGACCGGATTTGATAAGCCGATCTGCGCTTACAGTAGAGCAGCAAGCACTGCTTCGTCGCTGGGACGTGTTCCCTAGCGATGAAGGCGCGTAAAACGAGCGCTTTTAGACTTGCGACGAGTGATTAAAGAGTGCCACTGGTCAGATGAACTGAGCAGAAAGCCGAGGAGATAGCCATGAGTGCCAACAAAATTATTGCAGAGCTCGATGCCGAGCAGATGTCTAAGGAAGTCCCTGCGTTTGCCCCAGGCGACACTGTTGTTGTTCAGGTGAAAGTCAAAGAGGGTACCCGAGAGCGCTTACAGGCGTTCGAGGGTGTCTGCATTGGCAAGCGTAACCGCGGTGTTAACTCAGCGTTCACCGTTCGTAAGATTTCTCACGGTGTTGGTGTTGAGCGGACTTTCCAGACCTACAGCCCGTTACTTGACTCGATATCAGTTAAGCGACGTGGTGACGTTCGTCAGGCGAAGCTTTATTACCTTCGTGAGCTTTCTGGTAAGGCGGCTCGTATTAAGGAAAAGCTGTCTTAAGGAGTGAGCTGAGGGCGAGGTCATCAAGTGGGTCGCCTCATCTCTCCCGAACTTGAGCGCTTCACCACGGCTCTTTGGCTTGAGCGTGGTCTCAGCGACAACACTCGCGAAGCCTACAGTCGTGATGTTCAGGGTTTAAATGCCTGGTTACTTGACCAGAGCAGAGGCGATGCGCTGACCGCCTCTGAGTCCGACGTTCAAGCCTACCTCGGTGCGCGTCTGTCTCAAGGGAGTTCACATCGCTCTATCTCGCGCTTACTCTCCAGTCTCCGAAGTTTTTACCAATATTTGGTCCGAGAGGGCGATCTCAGTTCGGACCCAACCCAGCATCTTGATCGCCCAAAACCGTCGCGGCCTCTGCCCAAGTCACTTTCTGAATCTGAAGTAGACCAGCTTCTTCATGCGCCTGATACCTCGGTGGTGGTGGAGCATCGTGATTTGGCGATGCTTGAAGTACTTTACGCCAGTGGATTAAGAGTGTCTGAGCTGGTCGGTCTGACATTGCCTCAACTGAGCTTAAATCAAGGGGTGGTCCGCGTTTTTGGTAAGGGCGGTAAGGAACGATTGGTGCCTTTGGGAGAGGTGGCTATTGAGACTGTGACCGACTATTTAAAGTCGACTCGCCAGGCGTTATTGAGGGACCGCCAGAGTGATGTGCTGTTTCCGTCTAACCGAGGTAAAGTCATGACTCGCCAGACCTTTTGGTATCGTATTAAAATCTACGCTAAGCGCGCGGGTATCGACCCAAATCTGTCACCACACACACTGCGTCATGCATTTGCAACGCATTTGATTAATCATGGGGCAGACTTGCGTGTCGTGCAGATGTTGCTGGGGCATAGTGACCTTACAACGACACAGATATACACCCACGTCGCGCGAAGCCGAATGCAGGCGCTTCATGAAAAGCATCACCCTAGAGGTTAGAATGAAAAAACAGTCGATCTACCGTTGGTTACGTCACGTCGCAGCGATCGCGACGTGTTGTGTTGCCTCTCTAGCGCAGGCATCAGAGCAACAGAACTTTGCAGACGCGAGGGCCCTTCTGGAATCTGGCCTATCGATCATGGTCGGCAGCTCGATCACGATTGATCGCATTGCAGCGACTGAGTCGGATCAACTCATCGAGGTGTCGATTAAAGACGGTCCTGTTCTCTACGCAACGCGCAGCGGGGAGTTTCTCCTGCTTAATGGCGACTTATTGCGTGTCACCAATACCGAGGTGGCAAACCTGACCGAGACGCGTCGTGTCGCTGACCGCTTGTCGATGATTGGCGCACTGGATCTTGATGAGATGATCGTCTTTTCGCCGGCAGAGCCGGCCAAGGACTTTATTACGGTCTTTACCGATATTACGTGCGGTTATTGCCGGAAGTTACACCAAGAGATGGACGACTTAAACCGTCGAGGCATAGAGGTGAGGTACTTGGCCTACCCCCGTGGCGGAATGGCGTCACAAGGCGCGAAACAGTTAGCCACTGCGTGGTGCTCACGCAATCGTGAGGCAACACTTACCTCGCTCAAGTCTGGGGTGGAAATGCCGCTTAACGAGTGCGAGGGAAATCCCATCGCGGAGCACTATGCGTTGGGTAATCGCTTGGGCGTGCGGGGCACGCCTGCCATTGTGACCAGCAATGGGCAGATGATACCGGGATACCAATCGGCGGCAGATATCGCGAGTCTCTTAGGTATCGAGTAGTCGCAATTAGGGCGATGATTTTTAAGGGATTTAAATGAATCAGCAGTTTCAACGGATTGAGCGTCTTCCACCTTACGTTTTTAACATCATTGGTGAACTGAAGCAGGCGGCGCGCGCCCGAGGCGAGGACATCATCGATTTTGGCATGGGCAATCCAGACCAGCCGACGCCTGAGCATATTGTGGATAAGCTCAAAGAAACCGTCGATCGCGGTGATACACACCGTTATTCCCAGTCAAAGGGAATACCTCGGTTGCGACAGGCGATTTGTAACTGGTACGCCTCACGCTATGACGTCGAACTGGATCCTGCGAGTGAAGCTATTGTGACGCTGGGTTCTAAGGAGGGTCTTGCGCACCTTGCATTGGCCACCACGGGTGTGGGCGATGCGATTTTAGTGCCTAATCCGTCGTATCCGATTCACCCCTATGGTTTTGTCATCTCCGGTGCTGATCTTCGTCATGTGCCGATGACTGAAGACGGAGACTTCTTCGCTGAACTGGACAAAGCCATTCGCACGAGTTATCCAAAGCCAAAAATGCTGGTGCTTAATTTCCCTTCCAATCCGACGGGTGATTGTGTTGATTTAGCGTTCTTTGAAAAGGTCGTTGCGATAGCCCGTGAGCACAATATTTGGGTGGTGCATGATCTTGCTTATGCCGATTTGGTTTTCGATGGGTACAAAGCACCGAGTATTCTTCAGGTTCCGGGTGCGCGCGATGTGGCGGTGGAATTTTTCACACTTTCAAAAAGCTACAACATGCCTGGCTGGCGGGTTGGATTTTGCTGCGGTAACAAGGAGCTTATTGCGGCGTTAACGCGGATTAAATCTTATCTGGATTACGGGATATTCACGCCTGTGCAAGTGGCCGCCATTACGGCACTCGAGTCTGATCAAACCTGTGTTGAAGAGATCCGTCAAATGTACAAGGAACGTCGTGACGTGCTCTGTACCGGACTGAACAAGGCGGGCTGGGCGGTAACGCCTCCGAAGGCGACCATGTTCGTCTGGGCTAAAATCCCGGCACCCTTTGATCAAATGGGATCCCTTGAGTTCAGTAAGCTGTTGCTTAAAGACGCCGGAGTTGCGGTATCACCAGGGATTGGTTTTGGCGAATACGGTGAGGGGTATGTTCGTTTTGGGCTCATTGAAAACGAGCATCGAACCCGTCAGGCCCTGCGCGGTATCAAAAAAGTATTAAGAGCTGGGCTGCCCAGTGACTGGAATGCACAATGACACAAAAAACGATAAACATAGGAATCTGTGGCCTAGGCACTGTGGCTCAGGGACTTCTTACGCTGTTAGCGGAGGCCGATGAAGTCCTCGAGGCGCGAGTGGGTGGTGCGATAAAGGTCGTGCACGTCGCCACTCGCACAGCGAAACCCAACGTCGACTTGTTGGGCGCTTATGAGTCGCGTGACGTGTTCGATGTGGCGCGTAATCCAGACGTGGATATTTTGGTCGAGCTCATTGGTGGGACCACTGTGGCGCACGACTTGGTGCGTGAAGCGCTTAACCAGGGTAAACACGTGGTCACGGCGAACAAGGCGTTGCTTGCTGATTACGGTGATGAGTTATTTGACTTGGCGCAAGCTCAGGGGAAGGCCCTTTATTTTGAGGCGGCAGTCGCTGGAGGCATTCCAATTATTGAGGCCGTGCGAGCAAGTCTGGCGGCGAACCACATTACAGCGTTGGCGGGGATTATTAATGGCACCGGTAATTTTATCCTCACTGAAATGGCGGCGAAGGGGAGGGAGTTTGCCGATGTACTCGAAGAGGCTCAGCGACTGGGTTACGCAGAGGCTGATCCTTCGTTCGATGTCGACGGCACAGACGCGGCACAAAAACTCGTACTATTGGCCGCACTGGCCTTTGGCGCGAGGATCGATGCGCACGCGCCCTTTAAGCAAGGCGTCGACAGTGTCTCACCGCTCGATCTCGAATACGCGCTGGAGTTGGGGTACCGAATTAAGCATCTGGGTATTGCTAAACGTGAGGGTGACTCCTTACAACTTCGTGTGCACCCGACATTGATTCCTAAGACAAACGCGCTTGCGCAGGTTGACGGTGTTTTAAATGCTGTAATGATTAACGCATCGGGTGTCGGCGAGCTATTACTGGTGGGCCCTGGCGCGGGCTCTAGACCCACTGCGAGCGCTGTGTCTGCTGATATAGTCGCCATTTCGCGGGCGATGGCGTCAAATGGACAACCACAGATCAACGCGTTGGGGGTTCCGGTCGAAAATCTCGCGGATATTACGATTTCCAATATCGCCGACGTCTCTTCAGCATGGTATTTGCGCCTTGAGGCCGATGATAAACCGGGTGTTATGGCGTCTATTACGCAACGTTTGAGTGACCACGGTATCGGTATCGAGTCACTGATACAAAAGCCGAAATCAGCGAAGCTCTCCAGGGTCCCGGTGATTATTCTTACTGACGAGGCATCAACTCACAGCGTCGTTGAGGCGGTTGCTGCAATCGAAGCGCTAGCGACTGTCGAGGGTTCTGTGACAAGCCTCCGCGTCGAAAACTTTTGATTCCAAAGGACTGATTAAATTATGGCGATTCGCTATGTGAGCACTCGCGGCAACGGGCCCGAACTCAATTTTGAAGACGTACTGTTGGCGGGACTGGCCCCCGATGGTGGCCTTTACGTGCCGACGTCGCTGCCTCACTTTAGTAAAGAAGATTTGCTTGCTATGCGCGAGATGTCCTATGCGGAACTCGCCTATGAGATCGTCGCACCGTTCGTGGGTCCATGTATTGCCGAGTCCGATTTACGGGCAATTCTCAATGACACCTATGCGGAGTTTCGTCACCCAGCGGTGGCGCCCCTAGTTCAACTTGAGGATGATCAGTGGGTTTTGGAGCTGTTTCAAGGACCAACACTCGCGTTTAAAGACTTTGCACTGCAGCTGTTGGGGCGGTTGCTCGACCATGTGTTGGGTCGGCGCGGAGAAAAAGTTGTCATTATGGGGGCGACATCCGGTGACACGGGCAGCGCTGCGATTGAGGGATGCAAGCGGTGCGACAACATTGATATGTTTATTTTGCATCCACACGAGCGTGTCTCAGACGTTCAGCGTCGTCAGATGACGACTGTCATTGCACCCAATATCCATAATATCGCTGTTCAAGGTAATTTCGACGACTGCCAAGCCATGGTCAAAGCGAGCTTTGTTGCAGAGCCCTTTTTGCCCGACGGCCGACGGTTGGTCGCTGTGAACTCTATTAACTGGGCTCGGATCATGGCCCAAATTGTCTATTACTTTTACTCAGCGCTCGCGCTTGGGCGTATTGAGGCACCGATCAGCTTTTCGGTGCCTACTGGAAACTTCGGTGATATTTTCGCAGGTTATCTGGCGAAAAAAATGGGGTTGCCTGTCGAGAAGTTGGTTATTGCGACCAATCGCAACGACGTGTTGCATCGAGTCCTGACCCAAGGAACTTATACGAAGTTGTCGCTCGAGCCTTCGTTGTCGCCCAGTATGGACATTACCGTCTCCTCCAATTTTGAGCGTTTGCTCTTTGATCTGGCCGGTCGCGATGGGGCCGTTTTAAGTCGATGGATGGATGAATTCTCAGGGGGCGATTTGACACTCTCTGAGTCGGTCCTTGCTCAAGCAAAGAGCCTGTTCGACAGCCACCGATGCTCTGATGAGGAGACCTGTGAAGAGATTGCACAGGTTTGGGAAAATAACGGCTACCTGGTGGATCCTCACACCGCGATTGGCACCAAGGCTGCGCGGGCCTGTCAGGGAGGTAGCTCCGCGGTTATGGTGACGCTCGCCACGGCGCACCCAGCAAAATTTCCAGCCTCGATAGAGGCTTCTGGTATTGGTATAACAGCCGACCTTCCGGCTCACTTAGCCGATCTGTTCGAGCGGGTAGAGACTTACGACGTGTTACCCAATGATCTCGCTGACGTTCAGCGATTCATGGCCGAGAACTGTCGCGCCTGATGTCTCACGCCGTAACCCACAGATCGGGTGTGATTTCGTCGGAGTTAAGCGCGGCGCCATTACCTCCTGCACTCAAGCAAATTTACGCCAATCGCGGAGTTGATCGGCTGGATGACATTACCCTTCCGCTGAGTCAGCTTGCGCCACCCTCGGCACTCAAAGGCGCTCAGGCAGCGGCTGAAATGCTCGCTGACGCGATCGAGTTTCATGCAAGTGTCGTCATCGTTGGAGACTTCGATGCCGATGGGGCGACGAGCTGTGCGCTCGCCGTGTCCTTGCTGAAGCAAATGGGCTTGGAGGAGGTGACCTATTTGGTGCCTAATCGTTTTGAGTTTGGCTACGGACTGACACCTGAAATCGTCGGTATTGCGGCACAGTATCAACCCGACGTGTTGGTCACCGTTGACAACGGAATCGCGAGTATTGACGGTGTTATGGCCGCCCAAATGCTGGGTATGAGCGTCATCATTACAGATCATCATTTACCCGGAGATACCCTGCCCGAGGCAGACATTATTGTGAACCCTAACCAGCCGGGTTGTCCGTTTCCAAGTAAAGCGCTGGCAGGTGTAGGGGTTATGTTTTACGTACTGACGGCGTTGCGCGCTGAGCTGCGAGGACGAGGGTGGTTTGAGTCGATGGGAATCGATATTCCCAACTTGGCTGACGCACTTGATTTAGTGGCTCTTGGCACGGTCGCAGACGTCGTTCCGCTGGACAAGAATAACCGTACATTGGTGGCTGCAGGCTTGGCGCGTATGCGCAGTGGGCGAGCGCGTCCTGGCATAGAGGCACTTTTTGAGGTCGCGGGTCGTGACATTAGTCAGGTGTCTTCAACCGATCTTGGATTTGTTGCCGGTCCTCGGCTTAACGCGGCAGGTCGGTTAGACGACATGTCGGTGGGTATTGAGTGTTTGCTGGCCGAATCGTCAGCGTCAGCGCGGATATTGGCGACACAGCTAAATGACTTTAATAAAGAGCGAAAAGAAATAGAGCGGACAATGCAGACGGATGCTATGACGCTTCTGGAAAAGGGTGATCTGTCGGTTGGCAATGAAGACTTTGCGTTGTCACTGTTTCGCGAAGACTGGCACCAGGGTGTCGTCGGTATTTTGGCATCGAGGATCCGTGAGCGTTTCCACAGACCCACGATCGTTTTTGCTCAGTCGGGCGACGGCGAACTGAAAGGTTCAGGTCGTTCTATTCCCGGTGTTCACCTACGAGACGCGCTTGATCGTGTGGCAACATCAACGCCGGACTTGATCACCAAGTTTGGCGGTCATGCGATGGCCGCGGGTCTGAGCCTCTCACAAGACGACCTTCCAAGGTTTAGAGAGGCCTTCAATCGTGTCGTCGCACAAGCGTTAAACGGGAGCCTTCCCGATCAAGTGACGGTTACCGATGGCCAGCTACCCGAGTCGGACCTAACGCTGGGACTCGCCGAGGCGCTTGAGTCCGGTGGGCCTTGGGGGCAGGCGTTTGAAGCGCCGTCTTTTGAAGGCGTATTTACTATTTCTGATATGCGTGTGGTCGGCGAGAAACATTTAAAATTCAGGTTATTCACTGAGGCCGGTTTGATCGACGCCATCGCGTTCAATGCGGAGGTGGAAACGTGGACGCGAGATAAGCCAAAGACGCTGCGCTGCGTGTATCGACCTTGTGTGAATGAGTATCGCGGCGAGCGACGGTTACAGCTTCAGATAGAGGCGTTGTGGGCTGAGGTCTCGGGCTGATTTTCTGGAACAAAGGTTCGCGCTCGGCTACACTCTGCGCCGCGTAACATGACCGGGATTGAACGTGGAAATCGCTCCTCTGATTAATCAGTTAAAAGATATTCGCGCACGAACAGACGTGCTTCGGGGGTATCTTTGACTTTACTACTAAGAAAGAGCGACTCGCCGAGGTAGAGCTCGAGCTCGCCGAGCCCAGCGTTTGGGATGACCCGGATCGCGCACAAAGTTTAGGTCGGGAGCGCGCTTCCTTGGAGCTGGTCGTTCACACGATAGAGAGTCTCGAGTCGGGCCACGAAGACGGCGAGGCCCTGCTTGAAATGGCGCAGGCTGAAGATGATCAGGAAACTGCTGATGAAGTGGGTAATGACATTGAAAAGCTCCTCACTCAACTCGAGACGCTTGAATTCCGGCGCATGTTTGCAGGTGAAATGGACCCCAATAATGCATTTCTCGATGTTCAGGCGGGCTCAGGAGGCACTGAAGCGCAAGACTGGGCCGAAATGTTACTTCGAATGTACCTGCGTTGGGGTGAAAGCAAAGGCTTTAAGGCAAGATTAACCGAAGTCTCTGCAGGAGACGTGGCTGGAATTAAGAGCGCAACAGTACAGTTTGAGGGGGAATATGCCTTCGGATGGTTGCGAACTGAGACCGGTGTGCATCGTCTGGTGCGCAAGTCGCCATTTGACAGTGGTGGTCGGAGACACACGTCGTTCTCGTCCGTGTTCGTGTCGCCAGAAATAGACGACAATATCGACATTGATATTAATCCCGCCGATTTGCGCATCGATACGTATCGCTCGTCGGGTGCGGGAGGGCAGCATGTGAACACCACGGATTCCGCTGTTCGTATTACTCACGAGCCCTCGGGGATTGTGACGAGCTGCCAGACGGAGCGGTCACAGCACCAAAATAAAGACAGCGCGATGAAACAGCTCAGAGCGAAACTCTACGAGATGGAGATGCTAAAGCGCAGCGCTGAAAAGCAAGCGATGGAAGACAGCAAGGCAGATATTGGCTGGGGCAGTCAAATTCGCTCGTACGTGTTGGATGATTCGCGAATTAAAGATTTGCGCACGGGTGTTGAAAATCGAAACACGCAAGCCGTTTTAGACGGCGCGCTCGACCCCTTTATTGAGGCCTCGTTGAAAAAAGGCCTATAGGTTAGGACGACTTATGACTGACGCAGTGACCACACCGAATGAAGAAGACAACAAGCTCATTGCTGAGCGTAGGGCGAAACTCGCGAAGTTGCGGACGCTTGGTAACGCATTCCCCAACGACTTTCGACGCTCGGCAATGGCGGGTGATCTTCAAGAGACTTATGGACATGAAACCAAAGAAGCCTTAGCGGAAAAGAACGAGTCGTTTGCCGTGGCGGG
>CAYVQI010000051.1:0-13878 GCA_964454155.1 uncultured Alteromonadaceae bacterium | reverse complement strand
CCCAGCGAGGCGCTGTGGTGGTTACCGTGGGTTATCGTCTTGGTGTCTTCGGTTGGCTGAGTCACCCCGACATGTCCATTCAGAACGCGGGCCTGCACGACCTGATTGCCGCGCTGAATTGGATTCACACCCACATCGAGGCTTTCGGTGGCGATCCGACTCGAATTACGGTGTCCGGGGAGTCTGCGGGCGCCGATAATGCGCTTCACCTCGCACTGGCGCCAGCGATGAAAGGGCGTGTGGCCGGTGTTATTCACCAGAGCGCAGGCTGGTCCGCAACCAGTTCACTGACAAGAGACGCGGGATTTAAGCTTGGACAAGCACTTGTTGAGGCGCACGCCGGCGTCGAGGGTCGCTTTGAGGACTTGAAAGCAGTGCCCGTCGAGGCGCTCATGGCCTCTCAACTGAGTCTCTTTAAGCGCCATTATTTCAGTCCGGTGAGTGACCCTGAAACATTGCCCATACCCGTGGAGAAATTGGTCCAGCAAGGGCGTATGCCACCGTTAAACCTTCTGATTGGCTCCAACGGCAACGAGTCGCTGATGTACATTCCTGACAATGCGGTGATTGACGATTACCTCCAACCCGCTTTCCCTGAAGCTGTGTGGGACGAGGTTCGGACGGCGCTCGGCAGCCAATCTTCTGAGCTTGAGCAGATGGACCGTCTTCGATCTGCGCTTCAATACACCTGTCCCTCACTGACACTTGCATCAGCAATTAGTGAAGGGGGCGGTGACGCCTGGGTTTATCGCTTTAATCGCGTTCGCGAGGGCTTTGACCCCATAGGCGCTTACCATGGAGCAGAGCTCCCCTACGTCTTTGATACGCACGATGCGTGGCTACCCACGAATGAAGTCGACCGAGCACTGACGCGCCAGCTCGTCGCGCACTGGATGTCCTTTTTAGCCACGGGTTCACCCAATCAGCAAGGATCATATGCTTGGCCGCGCTGGGGGGCTGAGCAGGAGGGGCTGTTAGTCACCCAGACACTCTCTGGCGCAGGTCATTCCGAGGCGGCACTTTGCGCGCGTCTCGCCGCGCTCAGACGGCGTTAGTTGCGTCAATGCACGCGCGTGATGAAGTCAATCAGTGCGTCTATTTCGGTATCGCTCAGTTGGTTTGCGTAGGACGGCATCGCGCCAACACCTTGCTCGAGTGCGGCACGAATTCGTTGCGCATTTGGCCGTAACACGTCTAAATTTGGGCCAATTACCCCTTGTGCGCCTGCGGCCTCGAGCGTGTGGCAGGTCGCGCAAGAGGGCTGGGTTGAGCCTGTGAATAAACGCATGCCCAGCGTAGATTTTTGACTCAAGGCTGTTGCAGGCGTTTGCAGACTCGCCGGTGGGGGCGGTTCGAGCCTATTGGGCTCAACGGCTCGAGGCTGAGTGCTGATTTGTGCGCTGAGGCCATGGTCGCGCCAGCCATTATGGCCATAGCCGCGCTGATTCGGCGAAAAGTGCTCGGGTTGGGTATCGCCCGCTGTATCTGTTGCTCTACTGACAAACGTGTAATCACCCGGTGTTAAGTCGACGCTGGTCTGGAACGTACGCCACGCATTGGGCCCGAGGTCCGGCCCGTAAAGTGTTGCTCTTTGCCATCGCTTGCCACCGTCGATAGACACATCAACATGCTGGATGCCACGCTCACCAGAAAACGCGACGCCGAAGATCTGCTGTTGGCCAGGATAGACACGATCACCACTCCCTCCGGGTCCGTTGATCCAGGATTTGACGGGCATACGGTACATCGACGGGTGACTCGCATTGCCGGCTTGTCCAACCGGTCGCAAACGATACCCCGACTGCTGAATAGCGTGAACAGACTCTTCAGCCGTTGCCGCAAGAGTCTTCACCCACTTGACGTTATTGACCCCAAAATAGCCGGGTACTAATAATCGCACTGGGCCGCCATGGACCAGGGGCAAGGGTTCTCCGTTCATCTCCCAGACAAGCAAAGCGTCTCGCAGGCCTTTTTCAAGGGGTACTGATCGCTCTACACCCACGGAGGCGACGTCGATGCCGGCCGGCAACGACTCGGCACCTGTGGCAGTGAGAAAACACGCGCGCGGCTCGGCGCCCTCGAAGTGCGAAAGTACCTCGGAAACCTTAACGCCTGTCCACAACGCACAGCCGGCAGCGCCAACGCCCCAAGGCGACCCGGAGGGGTTGTGGCTGAAGAAGGTGCGTCCATTACCTGAACACTGCAACACACTGGCGACGGTTGTTGTCTCAAATTTTTTTAGATCAGCAAGCGTGATCTGACCCGGTGTCTCACAACCCTTGATCTGAATGTTCCAGCGGTCTCTATCCGCCACAATCTCGGTCTCGGGCATCGGTAGATTGTTGCGCACGAAGAACTGGGCGATGGCTGTTATGGGCCCTTGCCCAAAGGCATGCCGCGACGTTTCTAGGGCGAGCGGCAACGGGTTGTGCGTAATGAAGTCGTGCTGCTGCTTACCTGCCGGCAGCAGCGCTTTCAGCGCCGCCAGAGCAGAGGTGGGTAACGTTGAGGCAAAGAGAACCAGTGCTTTCAATGCCGTTCGGCGTGAAGGATTTCTCCAACCCGTTGATTGGGGTCTCACTCTGACTGCGCGCTCCGCTATTGCATCATGGCCCAAACGATGACGGCCAGCGTCAATAAAATCAATGCTCGATGCATGACCAGACTATGCTCAAACGCGCGACTGAGCAGTGACCCGAGTAAACACCAGACGATGGCAAAAAAAACTTGAGCCACGAGAAAACTGAGTGGGACAACAAGGAGTCGCTCAAGTGCGCTTGAAAAGCCATCGCCAAATTGGGTCAGTGCGAGAGTCGCCATCATCCAAGTTTTAGGACTGAGTGGGTGAACCACGCTGCCCGACCAAAACGTAAAGGCGGTACTTTTGGTGGCAGTGGATGCTGGCGTCCAGTTCCGAAGCGCGAGATACGTCATGTAAGCCCCGGAGCAATAGACGAAGACCTTTGCAATGCCTGGATAGGATTCGATAATGCCCATCAGGCCGAGCGCAAGGGCGACATTGAGTACCAACTTTCCCAGTGTTAAACCGCCAATGAACGGCAACGTTTTTGCCAGTCCATGCTGTGCACCTGCCGTCATGAGCAACATATTGGCAGGTCCTGGTGTCGAGACCATGACGACGATAAAGGTCCATAGTGCAAGGTAGTGAGTTAAAAAGTCCATGACCGTCCAAGTGCAGCACGCGTTGTTGCCGAAGCATACGTCAGTTTCCGCATTGCAGTGCGTCGACGCAGCGAATTACTGAATCGCGCGCGAAAATGGGGATGTGCTACTGTCTTAAAAAATAATAGAGGCTACGTAATGGACCTGTCCTACGGTCGCGAATACGAGACATTCCGAGAGGAAGTGAAGTCGTTTATCCGAGCACATAAGCACAAACAGCCGGGGCCTAGCGATGGTCTTAAAAGCTCTGCGCTTCGCGAGTGGCAACGTCTCCTGATTGAAAACGGTTACCACAGTCGAACGATTCCTAGCGAGTACGGTGGCTTTGGCGCAGAGCCTGACATCATCAAGTCTCGTATTATCGCCGAGGAATTTGGTGCGGCACGCATGCACCGTGGCTTTAATGGACAAGGCGTGACGATGCTGACCCCCGTGCTGCTTGAAATGGGCACTGAGACGCAAAAACAGGCCTTTGTCGGTCCAACGATTAACGCAGAAATAATTTGGTGCCAGGGCTACTCCGAGCCGGGCGCGGGCAGTGACTTAGCAAGCCTCGCCACCAAGGCCGAGCTCGATGGCGACGAGTGGGTCATTAACGGACAGAAGATTTGGACCAGCACGGCACATCACGCTGATTGGATTTTTTGTTTGGTCCGAACTGAACCTAACGCGCCCAAACATTTGGGTATTTCGTTTTTGCTCTTTCGAATGGACACCCCAGGCATCGAGATAAGACCGCTCGTCGATATGACAGGCGACGCTAACTTCAATGAGGTGTTCTTCACCGACGTTCGGGTGCCAAAAGACCAGATTGTTGGAGAGCGGGGCCAAGGTTGGCAGGTTGCGAACGCTATTTTAAGTCACGAGCGTGGTTCACTGGCGACGCCTGATGCGGCAATCAACCGTCTCAATGGTGTCAAGCGGTTGATGCGCGAGGAGTCCATGAATGGTGTCCCGCTAACCGAGAATCCGGTATTTCGCGATCGCCTAATGAAGCTCGAAGGTCGGGTGCTCGCCATGCAGTACAACGACATGCGGTTACTCTCCGCCAAGATCAACAAGAACCAAGACGTGCGCTTGGCCAATATGATAGTCAAACTGATTGGGACCGAACTGCGGCACGAAATTGAGTGCTTGGGTATCGATGTTATGGGGGAGATTGGTCTGAGCTACGGCGACAACCCCCACGTCCGAGCCCATGGCTCCTGGCAGTATCAGTACATGTTCTACCTCGGACTCATTATCGGCGGAGGCACATCGCAAATTCAGAAAAACATTATTAGTGAGCGAGGTCTGGGTATGCCAAAGGAGCCCAAGATCCCGCTGACAAAGCCCGCGGCGAAGGAGGCCTGATATGGAATTTGGATTGTCACAAGATCAGCGTCTTCTTGATGAAAGTATTCGCAAGTATTTGTCGTCAGAGGTGCCTCTGGACATGATTCGCAAACTTGCTAGGCCCGCTGAGACTGACGCCGCCGTTTGGCAGGGTTTGTCAGAGCTGGGACTTGCAGGAGTGCTGATACCCGAGGCACACGGCGGAGCCGCACTCGGCATGTTAGATGCCGTAGCGATCGCAGAAGCGTTGGGATACGCAGCGTGCCCCGGTCCTTTTCTAAGTACCGCTGTTATGGCGTCTTATTTACTGAGTGAGGCGGGCGCAACGGACCCACTCGCGGCCATGGCGTCAGGTCAATACCGTGTGGGTGTTGCGTTTAGCGACGTGATTGGCGCGCGTAAGGGGCGGGTCACCGAGTCGCACTCTAAGCTCTCCGGCCAGTCGCTATTTGCGCTCGACGCCGACGCCGACGCCTATCTGGTGGCCTTGGCCGACGGGCGCGTCTTCATGCTCGAGTCTGCGGACGCAGAGCGAACACCGCTGGCGACAATCGACGGGACTCGGAGTGTCTGTGAGCTTGGATTTGACGGCTCGTCCGCGTGCCTTGTCGCGAACGACATTGAACTGATTCACCAAACGTTGCACCGAGGTCGCGCCATTCAAGCGGCAGACACGCTGGGTGCTGCACAGTACATGTTAGACCAAGCGGTTGATTACTCGCTTGAGCGCAAGCAGTTCAATCGTGTCATTGGGTCTTTTCAGGCGGTGAAACACATGTGCGCAGAGATGGCTTCACAGCTCGAGCCGTGTCGATCGTTTGTGTGGTACGCCGGGCATGCGTTTGACGAGAGCAATAGCGACGCGGCGCTAACGGCCTGTCATGCCAAGGCGCATCTTGCAGAAGTCGGACAGTTCGTGGCCAAGACCAGTACCGAGGTGCATGGCGGTATGGGATTCACCGATCTCGTCGGACTTCACTATTGGTTTAAGCGCATCGGATTTAACCGCCAGCTCTTGGGCTCACCGGAGCAAGTACGGCACGAGGCGGCGATTCTTGAGGGCCTGTGTGATGCTTAACATACGCGTTAGTGACTCCAGAAGGGGTAGACCATGATGCATAGAGGGGTCCTGTTCACCACACTGCTGCTGGCCCTGAGTGCCTGCACGTCAGACAGCGCAGAGCGGGCGAGTGTTTCTTCTCAAACCGTGTCGCTGCAACAAGGCGCGGTATCGGGCAGTGCGTCGCCCTATGACGCGGCTATCACAGTATTCAAGGGCTTGCCCTATGCAGCCCCACCCGTTGGTGACCTTCGGTGGCAGCCGCCGCAATCGGCACCCTCTTGGGACGGTGTGCGCGTCGCCGACACTTTCGCTAAAAGTTGCCATCAACCGCGCCACGCGTCGAACTTCGTGTGGCGAAGGGAGGACTTTTCAGTCTCCGAAGACTGCCTCTACTTGAACGTTTGGGCCCGCAACAAGGCGCAAGATCTCCCTATTATGGTGTGGTTTCACGGGGGTGCGCACATCAGTGGACAAGGCCACTCGCTGTTGTTTGACGGCACCAGCCTTGCGCAGCAAGACGTCATGGTCGTGACGATTAACTACCGTTTAGGTCCACTTGGGTTTTTGGCGCACCCTTTGTTGAGCGAGTCCTCTGAGCGAGGAACGTCGGGTAACTACGGGTTAATGGACAAGCTTAAAGCGCTGGCGTGGATTCAGGAGAATGCGAAGGCCCTCGGCGGCGATCCCGACAACGTCACCGTCTTCGGTCAGTCTGCAGGGTCTCAAAGCGTCTGTTCACTCCTGTCATCAGCGCAATCTGAGGGCCTGTTTCATAAGGCCATTGGGCAGTCCGCAGGCTGTGTCACGCCACTCTCTGTGGTAGATGCAAACGGTTACGCGCGCGGGGAGTTGTTAGTGCAAGCGCTTGGGGCCACATCCGCTGTCGATCTCTATAACGCTGCGCCAGATGCGTTACTGGAGGCCATGGTGGCCTCGGGATGGGAGAGCGACAGTCGTATCGTTATCGACGGTGATGTTCTTGAGCAGTGGCCTCACCAGACCTATGCCTCAGCAGATCAGTTACCTGTGCCGCTCATGCTCGGTTTCTTGGCGAACGAGGGCGAGCAGCTTTTTCCTGTGAACGACTCCCTGACGGACACCGACCTTATGGGGTTTTTAACCATGGTTGCGGGCGACTATGCACAAGAGCTGAAGGCGCTGTATGCGTCGCCCGGGTTGACCCCTGGTGAAATTCAACACGCGATCTCGACCGACGTTTTCATGGCGTTCGGCATGCAGCGCTGGGCCGAATACCACGCGGAAGCCGGCCATAGTGTGTACCTTTATTTTATGGATCACGTCCCACCCGCGTTTCATATTTACATGCCTGAGCAGCCTTTCCTTGAGCTGCCTGATGGCCCGCGGAGCGCCGGTGCATACCACTCAGGTGATTTAGCCTATGTGTTTGGAAATACGGACAAAGTAGGCGTCGATTGGTCGGACGATGATCATGCGCTGTCTAAAATGCTGGTTCTTCACTGGACAAACTTTGCAAAGACCGGTGATCCAAATGCGTCGGGAGACGCACGCTGGCCTGCCTTTAACCGGCACTCACTGACGACGCGCGTGTTAAATCCGACGCCCAGCACAGTGAGTGGTGTGAAGAAACGAGCACTGGAAATTTTTGCAAGCCGTCAGCCCTTTGTCCCGCTTTTAGAGTAATAGATACGGAGGTTAGTCCAATGGGTAATATCCGACGCTTAAGTGTCACTGCAGCCTGTTTTTTCAGTTTTATCGGATCTCAGGTCACTGCAGACCATCACGAGGCCATGAAGCCTGCGGCCGCGCCTATTAATGTGGTGGCTCTATCGCTCCCGGACATCGTTCAGGGCTTAGAAAGTCATCGGTTTTCGTCTCAGGATCTGACGCGTGCGTACCTCAACCGTATTGACGCACTAAATCGATCAGGGCCGGCACTGAACGCAGTCATCTCCGTTAATTCCAGCGCCATGACATTGGCTAATAAAAGTGATTTGCGGCGCGCTCAGGGGACGCCGAATAGTCCTCTTGACGGTGTGCCTGTGCTGTTAAAAGACAACATTGAATCAAAGGACGCCTTGGCAACGACGGCGGGCTCGACGGCACTGATTGACAACATAACCGGTCGGGACAGTCCTCTTGTTGCGAGCCTTCGAGACTCAGGCGCGATTATCTTAGGTAAAGCCAACTTAAGTCAGTGGGCCAACTTTCGCTCGTCTCACTCAGTCTCCGGGTGGTCTGCTGTCGGTGGTTTAGTCAAGAACCCGCATGTTTTGGATCGCCAAGCTTGCGGCTCGAGCTCGGGATCGGCGGCCGCGGCGGCCGCGAGTCTTGCCGCTGGCGCCGTAGGTACCGAGACCAATGGCTCTATTATCTGTCCCTCCCAAGTCAACGGCGTGGTGGGTCTGAAGCCGACCCGCGGACTACTAGCGGTCGATTACATTGTCCCCATTGCGGCGACGCAGGACACAGCAGGTCCAATTACTAAGTCAGTGGCGGGCGCCGCACTGATGCTCGACGGCATGACGGGTTGGAAAAGTGATTATTTTGGCGGGCTCGACGCAAGTGTTGTAAGCGGCATGCGCATTGGTGTTTTGGATTACTCGCGCAACGATAATCCCAGACTCAACGCACAGTTTGATGACGCCATTGCCCGTTTGCAGGCGGCGGGTGCTGAGATCATTCACATTGAAACGGTGCCGGACACCCCACCCGCGTTCTACAGTGCGTCGAGAAGGGTTCTTGAAATCGAATTTAAGGCGCTGCTCGATGAATATCTTGCTGAATCGCCGGCTGATATTTCCGTGCGAAGCCTTTCTGATCTCGTTGCGTTCAACGAGCGCAATGCAGCACTCGAGCAAGCGATCTTTGGTCAGGACATCTTAGAGTCTTCTTTGGCGGCACCGACGATGGATAGCGTTACCTATCAGGAAGCATTAGCGCTGATACGCAAAACCACTCGCGACAATGGAATAGACGCATTACTCCGTGATCACGACGTTCAGGTCTTGATGGGGCCCAGTGGCCCCGTATCGCCGAGAGCTGACGTTGTTAATGGCGACGTCTGGCCGGCGTGGGCGGGTGCAGGTTCTATGGCCGCCATTAGTGGATACCCGAACATAACAGTGCCAATGGGTACGATTGCAGGTGTCCCCGTGGGCGCCTCCTTTATGAGCAGTGCCGGTAACGACGCACTCTTACTTTCCGTTGCATTGGCCTTTGAAAAAACCGGTGGAGGGTCACCCGTACCGGCTTACACGCCAACAGTAACCGTAGACGATATGAGCGCGCTCTGATGATCTTAGCGCTGCCGGTGTTTTATTTTTCCGGGTACTGGGGGCCGCTTATCAAACATCATTCAGCTCTCGGTGTCGGATGTGTGGCGTGTTGTGGCATTGCGGTTTAGCAAACTCGAAGGCGGCGCGAATTAGAGCGCTGATGCTGAACCATTAGCGGAAGACTCATTTCGTCCAATCGTGACAAAGCAGGCATCTAGGTACAAAAAAAGTGGTGATCGACCCCGGAGTTTCTAGACTTTTAACCGGAGGGCCGTGTGCGTGTTCTGTCTTCACGTGCGTGTGGCGCTCCACCAATTAAAGATGGGAGCAATCAATGAAAGCGATTAAGAAGGTTTTATTGGGTTCAATTATTTCACTCGCAGCGCCTTTTGCGCTGGCGGATGATCACGCGACATTTAGCGGAGGAATGGATCCCGCAGAGCCCATGTCGGTGCAGGCAAACCTCTGCACATTAAATGACGGCGTTTCTTTAGGTGACTATGAAAAGTTCTTCGATCGATATCGGAAATGGGCGAAAAAGAATGACGCTGAGGTGGCCTCGGTACGGCAGTTCCCCCTCGCAACCCACAATAATTCGATGAATCCTTACCCTGCCGATTTTGTCGACTTCTTGGTCACGGATTTTAAAAATGCAGGGACCTCATGGGATAAGTGGTTGTCCGGTAAGTCAGGTCAGAAGCTGAATGCCCAGTGGCAAGAGATGGCGTCGTGTAATGTTAAATTTGCACCCATGTTTACGATGTGGGCCGATGTGCCGGCGATGAATGCTGACAATGACCGAGTGGTGACATGGAATTGGTGTACGCGAAAAGAGGGTGTCTCTCACGATGACCTGAATGCCGCTCATGCGCAGTTTGTTAATGACAATCCTGACGGTCTTGGAAATATCGCCTGGTTCATGATGTATCCAAATATTGGCGGAGGCGATGCCGCAGGTGAGTTCGCTCACGTTGTTGTTTATCCCGATATGGCGGGTTTGATGGAGCATCAAGAGTGGTACGCCAAGGGTGGATGGCGCGGACGGATGGATTACTACCAACTGGTGAATTGCACGGGTGAGGCGTTGATGACAGAGCAGGTTCTGGGACGTCCCGGCATGTAGGTGTCTCGCAAGATAGTTTTTGGGCCACGCGTGCGTGGCCTTTTTTATGTTTCAAAAGCGACTAAAACGTGTGCTCTGTGCGAGAATCCATGACCGACCGCAGGCGCAACTAAAACAACGAGGAGAAACGTCATGAGCTACGAGTGTTTTGATCTTACCGTGGAAGATGGAATTGCCCACATTCGGTTTAACCGTCCTGAGAAAGCGAACTCGATGATTCCCTCGTTCTGGACCGAACTGCCTGACGCGGTGAACGCGCTCTCCAGAGACGCGGCTGCGCGCGTGATTGTGTTGTCGGCAGAGGGACGGCACTTTTCGTCCGGCATGGATATATCGGTGTTTACCGAGGGCGGTTTAGACGGTCCAGCCAGTGGCAGTCGATTTGTCCGTGCTGAAGCCTTTCGGCACCACTGTATGGCACTGCAAGACGCATTTAGCTGCCTCGAAGAAGCCCGCATGCCGGTGCTTGTCGCCATTCAGGGTGCTTCGGTGGGTGGTGCGATGGACCTCATTACCGCCTGCGACTGCCGTTACGCCACTAAAGATGCCTTTTTCTCGGTTCACGAGACCGCGATTGGTATGACCGCAGACGTGGGTACTTACCCGCGTTTGGTTAAATTGATCCCCGAGGGTTGGGCGCGCCAAATGTCCTACACCGCGGAGCGCGTTGGTGCTGAGAAAGCGAGAGAGATTGGCTTGGTTAACGAGGTCTATGAGTCCGCCGAAGAGATGCTCGAGGCTGTCATGGTAATCGCACGGCAAATAGCCGGCCACGCGCCATTGGCGGTTTCTGGTGCCAAACGTATGGTGAATTACGCACGAGACCACAGCACGGCCGACGGTCTTGATTATATTGCGACTTGGAACGCCTCTATGCTCGATGGTGAGGCGATAAGAAACACCTTTATGGCGCAGGCAAAGGGTGAGAAACCTGAGTACGACGCGTTACTGCCGGTGAAGAAGGCGGCCGGTGAGTAACCGGTAGCCCGTGCGCATGAGAATTAACGCCACGATGAAGGTGCTGCTGACGCTGCTGACGGCATCACTCCCGCTTGTTGTTACCGCAAATGTTGACGACGCACTTGTCGAGCGCGCGCGAGGCATTCACGAGCGAAGTTTAACGCTCGATGCGCACGCGGATATTGAAATCCCCGGTAAGCCGTCCATGTACGTGGGCCCCGATGGGCTCTCCAAAGTCGCCCCCGAAAAAATGCGAAACGGCCAGCTCGATGCTGTTGTCATGGCGCTTGCCGTTGGTCCGAAACCTCGAAACGAGAAAGGTTTTGCCGATGCGCGGCGTGTTGCGGAGGACAAGCTCAGGGCGGTGACCGCGCTTGTTAATGAGAGCGCGAATCGGACGCGCCTGGTCAAAAGTGCCGATGACTTATTGGCGACAGTCGCGCGAGGCGACGGGGCTATTGTCCTGAGTTTCCAAAATGCACTTATTTTTGGGGAGGACGTCAGTGCGATTGATTATTTTTACAATCAAGGCGTTCGCATGTTTGCGCTGACACACATGGGGCACAACGACTTTGCAGACTCATCTCGCCCCTTGTTTAACGCAGCAACGGGGGAGCGAGAGGCGACCGCTGAACACGGTGGACTCTCAACGAAGGGTGTTGCGGCGGTAGCGCGCTTTAATGCGCTAGGTGCCGTAATTGATGTCTCCCAGTTATCCACTGCGGCGACCTTGCAGGTCGTTGCGGAGTCGACGGCGCCGGTTGTTGCCAGTCACTCAAATGCGCGTGCACTCACCGACGTAAGCCGCAACTTGAGTGACCCCGAGATACAACGCATTGCGGCCGGAGGTGGCGTTGTTCACGTCGCACCGTTTGCGGGTTATTTGTTTGACTCAAACGATCCGGCGATCGACGGTGCTATTCGTAAGATGCGTCGTGAGGCCGGTATCGACGAGGACTACCTGTATCCGTTTGAGCTTTATTGGGAAATCAAAGACGCTGCGGTTAAAACCACTTTCTTGGGTGGGGTCCGCGCCTTACTGGGTCCGATTTCACTGGAGACGATGCTCGACCACATTGACCATATTGTGGCTCTTGTGGGTGTTGATCACGTGGGTATTGGTACCGACTTTAACCACGGAAGCGGTATCCCGAGTTACAGCGACGCGAGCGAATCCTTTAACGTCACTCTAGGGTTGCTTCGAAGAGGGTACTCAGCGTCCGATATTGAAAAAATTTGGGGCGGTAACTTTATTCGCGTTTGGAAGGCCGTAGAGCAGCAACGAAAGGTCCTCGAACGGTCCTGAAACCTGAGTGCGGGACAGGAACGGCCCCATCAACTTAGACACCACGAACACACTGACCCGTTGATACATGACTCACGTATGACCGGCGGTGCCACCTAACGATGTGCTCTGCGAAAAGGGGTTAAACGCCCTTTTTTTTGCAGCCAGTGCACTGAGAGATACAGCAACTAGCGTGATTATTTTAGAAAATATCAGTCTGCGGCGAGGGTCTAAGCTCTTAATGCAAAACGCCTCTGCAACCTTGCAGCCGGGCCAAAAATTGGCGCTGATTGGTGCTAATGGGACCGGAAAGTCGAGTTTGTTTTCACTGCTGCTGGGGGATCTTTCCTCAGACCAGGGGCACATCCGTGGCATGGCGGGATTGCGGATTGCTCATATGGCTCAGGAGCTCGAGTCGAGTGACGACACGGCGCTAGACTTTGTCATGGGCGGCGATGTGGCCGTTTTTAGATTGACGCAGGAGATTGCGAAGGCCGAGCGCACTGAGGACTATGAGCGCGCCGCCTATTTGTATCAGGAGCTCGACACACTTGACGGCTACAGTGCACCGCGCCGAGCAGAACAACTGCTACTGGGTCTGGGTTTCACGCGAGCAGACCTCGAATCGACCGTGACGGACTTTTCGGGAGGCTGGCGTGTGAGGCTTAATCTCGCTCGAGCACTGATGACGCCGTCCGATGTCCTGCTGCTTGACGAGCCGACCAACCACCTCGATCTCGACACGATGCTCTGGTTACAGATGTGGCTTTTGCGCTACGACGGCACCTTGATGATGATTTCGCATGACCGTGATTTCATCGACGCGATTTGCGAGCGAACATTAAGTCTTGAGCAGGAACAGCTCTTTACGTACCGGGGTGGCTACTCGGCTTTTGAGCAACAGCGCGCCGAGCGCATGGCCCAGCAGCGCGCCCAGTTTGCCCGCCAGCAGCGTGAAATTGAGCACATTGAAGACTTTGTGCGCCGGTTTCGCGCTAAAGCGACGAAAGCCAAGCAAGCACAAAGCCGACTCAAAGCTTTAGAACGTATGGAGGCTGTGGCACCTGCGCACGCGGACTCTCCTTTCTATTTTCAGTTTCCCGAGCCAGGCAAGAGCAGCGACCCCTTGTTGTCGATCGACGAAGTGACACTGGGTTACGGCGAGGAGGTGGTGTTACAGGGTGTTTCACTGTCCCTGCATCCAGGTGACCGCATTGGTTTGCTCGGTAAAAATGGGGCGGGGAAGTCCACCTTCTTAAAAGGGCTGACCGGTGCCTTGCCCAGGCTAGCGGGGAGACGCGTCACAGGTGCGCACTTACGAATTGGCTATTTCGATCAGCAGCAGTTGGAGGTTTTGGACTTGGAGGCAAGCCCACTGCTCCACTTGCAGCGATTACGGCCTGGCGTGCGTGAGCAAGTCATATTTGACTTCTTGGGCGGATTTAATTTCAAGGGCGAGCGCGCAAAGGAAGTTATTGGTCCTTTCTCGGGGGGCGAAAAGGCGCGGTTAGCGCTGGCCATGGTGGTGTGGCAGGACCCCAACGTTCTGATTTTAGATGAGCCCACGAACCACCTTGATCTTGAAATGCGTCACGCGCTTGCCATGGCGTTACAAGGTTACACGGGGGCTATTGTTCTGGTGAGTCACGATCGCCATTTGTTGCGCCATGTC
>CAYVQI010000050.1:0-14209 GCA_964454155.1 uncultured Alteromonadaceae bacterium | reverse complement strand
AACGTATACTCCCTTAGCAGGGGAGCGCCTTCAGCCACTCGGCCACTTCTCCGGAAGCGCGAAGCCTACCACAAAGACTTCCGCCAAAAAAAGGCGTTTTACTCTGCGGCATGAGAAGAATCTGAAGTTCCATCGTCGACAGGAGATTCCTGCTTTTCAGTCAGCTCTTGTCGGTGCACAGCAACATCCCTTGGGGCATCGACACCAATTCGGACCTGGTTCCCCTTGACCCCTAAAATAGTCACCGTCACGTTGTCACCAATGATCAGTGACTCGTTAATTCGCCGCGTAAGAATAAGCATCGTCAACGTCCTTGTTTACTGAGTACAAAAACAGCCTACACCTCAGCTGTGGTCTTCTCCAGCATCTTCCCGGTCGAGCCCAAACGCCGAATGCAGTGTCCGAACGGCAAGCTCTAAAAACTTCTCCTCGATGATGACGGAAATCTTTATTTCAGAGGTACTGATCATCTGAATATTTACACCGACCTCGGCAAGCGCTTTGAACATACTCGCCGCAACTCCCGCGTGTGAGCGCATGCCCACACCGACCACAGACACCTTGGCAATTTTACTGTCTGAACGCCACTCCATGGCACCGAGGTCATCAACGTACGAGTCGAGGATTCCTTCCGCTTTCTCCAGATCGTTTCGTGCAACCGTAAACGTGAAGTCAGTCTTACCCTCGTCGCCGACGTTTTGAAGAATGACGTCGACTTCAATATTTGCCTCACCAATCGGCCCAAGAATTTGGTAAGCAACGCCTGGCGTATCTGGAACACCGATCACTGTTAGCTTCGCTTCGTCTCGGTTAAATGCGATACCCGCAATGGTTGGCGCTTCCATAACATTGTCCTCGTCCATTGAGATAAGAGTCCCCGGACCCTCCTTAAAACTACTCAAAACCCTCAGCGGTACCGAATACTTTCCCGCAAACTCGACCGATCGAAGCTGAAGCACTTTTGAGCCCATGCTGGCCATTTCGAGCATTTCCTCGAAGGTAATACTCTCAAGCCTTCTGGCACCGTCAACCACTCTCGGGTCTGTCGTGTAAACGCCATCAACGTCTGTGTAAATCTGACATTCATCCGCCTTAATGGCAGCCGCGAGTGCAACCGCAGAGGTATCAGAGCCGCCACGCCCCAGCGTTGTCGTTTCACCATTTTCGTCGACACCTTGAAACCCAGCGACGACGACAACTTTTCCTGCCGCCAACTCTGATCTAAGCCGACGATCATCGATACTTTGAATACGGGCTTTATTGTGAAAACTGTCGGTTCGAATCGCGACCTGACTGCCCTTAAGGGACAGCGCCGGTATGCCGCGCGCGTGCAGCGCCATTGACAAAAGGGCCATGGACACTTGCTCTCCGGTGGAGACGAGTACGTCGAGCTCTCTGGGGCTTGGGCTGGACGTTAAGTCACTCGCAAGACCGAGTAATCGATTGGTTTCCCCAGACATGGCTGACACCACCACGATCAGCTGATCGCCGGTGGCGTGATTTCCGGCAATTCGGTCGGCCACAGCCTCTATGCGCTCCACCGAGCCGACTGACGTTCCGCCATATTTTTGTACGATAAGCGCCATAATTTTTTGGAAACCCGTTGAAGCCGCACATTAAACACGGTTTAAGTCGCGACTAGAAGCCGAAACAAGCGTGCAAAATAGCGTTTTAAGACACTCAGGTGAGCCGATCAGCAACCCACGAGGCCAACTCGTCTAGCGCTGGTTTCAGTGCGGAAACGTCTGAACCACCGCCTTGCGCCATATCAGGTCGCCCACCGCCTTTACCCCCCACGCGCGCAGCGAAGTCCCTCATGACATCACCCGCTTTAATACGATCAACGAGGTCTGGCGTCACGCCCGCCACAAGGGAGATCTTGGCCCCCTCAACAGCAGCCAAAAGTACGACGCCCGAGCCAAGCTTGTTTTTACAGTGATCCAGCGTCTGACGCAGCGTTGATGAGTCAGCACCCTCGACGAGGGCCCCAAGCACTTTAACCCCAGAAACATTAACAGCTGAGGCGGTCAGGTCGGTCCCTGCACCCGTTGCCAGTTTTTGCTTGAGTTGCGTGACTTGCCTCTCGAGCTCACGCAACTCTTTGCGCAAGCCAACGACTTTTCCTGCAGCATTGTTGGGTGATGCTTTAACCACCTCACAGATTTCAGCCAGCGCCTGATCCGCCATCGCGACACTATCAAGCGCGCCCACTCCAGTGACCGCTTCTATACGTCGAGCCCCCGCGGCAACACCGCCCTCACTGACAATGCGGAACAGCCCGATGTCCCCGGTGCGCTCAACATGAGTGCCACCGCAGAGCTCTACCGAAAAGCGCTCGGAGCCCATAGTTAAAACGCGGACTTCATCACCATACTTTTCACCAAACAATGCGGTTGCACCCGCCGCAACAGCATCGTCCATACCCATCTCTTGCGTCAAAACCTCAGAGTTATTCCGTACTTGATCGTTCACAATTTGCGCCACTTTAGCGAGTTCAGACGCGCTGACGGCCTCCGAGTGTGAAAAATCAAATCGCAACTTATCCGCATCGACCAGCGAGCCCTTTTGCTGCACGTGTTCACCCAGCACTTGCCTTAGTGCCTCGTGCATGAGGTGCGTCGCCGAATGATTCGACTTGATACGCAGTCGCAATGAGTTGTCAATCGTGGCGGCAACCTGAGTCTCTAGATCAATCGCCCCTTCGACAACGCGAGCATGATGTAAATGATGACCCTGTGCTTTAGTGGTGTCTCTGACTTCTAACTTCGCACCGGGGGATACTAGGTAACCCGTATCACCCACTTGACCACCACTCTCGGCATAAAACGGCGTGCGGTCCAAGACCACTGTCACCTCATCACCTTCAGATGCCGTCTGTTGAGATTGACCTGAGAGAATCAAACCTCGGACTGTTGCGTCGGCGGTGGTCTGACGGTACCCCAAAAATTCGGTCTCGCCGTCGACAGTCACAACATTGCTATAGTCAACCTGAAAAGCGCCGCTCTCCTGAGACCGCTTGCGCTGTTCCTGCATCGCGGTCTCGTAGCCGTCAAGATCGAGCTCAAGTCCACGTTCACGCGCAATATCATTCGTCAGATCGACGGGAAATCCATACGTGTCATAAAGCCGAAACACGACATCACCTGGAATGAGTCCGCCGTCGAGTGATGACAGCGCATCCTCAAGAATATCCATTCCCTTATCTAGGGTGCGCGCAAACTGCACTTCCTCAGCGGCCAGCGCTTTGATAATAGTGGCTTGTTGCTTCACAAGTTCAGGGTACGCTGGGCCCATTTCAGCAACCAGTGCGGGTACCAAATTCGCAAAAAATGGCTCGGTCGCCCCTAACTTATTTCCGTGGCGAATAGCGCGCCGCAGTATACGCCTGAGCACATAGCCGCGACCTTCGTTACTCGGCAACACCCCGTCTGAGACTAAAAATGCGCAGGCCCGCAGGTGATCAGCAACCACCCTCAACGATGTGTGAGACAAGTCCTTGACTCCCAACGCACTCGCGGCCGCGGCAATTAGCGCCTTAAACAGATCAATGTCGTAATTGTTGTGAACACCCTGGAGCACGGCCGCAACACGCTCGAGCCCCATTCCTGTGTCCACTGAGGGCGCAGGCAAGGCATGGAGTTCACCCGAGCTGTCTCGGTTGTACTGCATGAACACTAAGTTCCAAATTTCAATGTAACGATCCAAATCGTCGTCCGGAGACCCAGGCGGCCCACCGGGCACGTCAGCCCCGTGGTCATAAAAAATTTCAGAACTTGGACCGCAGGGTCCGGTATCACCCATCTGCCAGAAGTTGTCTTCGTCTAACCGAGACAACCGGTTCGCGTCCACCCCTATCTCGTCAATCCAAATCCTGGCAGCTTCATCGTCTGAGGTGTGAACGGTTACCCAGAGCCTCTCCTTGGGGAGCTGCAGGTCTTCTGTCAAAAACGTCCATGCGAAATTGATGGCTTCTCGCTTGAAATAGTCACCGAAACTAAAATTACCCAACATTTCAAAAAAAGTGTGGTGCCGAGCGGTGTAACCCACGTTTTCGAGATCGTTGTGTTTTCCACCCGCTCTCACACAGCGCTGACTCGATACTGCGCGATGGTAATCACGCGTTTCCACACCCAAAAAGGTGTCTTTAAATTGATTCATTCCCGCGTTCGTGAACAGCAGCGTGGGATCGTCGTGCGGTACTAAGGAGCTCGAAGCAACACGCGTGTGTTGCTGCCGCTCAAAGTACGACAGAAACGCTTCTCGAATATCAGCAGTTTTCATGCGTTGGGTCTCTACAAATCAAATAACGTACAGAAAAATTATCGCGCCAAGCCCTGAGCTAACTCACCTTCCTTCATGTCACGACCGGCCAACAGGTGTAGGTGTAAGTGAAATACTGTTTGGCCACCCCCTTCACCATTGTTAACGACGAGTCTGAAAGCGTCCTCGACACCCAACTGCTTTGCCATTTTTCCGGCAACAAGCATTAGGTGGCCTAAGAGCGCCTGATCGTCCTCGCTTGCCGCACTAAGCATCGCAATCGGTTGACGTGGAATGATAAGAACGTGGGTAGGCGCTTGTGGGTACAGGTCGCGAATGACCACACAGAGGTTGTCTTCGTACAAAAAATCAGTCGGTATGTCGCCGCGTGTGATTTTCCCAAAAATAGTGTCTTCCACTGGGTTCACCCCAACTTCTCGTCGGCGCTCAAGGCGCGAGCTTCACCCTCGAGCAACACCGGAATCCCATCGCGCACAGGGTACGCTAAGCCACTCGCCTTACAGACCAACTCTTGCCGCGTCTCATCGTAATCCAGAGGCGCCTTCGTCACAGGACAGACCAATATTTGCAATAACTTTTTATCGAGCACAAAGATCTCCTTCTCGGTAGCCGCCAAGTATACGCGCTTCTGTGCACTAGGGCATGGGCGGGACGAGCAACTGCGGATCCACACGTTGATTAAACCAGCTCATTCGCCAATCCAGATGTGGTCCAGTAGCCCGACCGGTCGCGCCAATCGCACCCATGACATCCCCAGTTTCAAGGACGTCGCCGACGCGAACATCAATCCGGCTCATGTGGAGAAATGATGAACTCAACCCATAGCCATGATCGAGAATAATTGTGCCACCCGAATAGAAAAGATCGGGCTCAGCCAGTGTCACCAAACCCGGACCGGGCGCATGTACCGGAGTGCCCGTCGGCCTTGCTACATCGACGCCGTAGTGTGGATTACCCGGTGTTCCGTTATAAAAGCGCTGACTTCCATAAACGCCACTAATCCGACCCGTCGCAGGCCAACTCAGCCCCGACAGCACCGCTTTTAGAAACCCTTCATTTTCTATCCGCCGCGCTTTCGCCGTACTCACCAGCTTTCGCTCTTTACGTATCCGCGCCAGCTGCGCTTCAGGCGGCGTCACGGTCCGCTGAGGAACCCCTTCAACCCTCGAAATCCGATACTCGCGTGTTGCCAACTCAAACGTGCAGGTCTGGCGCTCGTTCATCACCAGATCAACCTGCGTCGTGGCGTCTCGACCCAGTCCCAGAACAAAGGAGCCATCAGACAATACCGGCACATCGATCTGACTAAACCGCAACTGACTCCCCGGCTCAACACGCCCCCACACCAATCCACCGGGCATAAAGTCGCCCTTGAGCTCGGGACATGGACCTTCAGAAGCCACAACAGGCACTGAACAAAGCAGAAAAAGAAGCGTGAAGAGGGGCAAAGATCGCATGATAGTATCCGTTCAAAGTGCACAATATAGTCTCTCAAGGGCGCGTATGAATCCATAGCCATACTCTGGCAGTACTCAATTTGGAAAGTCGATGTCTCGATACCAAGCACCACGCATCAAAGGATCCCCCTATATCACCCCAGAAGGCGCGAGACAGCTGCGCCAGGAGTTACATCAACTCTGGAAGATCGAGCGACCTAAGGTCACGGCGGTCGTTCATGCCGCTGCCCTCAATGGTGACCGGTCCGAAAATGGCGACTACATTTACGGAAAAAAACGACTCAGAGAAATCGACAGCCGCGTACGCTTTTTGCAAAAACGGTTGGATGAACTCAAAGTCGTCGACTCAAAACCTACTGACACGGGCAAAGTGTATTTTGGCGGTTGGGTGCGATTAGAGGACGACGCCGGTATGTCTCACCAGTATCGACTGGTCGGTCCTGACGAATTTGATCTGCGTTCAGGTCTTTTGAGCTGCGACTCCCCCTTGGGAAAAGCGCTTCTGGGAAAAGCGCCGGGAGACACTGTCGTTGTCAACAATCCTGAAGGCAGCTGCGAGTGGTTTATTCACTCGATTTCCTACGCGTAGGCAACGATTGACGACCTGTCAAACTCACAAATACCAAGGACTGACCGCCACTTAGGTCCCCAGAGTGCTACTATATTTGGCTTCATTTTGCTGGGGGGCATGCCGATGTTTGACGATACAAAGAATCGTTTCCAAAACCGACATATTGGGACAACGGCGGCACAACAGGCCGAGATGGCGACGAGCGTGGGATTCCAAAATGTGGATGAGCTCATCGCCACCGCTGTGCCCGACAATATTAAGCTGGAGCAGCCGCTGGAGCTGCCATCGGCGCTAACTGAGAACGAAGCGCTGCTGAAGCTTCGCGCCTATGCAGACCAAAACAAGGTGGTTCGCAGCTGCATTGGAATGGGCTACTACGACACGATTACGCCCCCCGTATTACTTAGAAATGTCTTTGAAAACCCCGGCTGGTACACAGCGTACACCCCTTACCAGCCCGAAATCTCACAAGGTCGGTTAGAGACTCTCTTGACCTATCAGCAGACGGTGATTGACCTCACGGGTATGCCTCTCGCCAATGCATCGCTGCTTGACGAAGCCACGGCGGCAGCGGAGGCGATGACTCTGATGCAGCGTATGAATCGAAAGTCCAAGTCCTCCACCTTTGTCGTGACGAGCGATTGCCACCCACAAACCATCTCGTTGATTCAAACGCGGGCCGAACCGCTAAACATCACAGTTGAGATCGTTGCTCCGGAATGCACCGCAGACGTCGACAACGCCTTCGGTGTATTGGCGCAATACCCAGGAACCCTGGGTGACGTGCGCGATCTTTCCCAGGCCATTTCAAACTGTCATGAGAAAAACATTTTGTTTGGCGTCGCCACCGATCTATTGGCACTCACCGTTTTAAAGCCACCGGGCGCCATGGGTGCCGACGTTGTATTGGGTAGCTCACAACGATTTGGCGTTCCCATGGGTTACGGCGGGCCACATGCTGCATTTTTTGCCACCCGAGAGGAGTTCAAGCGCTCTTTGCCGGGACGCGTTATCGGCGTCTCCATAGACAGTAAGGGCCGTCAGGCATTGCGAATGGCCATGCAAACGCGTGAACAACACATTCGTCGGGAGAAAGCGACCAGCAACATTTGTACGGCTCAAGCACTCCTGGCCATTATGGCCGGCCTCTACGCCATGCACCACGGTCCCGACGGGCTCAGAGCAATTGGCGAACGGGTACATGCGATGACCTCTTCGCTCGCCGCATCACTGCGCGGCGGAGGCTTCACGGTGCTTAACGACACCTGGTTCGACACGCTGTGTATCGAGGTCGACGACGCGCCAGCAGTTCTTCAACGCGCGGCTGACAACGGCTACAACTGCCGGATTATCAATGCCTCGTGTTTGGGTATATCGCTCGATGAAACCACGACGAGCACAGACCTCGCGACGCTCGCTAATATTTTCGGTGTCCAACCCGTCAACGGTGTTTCGGGAATTCCTGAAACCCTCCTGCGTCAGGTGGATTACCTCAGCCATCCGCTGTTTCAGGACTACCGGACTGAAACGGAGATGCTTCGATATCTCAAACGGCTTGAAAACAAAGACATTTCGTTGACTCGCTCGATGATTCCGCTGGGCAGTTGCACCATGAAACTAAACGCGGCTGCAGAAATGATTCCGGTCTCGTGGCCCGAGTTTGCACGTATGCACCCCTTTGCACCTGCGGAGCAGGTCAAAGGCTACACCGCAATGCTCAATGAGTTGTCGCAGTGGCTGACCGAGTGCACGGGCTACGACGCAATGTCCTTGCAACCCAACTCCGGCGCGCAAGGCGAATACGCCGGTCTCATGGCGATAAGACGCTACCACCGCGCACGGGGCGAAGCGCATCGTAATATTTGCTTAATTCCAACATCAGCGCACGGTACCAATCCTGCGAGTGCCGTTATGGCAGGCATGAAAGTCGTGCTCGTCGCCTGTGACGACAATGGCAATGTTGACATGCAGGACCTGAAGAAGAAAACGGAATCACATTCTGAATACCTGGCCGCCATTATGGTGACCTACCCGTCGACTCACGGAGTCTTTGAGACATCAATCGTCGAATTATGCCGCCTCATTCATGAGCACGGCGGGCAGGTTTATGTCGACGGTGCCAATCTTAACGCACTGGTCGGCCTGGCGGGGCCTGGAAAATTTGGTGCCGATGTGTCGCACCTCAATCTTCATAAGACGTTTTGCATACCTCACGGTGGCGGTGGCCCAGGCATGGGGCCAATAGGTGTTGGGGCACATCTCGCGCCTTATTTACCGTCGTCAGTCGTAATGCCGCAGGAAGGACTTGATGCAAACAATAATGTGATCTCTGCAACGCCCTTTGGTAGCGCCTCCATCCTGCCTATTTCTTGGATGTACATCGCCATGATGGGCAGCGACGGCGTGACCGAAGCCAGTCGTACTGCAATCGTGCACGCCAACTATATTGCTCAGCGCCTTAAGGGCCACTTCGAGGTGTTGTACACGGGGCGACGGGGGACTGTGGCGCACGAGTGCATCGTCGATATTCGACCACTCAAGGAGCGAAGCGGCATTACCGAGGAGGATGTTGCCAAGCGCTTGATCGACTACGGATTCCATGCGCCCACCATGTCGTTCCCTGTTGCGGGGACCCTCATGATTGAGCCGACAGAGTCAGAGTCATTGACCGAGATCGATCGTTTTTGTGATGCCATGCTGGGGATTCGAGAGGAGATTCGATCGGTCGAGGATGGCCGCTTTGATCCTATTAACAATCCGCTCAAGAATGCGCCGCACACACTGGATGACGTCACCGCGTCGGAGTGGAATCGTCCTTACTCACGAGAACAGGCTGTCTGGCCAGTGAGCTCGCTTCGGGCCGACAAATACTGGGCGCCCGTAAACCGAGTCGACAATGTTTACGGCGACCGCAACCTCATTTGCAGCTGCCCTAGCATCGAGAGTTATCTTGAGCCCGCGTGAGGGTATGACCCACACGGAGAATGGTTACCCTCGCTACCGATCTTCTGGAATCGACGTCTGAAAGCGTTCTTTCCAGTTCTCGTAGGGCATGCCATAGACGATTTCACGCGCCTCGTCTTTGGTCAACTGCAGGTCTGAGTCACTGGCCGCCTCGGCATACCACTTGGACAAGCAGTTGCGACAGAACCCCGCCAAATTCATTAAGTCAATATTCTGCACGTCGGTGCGCTCTTGAAGGTGCGCAACTAAGCGGCGAAAAGCCGCGGCTTGAAGTTCTGTTTCAGTCATCGTTTATCGACTGGCCATTAATTTCTCAATGGCCTCTCCTTGTCCTCGGTATCGCCACTTAAGATGTTGAAACAGCTCGGGATCAAACCAGTCAGCGTGTTTTATCTCTAGCGGCCGTGAAATATCGATCGCGCGGCCAGACAACGACTCGCACCAATACAAGTGAAATCCATTATCAAACTCAACCGCCAGCTCACCCGCCTTTGCAATAACACCCGTTTCTTCCCAAGTCTCTCGCTCCGCCCCACACTGTGCGGACTCGCGTCGGTCAACTGAGCCACCAGGGGGTCCATAAAAACCGCCCATGGACTTCACAAGCAACAAGTCGCCATCACTCACCACCAAACACCCGGCACTTGGAGCGGTCATGTCACCGGCTGAAGACGAGCACTCTGGGCCCTGCGAACATCCCATTAAACAAAAAGCCAACACAGCAATCACAAGCAATTTAGCGTTCATAAATCACCTCCACCGCCTCCTGACCTATGATCTCTTTGAGTTGGTCGAGAAGCGTATCTGTTGGAGTCACTCGCCAGCAATCTCCAAGCCTGACAATAGCCGACCCTGCCGGCTGTTTGTACTGTACTACAATGGGGCATTCGCCGTTAGACCCGCTAAATGCGCGCTTTAATTCCGCGCTAATGCCGCTTTTTATAGCGTCCGCATGCAGCTCGAGCTTTAGCTCACGTACGCGAGAGGTCCGTGCCATTTCGAGCGTGGTGAACGACTTGGCTCGCAGCGATAGCTGCCCTCGAAAATCATCCACTTGGAGTCGACCATCCGCTAAGACGATTTGGTCCTTTATTAAAAGGTCTCGATGCGTTTCGTAGACCTCGCTGTAGGCTGTAGCCTCAATCTGCCCTGTGCCGTCATCAAGTTGCAATACAGCCATGGTGCCGCGCTGTGTTTTCACCAGCCGAACGTCGACGATTAAACCCGCAACCCACTGCTTACTTCCCGTGGTGAGCTCACGAATACAACGTGGCGAGAACTTGCGCACCTCCTGCTCAAACTCGTCCATTGGGTGTCCACTGAGAAAACTCCCAAGACTCTCTTTCTCACCAGCGAGCACGTCACGTAAGGTCCAAGAGCGGGCTCTACGATGATCACGATAGGGATCGCCACCCTCAGAGCTCGGAACGACCTCACCGAACAAGTCACCCATCCCCGCAGCCTCGTTTGCAGCGGACTGCTCGGCGGCGCGTAATCCGTCGTCAAGCGCCGACATCAAGACAGCGCGCTCGGCCCCGAGCTCGTCAAGTGCGCCGCTTTTAATCAACGCTTCAAGCGCACGACGATTGACTTTACGCGGGTCTGTCCGGCTGCAAAGATCGAATAGATCGTCAAATGATCGTTCGGTCCGCGCGGCAATTAAGTCATCAATGGGGCCTTCTCCCAGCCCTTTTATGCCGCCTAAGCCGTAAACAATATGCCCCTCTTTATTCACCGAAAAGTGCAGTCGCCCCTCACCCACATTTGGCGCCCTAACGGTCAATCCCATGCGCTTGCACTCGTCGCGCAAGCTCAGGAGCTTGTCCGTATTGTCGATCTCAGAACTCATGACCGCGGACATAAACTCGGCTGGATAATGGCACTTCAACCAGGCCGTTTGATAGCTCACTAAGGCATAGGCTGCCGAGTGCGACTTGTTAAAACCGTAGCCGGCAAACTTTTCTACTAAATCGAAGATCTTCATTGCAAGCGTCGGGTCCACACCCTTGTCTTTAGCGCCGTCTTCAAACACAGAGCGCTGCTTGGCCATTTCTTCGGGCTTCTTCTTACCCATCGCACGTCGAAGTAGATCGGCACCACCCAGGGTATAACCTGCAAGTTCCTGAGCAATCTGCATCACTTGTTCCTGGTACAAAATGATGCCGTAAGTCGGCTCAAGAATGGGCTTCAACCACTCGTGCTGGTATTGCACATCAGGATAGGACACGCGCTCTCGGCCGTGCTTCCGATCGATAAAGTTTTCCACCATGCCCGATTGAAGTGGGCCGGGTCTAAACAGCGCGACCAGCGCAATAATGTCCTCAAAGCAATCGGGGCGGAGATTTTTGATCAACTCCTTCATGCCACGACTTTCTAACTGAAATACCGCCGTCGTTCGAGCACTTTGAAGGAGGCGATAAACGTCGCCGTCATCTAACGGGATCTGATTAATCTCAACCGGCGCCTCAAGACCATTGCGCTGATTAATCATGGCAACTGCCCAGTCAATAATGGTGAGCGTACGCAGTCCCAAAAAGTCGAACTTTACGAGTCCGGCGTCCTCAACGTCATTCTTATCGTATTGAGTGACCAGCCCTTGGCCTTCTTCGTCACAAAAGAGTGGTGAAAAATCAGTGAGCTTTGACGGTGCAATGACGACGCCACCCGCGTGCTTACCGGCGTTTCGAGTTAAGCCCTCAAGCTGAACCGCCATGTCCCAAATTTCTTGCGCGGCTGAGTCTTCCTGTAACAGGTTGACCAGTTGATCTTCCTGCTCTAGCGCCTTTTCGAGTGTCATTCCAACTTCAAACGGTATGAGCTTAGACATCTTATCGGCGAGGGCGTATGGCTTGTCCTGCACACGTGCCACGTCACGAACAACCGCCTTGGCTGCCATTGTGCCGAACGTGATGATCTGCGACACCGCATCGCGTCCATAGGTATTGGCTACGTAGTCAATGACCTCGTCACGTCGATCCATACAAAAGTCAACGTCGAAGTCAGGCATCGAAACCCGCTGCGGGTTGAGAAAGCGCTCAAACAGTAAATCGTATTCAATCGGGTCGACATCGGTAATCTCAAGCGCATAAGCCACTAATGAGCCTGCGCCGGAGCCACGACCCGGCCCTACGGGAATCCCATTGACCTTTCCCCAGCGAATAAAGTCCATCACAACGAGGAAATAACCGGGGAAACCCATTTGATTAATGATGCCAAGCTCGAACTTTAGGCGGTCACGATACGTTGACTCCTGCGCAACGCTGAGCTGTTCCAAACGTCGATCCAGCCCCTCGTTCGATAAATCCTCAAGGTGCTGCTCAATGCTCACCCCCGCGGGGGTTGGAAAGTCCGGTAAATACGCCTTACCCAGCTCGATCTCAAGTGAGCATCGTGACGCAATGTGTACCGTGTTCTCGATCGCCTCAGGGATGTCCGCAAACAACGCCAACATCTCTTCAGACGACTTCAAGTACTGTTGCTCAGAGTAATGGCGCGCGCGACGAGGGTCGTTCAAGGTCCGCCCATCACCAATACACACGCGTGCCTCATGCGCGTCGAACTCGCCCGGGCTAAGAAAGCACACTTCATTTGTCGCAACCACAGGGCAGTCGTGAAGCTCAGCCAATGCAACTGCCGCGTGCAAGTAATCTTCTTCGTACTCACGGCCGGTTCGCTGGAGCTCTAAATAGAAACGATCGGGGAAATGCTCCATCCACCAGCTCAAAGCGGTCTTGGCTTCCTGATCTCGACCTGCAAGTAAATGCTGACCTACATCACCCTTGCGGCCCCCAGACAAAACGAGAAGACCCTCGCGCTGCGGCTCTATCCACTCCCGACGAAGCAAGGGTTTCCCAAGAATTTGACCTTCTTGATACGCGCGTGAAATCAGAATCGTGAGATTGCGATATCCCGCATGATTTTGAGCCAGAAACGTCACTTGGCTGCGACGCTCATCCTCCTCTAAAAGCTGAAAATCCGCGCCGATGATCAGCTTGACACCCTCTCGCTCAGCCGCCTTGTACGCCTTGATTAGACCAAAAAAATTAGTCCGATCTGTCACCGCGACGGCCGGCATACCGGCGGCCGAAATCGACTTCATAAGGGGTTTAACACGCACGAGACCGTCCACAAGGGAGAACTCTGAATGAACGCGCAGATGAACAAATGAAGGGATCATGGTTGCTATTAAACCTCGTCTTCGCGGTCTAGCAAACGGGCAACAGGCGCAAAACTCTTACGGTGCATGGGCGTGACGCCAAGGTGCCGCAAAGCGTCTAGGTGTTGTGCGGTTGGATACCCTTTGTGCTTGGCCAGACCGTAACCCGGGTACGCCTCATCGAGCACCTTCATCTCACGATCCCGTGTGACCTTTGCAATGATCGATGCGGCGCTAATGCAAGGCACGGAGCCATCACCACCGACGATAGCCTCTGCTGTAAAACGCCAACTCGGCAGCTTATTTCCATCGACCAAGACATGGTCGGGTCTGACTGAGAGCGACTCGACCGCACGTTTCATGGCGAGTAGCGACGCGTTCAAAATATTCAGCCGATCAATTTCTTCAACACTTGCGCGTCCAACAGCCCAGCACACCGCGGCGTCCTTAATCGTCTCAAACAGCGCTTCGCGTTTTCGTTCTGAGAGCTTTTTGGAGTCGTCCAAACCAGGCGGGAGCTCGTGCCCTAGAATCACGGCTGCCGCAACCACGTCGCCCGCCAGCGGACCTCGTCCCACTTCATCACAACCGGCAACCAGGACAGGCTCAGATATGATCATGACTTAACAACTCTTCCAAGGCGTCGACTGATCGCACCGCGAAGTCGCCTCCAATACTGTCACTCAACTCCGCAAATCGCATTTTCTGATAGTCGCCTGCATCACCAAATGTATCCAATACTGACCCATATAGATTCTCCACCGTTGCTTCTCCCTGCAG
>CAYVQI010000049.1:0-14406 GCA_964454155.1 uncultured Alteromonadaceae bacterium | reverse complement strand
CACTGTTTAAGTCTGAGGCTGGCGTAGAACAAACGCTTTTGATTCCAGTGCTGGACCACGATCTATTAGTGGGAAGTGTGCACGTTGCGAATCCGAGAAGTACCGTCATGGCAGATGACGATCAAATGAAGTCGCTTGAGGACTTTGTAGCGCGAGTGCCTTTGATGATAAATCGAATCATTGAAATGGACCGTATTCGCGACTTTGTATTGTTGGATCCAGCCACCAATGTCGCTAATCGCGCGGGTCTGCTCCGCGATCTTGAGCGCGAGATCAGTCGCGCGCGGCGAAATAAGCGTGCGCCATTAATGGTGGTGCTGAAGTTGGTGGGTTTAGACAATATGAGCAATCTATCGCAGCGCCACATTCAGAGCCGAATCCTTCGCGGTGTTGGCAGTCGAATTGGTGCGGCTTTGCGCGACACCGACGCGGTAGGGCGAATTTCAGAGGACAGCTTTGGCGTCATGGTCGTGGATGTGCCGGACGACAGTGCGGCGCATATTGTGGCTCGATGGGAGTCAGACCTTCGCGGCCAAATGATTGACGATGGTGCCGGTGGCATGATCGAGCTCAATCTAGAAGTGAGCTTTCATCAGTGTGATGTCAGTGAGCTCGAGGAAGCTGATGCGTCTGAAATTGCAGCCAGACTGCTGTCGTCGGTTGAGCAATCGTTGATGAGGCCGGCGTAACGCGCGTCCAAGGCGGACGATTGGGCGACGGTCGCTACTTTCCTTCACCCTTTAGCCCTCGACCTCAGCTACACTAGGACCCGTTAATAGACTTCGGTAGACCGTATGAACAACCCAGCTTCGTGGCTTACTCAGTTTGATGTGGAATCGCGACTTCGCGACGCCTATCGCTGGGCCGCGGATGATCAACGGTTGCCAAAAATTCAGGGCGCACTGGTGAGTGTGTTAGTGCTTTGGGCCCTTAACAGTCTTTCGAGCGGCGCGTGGGCGTTGCTGCCTAACGGGCCTGTTGCAGTCTCCCAGGGGGGAGCCGTTAATCCACCTCCAGCACGGAATGTGACCGACGTTGGCGCGCAGACGATTGATGTGTCGTCGATTTTGGGAATGAGCGTTTTTGGAGCGCCAGACGGTGAGCGGGTGACGGAGTTGCCGGTTGTGACCTCAGCAGTGGTACCTAGAGATGGGATTGAGAACGGTGCGCAAGAGACCAGCTTGGCGCTTAAGCTCACCGGTATTGTCGCATCGACGGCTGACGGGCTGGGAACGGTGATGATTGAGGCGCGCAAGCAGCAAGAGCTCTACTCAGTCGGTGATGACTTGCCCGCGAACGGCAAGGTGACGCTGGCAAAAATTCTGCCCAAGCAGGTGGTCATCGATAATAACGGGACTTACGAGCTCATCACCTTGTTTGATGACAACGGGATCGTCGGCATCGTGCAGTCTCAGTCGAGGGCCACGTTGCCCGATACCAAGACGCAGGAAAAAGACCCAGATGCGCCGGCTACCCGCCAGGAGCGTGGGCGTCTTGCCGCCAATTATCGAGATCAACTCTACAGTGACCCTCAGTCGCTCGCGGGTTTGGTGTCCATCAGTGCTGTGCAGGCGGACGGGGGCTTGAAGGGCTATAAAGTCTCCCCGGGTCGCGACGCAGCTCAATTTACCGCCTTGGGTTTTGAGGCAGGCGACATTGTGACGGCTGTGAACGGCTATGCGCTCAGTGACCCCTCCAACACATTGCGTTTGTATCAATTGATGCGAGACGCAACCGATGCGACCTTTGATATTGATCGAAAAGGCGCGCCTGTCTCTATTAACGTAAGCCTGAGTAACATTCAGTAGGAGTAACCCTCATCATGCGCGCAATGTTCGGCAAGGCAAAAGAACTCGCCCTCACACTCTCAATGAGTGTCGTGCTGCTCTCTAGCCCTTCCTTTGCTCAGGACTTTACGGTCAATTTGAAAGACACCGATATCCAAGAGTTTATTGAGTTTGTCTCGGACGTTACCGGCACCACTATTGTGATTGACCCCTCCGTGAAAGGGAAAGTGAAGGTGGTCTCGAGCAAGCCTGTGTCAAAAGCGGAGCTTTATGACTTATTTTTATCGATCTTAGACGTCCACGGCTACACCGCTGTCCGCAGTGGGGGCGTGGTGCGTGTCATTCCCAACAAGAATGCACGATCGGCGCCGGTAGATGTGATCTCGGGTACATCGATCATTAACGACGAATACGTGACACAGGTGATTCGGCTTGAAAATGTGTCGGCGGCCAAGCTCATACCAGTACTCAGACCACTCGTACCGCAGCAGGCTCATATGGCCGCTTATGCGCCCAGTAACGCCATTATCATCTCTGATGTTCGTGCCAACATTAACCGGATCTCCGAGATTATTGACCGCATGGATGAGTCGGCGGTCAAAGAGACCGAAATTATTCAACTTCGCTACGGCGTTGCCACTGACGTGGTTGAGATGTTGAAGGCGCTTGAGAAGTCTCGGGCAGGCGAGGGTGCTGATGCTAATGATGAAGCGGCGTTGGTGGCCGACAAGCGGACCAATAGTGTAATTGTGACGGCCGACGAAGTGAGTATTGAGCGTATCAATGGTTTGATCGATTACCTCGATATTCCCCTGGAACAGAGCGGTAATGTGCGCGTTATGTACCTCGAATACGCGGACGCAACAGAAGTCGCTGAGGTGCTGACACGGGTCATGCAGAACCTGGCGCGGCTTGACGACGAAAGTCGCGGCCAAAGCCGGTCCGCGAATGCGGCAAAGTCAACGATTGAAGCTGATGCTGCGACCAACAGTCTTATTATGACCGCCGATACAGACGAAATGGCCGCGCTCGAGTCAGTAATTGCCCGACTCGACATTCGTCGCGCGCAGGTGCTCGTCGAGGCCATTATCGTCGAGATGGAGATTGTTGAAGGGCGAGAGCTTGGACTGCAGTGGCTTTTCGCCAATGACTCGGGTGTGTACGGGAGCAGTATCAGTACGAGTTCCGCACAGCAAGCGCGTAATGCGGGTATTGCGCAGGCCCTCCTTCCTGAGGACAGTACTTCTACTGATATCGGGGTGCGCGATTTGGCAGGCGCACTTGCGCAAGTCCCGGGCTCGACCTTCGGTTGGGGTGTCGTTGATGAGGGACTGACAATGACAACGATCCTCAACGCACTCCAGTCGCAGGGCAATGCCAATATACTGTCAACGCCCAGCGTCATTGCGCTGGACAACGAAGAGGCGTTTATCACGGTGGGGCAGCAAGTCCCCTTTGTGACCGGCAGTTACACCAACACTGGTTCTTCAAACGGAGTGGCCAATCCCTTTCAGACCATTCAGCGTGAAAACGTGGGTGTCACGCTTCAAGTCACACCACAAATTAACGAAGGCGACTCGGTGGTGATGGACATTGTTCAAGAGGTCTCCAGTATTTCGCAACAGGTGCTCTCGGCTTCAGACGTCATTACCAACGAGCGTAAAATCGAAACGAAGGTGATGGCGCAAGACGGCGATATTGTCGTTTTAGGGGGACTGGTTAAAGACGATATACAAGATTCGCAGCAAGGTGTGCCCGTGCTGTCGGGTATTCCTGTGATTGGAAGATTATTCAGAAACGACGTTGTTTCTGTGACGAAGTCGAACTTACTCGTTTTTATCCGCTCCACGATTATTCGTGACGATGAAGACCTTGCAGGGGCGACGGCTGAAAAATATCGATACATTCGCGATCAACAACGCCAGCGCCGAGATCAGGGTCTGATGTTCCTTGATGACAGTGTGATGCCGGTGCTCCCGACGTGGGAGGACCGCGTGCGTTCGCTTCCTGAAGTGGTCGAGGAGCCAATCGATCAGTGAGTAGCATTTCTGAGACGATGAGTATCGATGCGCCCCTATCAGTCGAGGGCGAGGTGCCTTTAATCGCAGACCCCCGAAGCGGGCTTTTGCCTTTTGGTTTCTCCAAAGCGCACCAGGTCGTGCTTGAGGACGCTGACAACGGCTTGGTGCTGAGTCATGTTGGGCCTATAGACACCAACACACTACTTGAAGTCAGACGCACATCCGGCGCAAATTTTAAGCTCGAGCAAGTTGATGAGGCGACGTTTCAGCTTCGCTTGAGCGGCGCCTATCAGCGCAACCAAAACCAGGCGGCGCAAATGGCGGAGGATCTTTCCACCGACGTCGATTTGGCGCGGCTCGTGGATGAGATTCCTGATCTCGGTGACTTGATGGACGCGGAGGATGACGCGCCCATTATCCGACTCATCAATGCCATACTGTCCCAGGCAGTGAAAGAGCAGGCGTCAGACATACACATAGAGACGTTTGAGGACCGACTGTCGGTGCGTTATCGGATCGACGGCGTTCTCGCCGAGGTCCTGTCACCCAAGCGTATGTTGGCCCCATTGCTGGTCTCACGACTGAAAGTAATGGCCAAACTCGACATTGCGGAGAAGCGTATACCGCAGGATGGCCGCATATCGGTCCGCATCGCAGGTCACGCGATCGATATTCGAATGTCGACCATTCCCTCTGCACACGGCGAGCGCGTCGTGCTTCGATTACTGGACAAGCAAGCGGGTCAGCTCGAATTAACGCAGCTCAAGATGAACCAGCAAGTGCATGAAGGTTATCGAACCGCGCTTGCCAGACCCCACGGTATTATCTTAGTCACGGGACCTACAGGCTCGGGAAAGACCACGACCCTGTACGCAGGGCTATCAAGTATCAACCAAACTTCTCGGAACATCCTAACGATTGAAGACCCGGTGGAGTACATGTTGCCTGGTGTGGGACAGACACAGGTCAATCCTAAGGTGGATATGACATTTGCCCGAGGACTGCGTGCGATTTTGCGTCAGGATCCAGACGTGGTGATGGTGGGAGAAATCCGAGACTTGGAAACCGCCGAGATCGCAGTACAGGCCTCTCTGACGGGCCACCTCGTGCTGTCCACGCTGCACACGAATACGGCCATTGGTGCTGTGACCCGGTTGCAAGACATGGGAGTGGAACCGTTTTTACTCTCGTCGAGCCTGGTCGGTGTGATGGCTCAGAGGCTCGTGCGACTCCTGTGCATGGACTGTCGAGAGCCGGCCGAGGCCAGTGGCCGCGAGCGAGAATTACTCGGGCTAACGGGAGACGAGCCGGCCCAGATTTATCACGCTAAGGGTTGCGCCAAGTGCAACATGACGGGATATCGCGGACGAACGGGTATCTATGAGCTTATCGAGGTCGATGAGGCCCTTCGAACCGCGATCCACGAGGGTCAGGGTGAGCAAGCGATGTTGTCGGTGGCACGTAAGAATTACCCTGGTATTCAGGTCGATGGTCAACGACGAATTTTGGGCGGTGAAACAACGCTTGAAGAGGTCCTCCGCGTTACCTCGGTGACATAGTATGGCGGCTTACAAATACAGGGCACTCGACTCCGACGGGAAACTGATCAAAGGGGTTCTTGAGGGCGACTCTGAACGGCAAATTCGCGCTCAACTGAGAACGAAGAGTCTTCGTCCCATTGAAGTGACTTCGGCCGGGCGACGCGCAGCCAACGGCACACGTGCAGACTCAGGCGCAAAACGAGGGTGGTTTGCGCCCCGGTTGAGTGCCAGTGAACTCGCCTTGGTGACCCGACAATTAGCGACCTTAGTGGCGTCGGCGCTACCGCTGGATGAGTGTATTCAAGCGGCCGCTGAACAAACGCGCAGGGCATCAACAAAGGCACTGCTACTGCAGGTTCGTTCTAAGGTCGCCGAGGGGCACACTCTGGCACATGCCATGGGGCAGTTTCCGCAGACCTTTGGTGACATGTACCGTGCGATGGTGACTGCCGGCGAGCAGGCTGGGCAACTGGGTCCAGTGCTTGAGCAGCTGGCGGATTACACGGAAAACCGACAACACACGGCTCAGAAACTCCAGATGGCGCTGATCTACCCATTTGTTTTAATTGGCGTGGCCATTGCAGTGGTGACGGCGTTAATGGTGTTTGTGGTTCCAGAGATGGTCGGCATTTTTGCGCAAACCAAAACGGAGTTACCCCCGTTAACAGTTGCACTCATCGCCACCAGTGATTTTCTGACGAATTACGGGGTGCTGCTCATGGTGGGTTTTGTGATCTTGGTGGTTGTTATACAGCGGCTGTTGAAAAACCCCATCTATAAGAAGGTCTCTGACGCAGCGCTGCTTCGAATCCCGGGAATTCGACGCGTTTTAATCGGCATGGACACCTCGCGTTTCTCCTCGACGTTAAGCATCCTTATGGCGTCAGGCGTGCCATTATTAGACGCGCTTAAAATTGCAGGCGCGGTGATGAATAATTTGGTGTTGCGTGCTTCAAGCCAAGAGGTTGCGAGTAAAGTCCAAGAGGGATCAAGCTTAAATCGGGCGCTGTCACAGGAAGACTACTTTCCTCCAATGATGGTCCACATGGTGGCATCCGGCGAGACGAGTGGTGAACTAGAGTCCATGCTTGAGCGATCTGCCGCGAACCAAGAGCGTGAGCTCGAGGCAACTTTAGGGACAGTTATGGCGTTATTTGAGCCCATCATGGTGGTGTTTATGGGTGGGCTAGTCCTGACAATAGTGATGGCAATTCTATTGCCTATCTTCGATTTGAACACGATGGTGAGGTAGCAAAGTGAAGAAGCAAAATGGATTTAGCTTGATCGAAATTCTCGTGGTTCTGGTGATCATGGGCTTGTTGATCAGTGTTGTGGCGCCAACAGTGCTCAATAGCGCTGACGATGCGCGGATTCAAAAGGTGCAGGCGGATTTTAAGTCGATCGAAACTGCACTCAAGATCTACCGCCTGGACAATTACGTCTACCCAACAACGGAGCAAGGGTTGATCTCACTAGTCGAAGCGTCAACTCTTGAACCTGAGCCCCGTAATTTCAAGAAGGGCGGCTACTTGCCCGATGCGCCGTTAGACCCTTGGGGTCGTGAGTACCTCTACTTGTCGCCCGGCGAATACGGTGAGGTTGACATCTATTCACTGGGTGCTGACGGACTGCCTGGCGGCGAAGATCAAAGTGCCGACATCGGTAATTGGGGTGAAGACGACAACTCATAAAGGAGCGCTCGTTCGTGGGTCAACGTCAGCGAGGCTTCAGCCTCATCGAAATGCTCGCAGTGGTGTTTGTGGTGGTGCTGCTGACATCGCTGGTGAGCCTCAATGTCGGCTCGGGTAGTTCCGATATTTCACGCGAAAATCAGGTTCGCCAAGTGGCGGCGCTTTTGGGGTACGCCCTGACCGAGGCCGAGCTGACTGGGACGGATCACGGATTATTGATTCACCGACTCGACGACGTTGATGCGTCTTACGCAGGTCTCTGGTTGCGGCGCTACGATCAGGGCTGGTCTGAGCCTTTGTCGCGCAATAATGCCTTCGAAGACCTGCAGTTTGAGCCGGGAATGGAACTTGAGCTTCGACTTGAAGAGCAACCCCCCGTCGACGTCGACGTCCTTGATGAGGACTTAAACCCGCCACCGCAGATTATTTTGTTTGCCGGCGGCGAGATGACGCCCGGAGAGCTGGATTGGATCGACGAACGATCGGGCGACCTCCTCTACACGTTGCGTTGGGATTTGTTTGGTCGTATGACCTTTTTGCCAAAGGGAATCGAACCCGATGACTTTTTCGACTGAACACCGAAAAAAAATGCAGGGTTTCACGCTGATTGAAGTCATGGTGGCACTGACGGTTGTCGCTGTGACGTTGCCAGCACTCCTGTTTTTGTTGTCTCAGCAAATCGACGGTACGGCTTACCTGAGAGACCGCTCCATCGCGCAGTGGGTGGCCGCCGATCGCGTGGCGGAAGTGCGCCTCGCTGTCGCTAAAAGTCAACGTGCACGCAAGGGTGTCATCGCGGGAGCTTCCGATCGCGCCGGACGAACCTGGAACTGGCGCAGCGAGATTCGGGATACGCCCGTGCCCGGATTTATGCGTCTGACGGTGACCGTAACGGCTGAGGAAGAGGAAGACGATGCCGTTTTGTTTACGCTCGACGCCTTTCTTAATGCGGAGACAGTCGATGCGCCAGGATAGGTCGATGCGCGCGCCGCGCGGTTTTACCCTGATCGAGGTGCTCATTGCTATGGCGATTACTGCCTTCGTCTCGGTGCTGTCTTACCAAGCGCTGTCCACGGCACTGACGGGCATCGAATCGGTGCGCGCCGAATCTGAGCGACTGCATGAGATTAATCGGGCGTTTAATGTCCTCTCGCGTGATATTCGGCAAATGACCAACCGACCGGTACGCGACGAATTTGGGCAGCTTGCATCGGCGGTCTTGGGTGGACCTTTGGCGCGAGACCCGCTTCGATTGACGCGCGCAGGTTGGCACAACAGTACCGGTGCTCCACGCAGTACCTTGCAGCGGGTAGCCTATCGTCTCGAAGACGATCGCTTGTTGAGACTGAGCTACCCGGTTCTTGATCGAACGACGGCCATTGAGCCCACTGAAACGGTGCTGGTTGATCGGGTTGAGGGGTTTGAGGTGCGATTCTTACCGACGATCAAGTCATTGGAAGTGGATCGCAATCAAACCATAGACCGACGTTTTTGGCAGGAAAATTGGATTTCAGAGGTGGGCTTTACCGACAAGGTCATGGACCCTCCCGCTGCTTTAGAGGTGAGACTTTCCCTTGAGGACTGGGGTGAGCTGGAGCGACTTTATGTCATGCCCGCCTTCCAATAAATCACAAGCCGGCGCCGCGTTAGTGATCGCGCTGTTGGTGTTCGCAATTGCCGCAACACTGATGGTGGGTGTGCAGCGCGATTTCAACTTGCAACTGCAAAGGAGTACAAACACGTTTTTTGGTGAACAGGGGTGGTCCTTTTTATTGGGTGCTGAGACGCTTGCGGAGTTGGCGCTGCGATTCGATGCTGACGAGGACGCAAAGCAAGATGCCCCGCAGGATTCACTGCAAGAAATGTGGGCTCAGCCCCAAGCCCCTTATCCACTCGACGGCATTGGCTTTTTACGGGGTGATATTTACGATTTGCAGGGGCGCTTCAATATCAACGGCTTGGTTGAGGCTGTAAATCAAGGGCGAGACCCCAACACCCCGTTAGGCGCGGCGCCAGCGAATGTCGGCGAGGGCGACGCCGAGACGCAGCGACTTAATGCCGAGCAGCGCGTTTTACTGAGATTGCTGTTGTCGATTGAAGAGGCGGAGCTCAACCGCGCGGAGGCCACTCGTTTGGTTGAGCGTATGACCGACTTTATCGATACGGACCGCAGTCCACGAATGGACGGCGCTGAAAATGAAGTCTATTTGTCGTCGGCGTTTCCCTACCGAGCGCCTAATCGTCCGATTGCAAGCGTCAGTGAGGTGCGAGCGGTCGATGGCATGACACCGGACCTTTACCGACTCATTGCGCCGTTTTTAACTGTGTGGCCGACTGACGGAGGGAAGATTAATATTTTGACTGCGCCGCCTGAATTGCTCGCCGCACTGAGCGGCGACGATGCGTTCGAACCGCTGTCTGCGCAGGAGGTCGCGCGTATTGTGGAACTCCGAAATGAGGGCATGATCACAGACATTGATAGCTTTATTGAAGACCCTATGTTTACCAATGCCACAACGACTGACTTGCGAAACATGATCGGCGTAAAGTCCGACTGGTTCCTGCTCGATGCGCGCGTTGAGATTGCCGACCGAGAACGTCGCCTGTACAGTGTGTTGCATCGTCAGGGCCGAGCGGTGTCTGTTGTCCATCGGACTGAAGGCGAGCTGTGATGAGCAGTCAACGTCGCGCATTTGAGCCACTATACTTAACACGTTGTACAAAGAGGTCCGCGATCTAACATGCGCGTCGAAAACTCAAGTGTGATCATTTGGCATGATGGGGAGCCGATGCTTTGGCGGGCTGGTGCGGTCAGCGCTGAAGTCATCACCGCTGACACCGTGTATCCAGAGTCAGCGATCGTTGGGCTTCCCAGCGATGCTGTTCGGACAACCTCCATCGACGTTACCCCTCAAGAGCGGAAACACTTAGCAAAATCATTGCCGTTCATGATGGAAGAGCAGGTCGCAGAGGACGTCGACGACTTGCATTTTGTATCTGCGCCTTTGACCGAGGAGCATTTTTTAGTCGCCTTCACGCGGCGCGATAATCTCTCCGCATGGATTGAGCAGCTCAGCCAAGCGGAGAGCCTCAAGTTTTTTGCGCCTGAAGCCCTGTGTTTACCGAGAGCGCGAGGCGAGTGTTGCGCCGTCGCAGAGGGCGACTCCGTGGTCTTACGCTGGAGCGACTCAGAAGGCGCTCGCGTGGATTTGTCGCTCTTGTCGGTCGTACTGGATTCGTTGACGGAACAACCCGAAAAAATCGTGATGTATGGCGCTGACCGAGCGGCCGTCGTCGCTCATTTGAGTGACGAGCAGCAAGCCCTTGTCGACTGGCGCCAAGGGGGATGGGGAGCACTTCTTCTGCTCGCTGATACGCGCCCGGGCCTTAATTTGCGTCAAGGGGCGTTTGCGCCCGCGTTACCGCTCAACAAGTGGTGGGGTCTTTGGAGGACCGTTGCAGTGGCGGCCTGTGTGGCCATCACCTTGCAGTTGGTTGCCGATCTTGGGCAATTTCAAAAATTGAAGTCACACAATCTTGAGCTGCGCTCAGCGATTCAACAAACCTATCGCCGAGCGAATCCACGTGGTGCTGTGGTTGATGTCGAGAAGCAATTAGACCGACAGATTGCCGAATTTACCGGCGAAGAGGGTCTTTCTGCGTTTACACCCCGTCTTGTCGACGTGGTAACGGCAACGATCTCGAACAGCGGGCGAGTCACATCGATCAATTACAGCGCCGGTCAACTTCGTCTCAATCTGACCGCTGAAAACTTTTCTGCAGTTGAGGAAATTCGAAAAGCACTCGAAGGGAAAGGGCTTAAGGCGACCCTTGAAACATCCAGCGCGAGGGGCGATGAAGTTCGGGCTCGATTAAGAGTGGAGGTGTCCTAATGCGCGCATGGTTTGCAGCACAGTCCCCCCGAGATCAAATGGCACTCATGCTCCTAACCGGGTTTTTGTTCCTGTTTGTACTGTTTCAGTTTGCGTTGTCGCCAGCAGGCGAAGCGCGTCGTCAAATGGCGAGTAATAATGATGCGGCGAGCGCTCAATTGTCGCGCGTTGAGACGAAAGTCAGCCAGCTGTTGAGCCTGAGAGAGAGTGGCGACGCGGGTGTGAGTCAAAACCTATCATCGACGCTCAGTGCTGCCGCACAAAATGCAGGATTGGTGGTAAAGCGCCTGCAGCCCAACAGTCGCGGTGAGGTGCAAGTGCGTTTTGAGGGTGTCGACTTCGATGCATTACTTCAGTGGCTTGAGACTGTAGAGGGCAACGAGGGTCTGCGTATTGTCGATGCTTCGCTCAGCGACGCGGGTCGTTCCGGCGGTGTTAATGCAACATTAAGAGTTCGAGGCCAGTAGCTGTGGGTCGATTGACGCTACTGTTACTGACAGGCACCGTCTTGCTGGCGTTGTTCATAGCCCGCATTCCTGCGTCGGTCGTGAGTGCGCTTTTACCCGCGACAGTCACTGCCTCAGGTGTTACCGGCTCACTGTGGCGCGGGTCAGCCTCGCACGTGGACGTTAGTCAACGTGGCCAGGTGTTTGCCTTAGGACGTGTTAACTGGGTACTGAATCCTCGGGGTCTTTTGTGGGGTGATGTCCTGACGCTCGAGAGTCGCTGGGGTGATCAGCGAGGAGATCTTGCGCTGGACTTTGGATTGGGCGGTACGACACACCTAAACGATGTAATGCTGAGCCTTGATCTGGGCTGGGTGCGCAACCTGATTCCGCTTTATGTTGCGGGTCGTCTTACTGCGGACATGGACCATCTGGCGGTAGACTCTACCGGCATGCTGCTCGGGGCGAGTGGCCGTATTGTCTGGGAAAATGCGGCGTGGCGTGCGGTCGGTGGAGATGTCTCGCTTGGGACCTATGTGATTGATATTGATACGACAGACCAAGGCGTCCAAGGCCGTATGTCAACGCAAAAAGGGGCACTGGAGGTCAACGGTCAGTTTGCGATAGAGCAAGGACGCTACACGCTCGCAGCTGATCTCTCGGGGCCGGCGGCGCGCAACGAAGCGTTTCAGCAGGCCATCGCTCTTTTGGCGGTTCCAGTCGGCAGTGGCTACCGAATCGAGTTAAGCGGTACACTCTAAACGTACGAGGGCTCTGGGGCCTTTCTGAACAACAATAACAAAGTGAGATGCCTATGAAGTTTTGGCGATTGCTTGTTGTCCTCGTCTCAGTAGGAGGTGCTATGTCGACAACAGCTCAAGATCCCCAACAGGTGATGAACGAGTTTCCTCCCACCGCTGACGCACAAGTCACAAAGAAGAACCACCGCGATTGGCCGTTTAGTCAGTGGTCGTTTCAAAATTTTGGGGCGCCTAATAATACGGTCATGGTGCCTCGTGGCGGTGAGATTCGTCACTTTGCGCGCGATGAGGCGCGTCTTAGTGAATTTCGTATCGGTGGACAGTCAATGGCTGAGGTTTTCGGTGCGAATGCGGCGGACGCTCTGGTCGTTGTTCAGGGAGACACACTGGTGCTCGAGTCCTACTGGAATGGGATGGATGCGCATCGACAGCATATTTGGTACTCAATGACCAAGTCGTTGGTCAGTAGTATTGCCGGTGTACTTGTCGAGAGCGGGCAGCTTGAACTTACAAAAAGTCCTTCCGATTACATACCCGAACTGAAAGGGAGTGCCTTTGATCGGGTGACCGTGCAACACGTCTTAGACCACGCAACGGGACTTGCGTTTGAGGAAAATTATGTTGATCCGCAGAGCGATTTTTTTCGCTATTACGCGCCTGCGTTAAACATGGGTTATCTTCCAGGCGCTGCTGACCTGCAACCGGGACAGTCAGAGATTTACGGGGTTTATGACTTTTTGAGTCACTTCGTAAAGCCAGACCTTCAAACACCGCCCGGGCAACGATTTGATTACAACTCGGCGAACGCCGACGTCCTCGGTTGGCTCGTGTCGCGATTGATGGAAAAGCCGCTTAATGACGTGATTCGTGACGTGGTTTGGTCGAAAATTGGGGCGGAGCATGACGCCTATATTGCGGTGGACCGCGCCTACATGCCCGTGGCGACAGGGGGCTATAACGCGACTGCTCGTGACAGTGCGCGCTTTGGTATGCTCATCCGCGATAAGGGTGTCTTTAGTGGAGAGCGGGTGCTCCCAAAAGAATGGCTCGAGCATATGGTGGACGTCAAAGACAGCGACCGGCAGGCGATGAAGTTCAACCCTAATTACTCCAAGGCAGATTGGGTTGCTTACCAAGACATGTGGTGGGTACTCGACGACGAGGCCGAAGAATTTTGTGCTGTAGGCATTCACGGTCAGGTCATCTACATCAACCGTAAGACCGATACAGTGATGGTCTGGTTCTCAAGCCAGCGCGACGCAGCGTCAACGCTCGCCCCTGAGTTTCCAGTCAAACTTAATGCGGCGCGAAAAGCTGCAAACTACTTAGCGGAGCAATAAACCATGGCAGCAGGAACACCCGTATGGTCCAGTCGTTTTGCCTTCATTATGGCCTCCGTCGGTTTTGCGGTGGGTTTGGGCAATATTTGGCGCTTTCCCTACGTCACTGGTGAAAATGGGGGCGGCGCGTTTGTGGTGGTTTATTTACTCTGCGTGTTCGCTATTGGCGTCCCGTGTGTGATGGCAGAACTGTTGGTGGGTCGGAGAGGTCAATCGAGCCCCTCTAAATCCATGGCGACTGTCGCTGAGGAGAGTGGGCGCAGTCGATTGTGGGGTGGCGTCGGCGGATTGGGTGTCTTCACGGCTTATACGATTTCAATTACCTACGCGGTGGTGGTCGGGTGGGTGCTTTGGTATCTCCTCCAAGCGGCCAGCACGGGCTTCGTGGGGGTCGATGCGACATCGTCAACACAAACGTTCAATGCGCTACTCGCCGACGGCTCAACCATGTTGGTGATGACGGTCGTGGGCAATCTCATTGTCGGCAGTATTATTTACGCGGGTGTCACCGGCGGTATTGAGCGAGCGGTCACGGTGATGATGCCGCTATTGTTCGCGCTGTTGGTCGGACTGAGTATTTACAACGTCTTTGCCGGTGGATTCGCCGAAACCATGCGCTGGTTGTTCACACCCGATTTCAGCAAAATTGACGGCCCAGTGCTCCTTGCCGCAGTGGGGCAGGCCTTCTTTTCAATTGGCGTAGGTATGGGTGGCATGATGACCTACGGGTCTTATTTGCCGGCAAATTTCTCGATCACGCGGGGTGCCTTGTTGATCGTGTTGGCGGACACTGCGGTGGCTTTGCTCGCCGGTTTCGTCGTATTCCCAATGGTCTTCAACTACGGGCTGGATATTGCAGGTGGTGCTGGCCTGATTTTCCAGACCTTGCCGGTCGCTTTCGCTCAAATGCCTGGTGGACATGTGTT
>CAYVQI010000048.1:12960-14467 GCA_964454155.1 uncultured Alteromonadaceae bacterium | reverse complement strand
CCGTTCAGATGGGCCTTATTTATGTGAATCCCGAGGGTCCTAACGGGACGCCCGATCCAAAGCTTGCTGCACAGGATATTCGCGAAACGTTCGGCCGTATGGCCATGAATGACGCAGAAACCGTCGCTCTCATTGCCGGCGGCCATACCTTCGGGAAAGGACATGGTGCACACAAGCCCGACGAGTGTGTGGCTGTCGAACCTGCGGGTGAAGGACTCGAAGAACAGGGTTTTGGTTGGAAAAACCGCTGCGGTAAGGGACATTCGGAGGACACGGTCACGTCCGGTTTTGAAGGCGCTTGGACAGCGTCTCCAACCCGCTGGAGCATGATGTATCTCGCCAATCTCTTCGCTTTTGATTGGGAAATGACCCGAAGCCCTGCCGGTGCTATTCAATGGGTGCCTGTGAATGGCCAGGCGGCGAATACGGTGCCGGATGCTCACGTACCCGGTCGTCGACACGCACCGATTATGTTCACGACCGACTTGTCGTTAAAAGCGGATCCGGCGTATCGAGCCATTTCCCAACGATTTTTAGAAAATCCGAAAGAGTTTGAAGATGCGTTCGCGCGTGCCTGGTTCAAACTGACACACCGTGACATGGGTCCGCGCGCACGCTATGTCGGCTCTGATGTACCTGCCGAGGTATTGATGTGGCAGGATCCTGTGCCGCCGCTCGATCACCCACTCGTCACCGAAAAGGACATTAACGCCCTGAAAAAGGCGGTTTTAATGTCTGGCGTAAGTGAATCTGAATTGATTAAGGCGGCATGGGCGTCAGCGTCATCCTACCGAGACAGTGACATGCGTGGCGGCGCCAATGGAGCGCGTATACGACTCGCCCCGATGAATAACTGGCCGGTAAACGAGCCGGCTGAGCTGAACTCGACGCTCTCGGCAATTGAGCAGGTGCAGTCGGTATTTAATGCCAAGGCTCGCGGTGGCAAAAAAATCAGTATGGCCGACATGATCGTACTTTCAGGTGCAGCAGCTATTGAAAGCGCAGCCGCGAAACGCGGTCACGAGCTTACCATTGCATTTGTTCCGGGACGTATGGATGCGTCACAAAGCCAGACCGACGTTGAGTCATTTGCTGCGATGGAATCGGTCGCGGACGGCTTTCGTAACTACTACGACGAAGCCCGGAACTATCTGTCTCCTGTCGGTGCGATGATCGACAAAGCAAATCTACTCGATTTGACTGTTCCAGAGATGACTGCGTTGACGGGTGGATTGAGAGTGTTAGGCGCAAATGCCGGCGACTCCTCGCACGGCGTGTTGACCGATCGTAAAGGTGAGCTTACTAATGATTTTTTTGTGAACCTCCTGGATATGAGGTTTGAGTGGTCAGCATCGAGCGAGTTTCCGAATGTTTACGTTGCCACCGAGCGTGAGACAGGTACGCGGCGATGGACGGCTACGCCCGTTGATCTCATGTTCGGCTCGAGCTCCGAGTTGCGATCGATCTCTGAGGTTTACGGTGCGGACGACGGTGAGGCGAAATTCGT
>CAYVQI010000048.1:8631-12860 GCA_964454155.1 uncultured Alteromonadaceae bacterium | reverse complement strand
GTTCGAAGTGCGCTCTCCGAAATCGGTGTGCAGGGCGTAACGGTTACGGAAGTGAAAGGTTTTGGTCGTCAGCGTGGTCACACTGAGCTTTACCGAGGTGCTGAGTACGTTGTCGATTTTTTACCAAAACTGAAGCTCGAGATAGCGACAGCGGGCGAGCAGCTGGAGCAAATTGTTGACACCATTATTTCGGCGGCCAGTACGGGAAAAATAGGCGATGGAAAAATCTTTGTGTCGGAGCTCGAGCAGGTCGTTCGTATTCGAACCGGAGAAACGGGCGAAGAGGCAATTTAGTCGCGGATATTTTTCAATAACGCGGGTAGCTCAGTCAGACTGCTGATCTCATTGACGTCCAATAGATTGGGTTCGCCGTTGGGGTTGTACCAGACCGGTGTGACCCCTGCGTTAAGCGCACCCTGCACATCACTCTCGACGCTGTCCCCCACGTGAACCACTTCCGTCGCAGCACAGCCCAAACGTTCCCACGTTAGATCGAAGATACCGCGGTCTGGCTTGGCAATACCGACCTCGTCAGCGCGAATCGCGAGTTCAAAAAACACCCCCAACTCGGTCTTGAAGACGTTCGCGTTACCATTGGTAATCGCCACAAGTCGATAGGTCTCGCAGAGCTGTTTTAGGACCTCGATGGCGTCTGAAAACAGTACGACGTCGTTGCGTCGCGCCATAAAGGCTGCAAATGCGGTGGCAGTACTGCTCGCTGCCTGCTCAGCATTGATGCCGAGTGCGGTGAGGAGTTGAATCATGACTTCGAGTCGAAGTGCAGTGACGTCGCCGATAATACTCGGAGCGTGTTCGAGCACTTTTTTCCGGCACCGAAAAATACGATCCTGACTGAAGTGCTCGGTCAATTGTGGGTGAATTTCAGACAGTGCTTGCCACTGGGCTTTATCGGCAGCAATCAGGGCCGGACGCGGATTCCATAGCGTGTCGTCCAAATCGAACGAGACCGTGGTGATCATGGTTTTGTCCCGCGCTTGGCGCCTTTTTGTGCTCTGGGGTGCGCTTGGTCATAGACCTTTGCAAGGTGTTGAAAGTCCAGATGTGTGTAGATTTGTGTTGTTGCAATGTTAGCGTGCCCCAGCAGTTCCTGGACTGCCCGTAAATCACCACTTGATTCTAACAAGTGACTGGCAAACGCATGGCGTAATACGTGCGGGTGGACTGTCTGCGACATCCCGTGCTTGATCGCCAGTTGCCGAATTCTTTCTTGGACCGTACGAGGGCTGATGCGCATCCCACGCTGTGTGACGAACAGGGGTGAGTCAAAGCCGAGCGACTCGTCGCCAAAGGGTCGGTATTTCATCCATTCCGATAACGCCGCAAGCGCGGGACTGCCGACAGGAACCAGGCGTGTTTTTTGGCCCTTGCCCAAAACGGAGATCACTTTATCGGTCTTATCCAAGTCGTTTATGTTGGCCCCGACAAGTTCGGCAAGGCGAAGCCCTGCAGAGTAGAGAAGCTCGGCCATCGCATGATCTCGCGCCATCAACGCATTGTCACTGCGGTGGTTGAGAAGCTGAGCGACCTGATCTGGTTCGAGTGTTTTAGGCAGTTTTCTTGGTGTTCTGGGTGCTTTCACTCCCGCTGTTGGGTCGTTCAAATTGGGGCTATGGCGTGCGAGAAACTTATACAGTGATCGTGTGGAGGACAGGTGCCGCTGAATCGATGTCGCGGAAAGTGTATTCCGATTCAATACAGCTACCCACTGCCTGAGCAACGATTGATTCAGTTGATCAGGATGCGAGATGTCACGTTCAGTACAAAAGCTAATCAGCTTTTTGAGATCTCTTTGGTAGTTTGCAATCGTGTGCGATGAGTACCCTCGAACAACATCAATGTATTGCAGGAATTCGCCGACTGCCTGATCAAGTGTTTGATCGGACAAGGCGTTAGTCCACGGGTCGGTTAATGGGTAAGCTTGAAATGACATCCGCTAAGTATTCGAGGAAGAGTGTCCCCTCGCCAGTACCATAGCGTGTGGCGTCCACCGACCCTACGGCAATAACAGCAGACTCGTGTTGTCGCGTTGTAAGCCGCGCAAGTGCGGCCGAGCCTTCTGTGGCCTCTTCATCAAACAGCGCTTTGAGTTCGTGAGCGCGCAGAGGGCCACTTGTGGCATTTTTGTTACCCAGTAAATGCGACGCAACAACGTTCGAGGGGTCGTCGCCTTTGTCACCAGACCAGTGAAATGCCACCAGCTCGACATCGAAGCTCTTTTTCACAAGGCCGCAGAAAAGACTGGCGATGTCGTCTTTCGAGCTGCGCTCTGCCAGCGCTGAAATGACCTCTTGCGTCGCCTGCAGTAGCGCCTCATTTTGCTCCGCTCGCGCCATTAAGCCGTCTAAACGACGCCTTAATTCCGCATTACGCTCGCGTAAAAGTGCCACCTGGCGTTCAACGAGTGATACTGCGCCGTCGCTCACGTGCGCGAGCTTTAATTCTCCCAGTACGTCTGGGTTTTGATCAAAAAAATCGGGATGTGCGCGCAGATAATCGCTGACAATCGCTGCACTTACGGCCTCTGGTACTGTTGACGCGTCGTTCATTTACAACTCACTGCAGTGTCAGTTTTCCTTCAAAGACGGTTTCCGCAGGTCCAGCCAACCACACTGGTGCGTCTTCATCTTCCCAAGTCACTTCGAGCTTACCCCCGGGCAGTGTCACTGTCACGTTGGTTGACAATAGTCCCAGTCGGATGCCGTGCACCACGGCGGCGCAGGCGCCTGATCCGCAGGCCAATGTCTCACCGACCCCACGCTCAAATACCCTGAGTTTGATGGCACTCGCTGTCTCAATTTCCATGAAACTAACGTTGACGCCCTCTGGGAAGACGTCAAGTGCTTGAACCATCGGACCAATCTTCTCGACCGGTGTTGCTCCGCAGTCATCGACAAGAACGACTGCGTGAGGATTGCCCATCGACAGAATACCCGCCTTTAGGGTCACGTTGCCGAGCGTCAGATCGCACTCGATACCGCCGCTCTCAAGCAGGCACGGCACTGCGTTTAATGCCAGTTTGGGTGCGCCTAGATCGGCGCTGACTTGCAGGTCTTTGGTCATCACCAGCTGCCGTAGCTCGCCGCCAACCTCGAGCGTAATTGCATCACTACCCGAGAGTCGTTGTTCTCGAATAAAGCGGCCGACACAGCGCGCGCCGTTGCCGCACTGTCCTGCAGCAGAGCCGTCCGCATTAAAGATCTTGTATTCAAAATCTGCATCGGGGCGTTTGGGTGGTTCAATCAGTAAAACCTGATCGCAGCCAACCCCGGAGTGCCGATTGGCAAGGTACTGAATGTGTTCTGGTGTCAGCTCAACGGCCGTTCTGACACCATCAATCACCACGAAGTCATTACCTGCGCCGTGCATTTTTGTGAATTCGAGTTTCATACGAGGTGCTCCGGCAACCGTTCGCTGGCCCATAAATCTTCAACCTGTTCGCGCTCACGAATGACGTGAGCTATACCGCCGGACACGAGAATCTCGGCGGGCCGGGGACGGGTGTTGTAATTTGACGACATGGCAAAGCTATAAGCTCCCGATCCCATTACGGCCAGTAGGTCTCCTTCGGCCAGCGTGAGCCTCCGATCTTTTCCTAAGAAGTCACCGGTCTCACAGACGGGACCGACAATATCGTAAGTTGTGGGATTGCCTTCTTGCGTCTCTACCTCAACGATATTTTGCCACGCGGAGTATAAAGCCGGTCTCAATAGGTCATTCATTGCGGCATCGACTACTGCAAAATGTTTCGTTTCTCCGACTTTGATCACCATGACTTGGGTTAACAGTGCACCTGCATTTCCCACAATGGATCGACCCGGTTCAATGAGGAGCTCCATGGCAAGGTCACCCAGCTGATCTCGGACCGCTGAAATGAGGTGTTTAGGACTGGGAATATGCTCATCGTCGTAGCGAATACCCAAGCCGCCGCCTATATCGATGTGTGTCAGCTCAATGCCTTGTGCTCCGAGTGCCAGCACTAAGTCGCGCAGATGAGAAACGGACTCGATAAACGGCTCAATCTCGGTCAGTTGACTGCCAATGTGACAGTCAATACCCACGGGTCTTAGCGATGAGGAGTCCTGTGTAACACGATAGAGGTCGATCGCGGCGTCCGCGCTGACACCGAACTTATTTGCTTTCAGTCCGGTTGAAATGTACGGATGTGTTTTCGCATCGACATCGGGGTTGATCCGAATTGAAATGGGCGC
>CAYVQI010000048.1:0-8531 GCA_964454155.1 uncultured Alteromonadaceae bacterium | reverse complement strand
GTTGAAAACCGGTCTGCCAGCTCGGGCATCGCCATGTCTTCGCACATTAGCGTCCCTCGTTGGAGACCGAATCCGGTTGGAAGATTTGGTTTATTTGACATGCTAGCCGCTAGTTCGCAGTGGCGGGTTTTGGATCTGGGTGTCGAAGTTCGCCGGGCTGTCCGCACCCTAGGTTCAGCGCCAGTATCAGAGCGATACAGGGAAGAGTCAGTTTTCGCACCAGAAACACCATTTATAAAACAGAAAGTATATCAGCTGTTAGGATGTGATCGTGACTCGAGTTGCATGAGTCAATACTGTTTCGCCGCTGGAAAACAATAGGAGCTGCAATGGCCGCATCATCCCGATACTACGAATGCATCGATCAAACATTCGAGGACGTAGAAACGCGACTTGAAGACCTGGACTCCGACCCGGATATTGCGGGGGCAGAAGGTGTTCTAAACGTAAAGTTCGTTAACGGCGTCACGTTTGTTTTGAGTCGACAACCGGCTGTTGAGCAACTCTGGCTCGCAACTCCCGGTGGTGGATTTCACTTTGTATGGCGAGAGTCAGCGGGTGATTGGTTCGATACGAGAAGCGACGAGGCCTTTCGCCCACTTTTTCTCAGAGAACTTGCTGCGCACGCGGATGAGAAGATCGATTGGTGAGAAAGAGTGGTCTGGTCCTTGCCGCGGTGCTTGTGGCGCTCGCACCGCGCTTAGCCGTAGCTGAGCGAATTCATGCCCCGTTGTGGGTCGAAAATTTATCGCCTCTGGTCGCGCTGATCGGTATTCCTTCGCAGCGCACCGCTGATATCCGTGAGGGTCTGTCGGTGACTGCGCACACCGATCTTGCGACGCATTTTGTGGCCCAAGCGTCCAACAACGAGCAACTTTTTTTTGATGGCGAGTCGCAACGTCAGAGTTTACGTGTTCGCTGGGGCTTATCGCCGACGTGGGAGGTCAGTGCAACTCTTCCGGTGACTCGTCACAGTGGTGGATTCATCGATTCTTATGTGAATCGCTGGCACAGCGCGTTTGGTATGAGCGACGGGGGTCGAAGTGCGGTACCCGAAGACCAAATTCGATATCACTTTGACGGACAGACGCAGGGCGTCAGTTTGGATAGGTCAGCATCAGGTCGTAATGACCTGACTTTTGAGCTGGCCCATAGGGCAGAGCGGCAAAAAGATCTGCAAATCGCGTATGCAATTGGGTATAAGGCCTCGACGGGGAGCGCTGATGAATGGACCGGTAGCGGAGCTTCTGACGTTTACTCTGTGGCGCGATTTAGCGGTGCGCACCAGAGTGATTTACCCTTTTACTGGCACGGGCAGCTCGGCGTGACGCATGTGGGATCGAGTCCACTACTGGGCCCCCGGCAAAAAGAGTGGATTGGGTTCGGTGGCTTATCAATGGAATGGCTACTCAACAGCCACTGGGCGCTGCTTGCTCAGTTTGACAGTCACAGCGCAATTTTAAGCAGTGACCTTAAGGCGCTGGGCGAGCCTGCCGGTATCCTGAGTTTGGGGCTGAGGCGGAGTTTGGGTCGTCATTGGGCCGTTGATGTGAGTTTCGCAGAGGACATTGTTGTGGAAAGTGCGCCGGATATTATTTTTCAAGCCTCTCTCCACTACCGGCCCTAGTCTGAGTCACAGCCTAAGGCCGCGCGCGCGCGCGATGCTGCAGCCCGAACTTGTGCGGGCGCGGTTCCGCCAATGTGATCGCGAGCGGCGACCGATCCGTCGAGGGTCAGCACTTTGAATACATCCTCTTCAATGGCATTACAAAGGCCTTTCAGAGTCTCCAGTGATAGCTCGGCAACGTCTATTCCTTTTGCTTCTGCTAAGCCTACGGCCGTACCCACAATTTCGTGGGCATCCCGGAAGGCAATGCCTTTGCGGACCAAATAGTCTGCAAGATCTGTCGCCGTTGGATGGCCAAGACCTGCCGCTCGGCGCATGGCGTCGGGTTTTGCCCTCATCGCGGGAACCAAGTCGGCGAGCGCCATGAGTGAATCGTGCACGGTTCTCACGGTGTCAAATAGGGGCTCTTTATCCTCCTGGTTGTCTTTGTTGTAGGCAAGGGGTTGACCTTTCATCAGTGTAATCAAGGCAACTAAGTGCCCCTGCACACGCCCAACCTTCCCTCGTATAAGTTCGGGCACATCGGGATTTTTCTTCTGGGGCATGATTGACGAGCCGGTACAGAATCGGTCCGGCAGGTCCACAAAATTGAACTGGGCACTGGTCCAAATAATCATTTCTTCAGCCATGCGGGACAAGTGCATCATGGTGATCGCAGCGGCCGACGTGAATTCGATCGCAAAATCTCGATCAGACACAGAATCCAGAGAGTTTTCTGTCGGTCCCGAAAAGCCCAGTGTGCTTGCGGTCAGTTGCCGGTCAATCGGGTAAGAGGTCCCCGCGAGTGCGGCTGAACCCAAGGGGCAATAATTCAGGCGCTGTGCGCAGTCAGCAAGTCGACCGTCGTCGCGCAAGAGCATCTCATTCCATGCGAGAAGATGGTGTCCAAAGGTTACGGGCTGGGCGACTTGTAAGTGAGTAAATCCCGGCATGATCGTTTCAGCATAGGTTTCGGCTTGATCGATGAGCCCCGTTCTCAGGCGTGTCATTTGACCGCGAATACTCACGATGGCTTCGCGCAGGTAGAGCCTGATATCGGTTGCGACTTGATCGTTGCGCGATCGTCCCGTGTGTAGCTTTTTACCGGCGTCGCCGATAATCTCAATGAGTCGTGCCTCTACATTCATGTGCACGTCTTCAAGCTCGACACGCCATTTGAAATTGCCCGCTGATATCTCAGTCTCAACTTGCTCGAGACCTCGACGAATGTCGGCGAGTTCCTCGTTTGTCAGAATTCCGCACGCATTGAGCATCAGAGCGTGCGCTCTCGAACCTTCAATGTCATAACGTGCGAGCACGTGATCAAATGAGTAAGACGCAGTGAACTCTTGCACAAAGGCGTCAGTCGCTTCACTGAATCGACCACCCCATGTTTGACTGGTATGACTGTCTATAGAACTGGACACGCGATAAACTTCTCTTGTGGGACTGCTTGTTAGTGTATCAGGTGAGAACCGTTGCTTGTGCGGGTGGTAGTCTTAAAAGAAATAGGGGGAAGCATGGATTCAATCACAATAGCGACTCGAGAGAGTCCTCTGGCACTGTGGCAAGCGTATTTCGTACAAGCAGAGTTGAAACGACATCATCCCGGTATCGAGGTAAAGCTACTGGGAATGACATCGCGCGGTGATCAGCTTTTGGACACGCCGTTATATAAGGTCGGTGGTAAAGGCTTGTTCGTTAAGGAGCTTGAAACAGCGCTCATGGATGGGCGTGCCGATATTGCCGTTCACTCAATGAAAGATGTACCCATGGCGTTACCCGACGGGCTGACCTTAGGTGTTATTTGTGAACGAGAGGATCCCCGAGACGCGCTGGTGGGCGTAACGAGTTTTGATGCCCTTCCGAAGGGCGCGCGTCTAGGTACCTCCAGTCTCAGGCGGTCGTGCCAAGTCATGCAGCAGCGACCTGACCTCAAGATCGGCTTTCTTCGGGGGAATGTGAATACCCGTTTAGCAAAACTAGATGCCGGTGAATTCGATGCGATTATCCTCGCATGTGCCGGGTTAATGCGCCTGGGCTTTAACGATCGTATTGGTGCCGCGATTGATGAGGATTTTCTGCTCCCTGCAGGTGGGCAAGGTGCGGTAGGTATTGAATACAGAGACGCTGATACTCGCGTTGCTGAGTTGTTAAGTCCTCTTGCACACAGCGAGACGTCCCGTCGTGTGATTGCTGAGCGAGCAGTGGTGCGAAAGCTCGATGGCGGTTGCGATGTGCCGATAGCCAGTTATGCGGTATCGGAGGGTGAAAATTTGTGGTTGCGCGCTCGTGTGGGTTCGCCCGATGGCCGCAAAGTAATTGCGGTGGAAGCGCGTGGGTCAGACCCCGAAGTGCTGGGCCTTGAAGTGGCTGACGCGTTGCTCGCGCAAGGAGCTGCCGACGTGCTGAAAGCCGCACGATCGTGACGCGCGTTGTTGTCACTCGGGCGACTGATGACGCTGAGCGTCTGGGTCGAAGGCTTTCAGACGCTGGCCATATTGCGATTCAACTGCCTTTGATGGCCATTGAGTCGACGGGGGTTTCCTGGGATACGGACAGTACCCCCGTGGCGACAACGATCTATATTTTTACTTCTGTTAACGCGGTGCGCCATGGGTTGTCTGGGATGACCCAGGGTAGTGAGTCGTCACTAGTGCAGGTGATTGCGGTTGGACTTCGGACTCGCATCGCCCTGGCTGATGCGGGAATTCAAGCGAGCAGTCCGGTCAGAGAGGACTCCGAGGGTATTCTTGAGTTGCTTGAGGCGACTTATAGCATGCCCACTCATGCCGTTATCATTAAGGGAGAGGGGGGTCGCGACTTCCTGAGCGAGGCGTTATCGTCACACAATATTCAGGTCACGACAGTGGATTGTTACCGTCGCACTTGGCCTATGATTTCGACTGATGATCTGCGCCGAGCTGTCAGTCTGGATGAGCCGAGTGTTGTGCATGTGGCCAGCGGCGAGACTTTACAGCGCTTGTCTCAACTCTGTTTAGAGCAGGATTTACAGGTGCTCAACGTGCACCGCATTGTTGTGCCTTCACAACGCGTAGCGGAGACCGCTCAAGAGCTCGGTTGGCAATCGCGTATAGTAGCTGAGGGAGCAAGCGACGAGGCATTGCTGCGAGTCATTGCGCAATTGCCTTAGAGGATAATGGCGTTATCAAGGGGGGTGCATGAGCGAGCAGCAACGTGGTGTGAAAACACGCCGAATGGCGAGTTGGGTTGGCCGCCTTACGGTCGTCTTACTGCTACTCGTTTTGTCCGTCGCAGGCGGTGCATCGTACTATTACGTGATGCCCCTTGTTACCGATGTTCTGGAAGAACAGGCGGCAATGAAGACACGCATCAAGGAGTTTGAGGGTGCTGATAAGGCCCTTCGAGACGATATTTCTAAACTTCTAGACACATCAATAAAGCGTGAGCTAGATACGCTGCGGGAGGTTCAGTCGGCTGAAATTAGAGGTCTGACTGAGGAGTTAAAGCTCCTTCAAGCGTCGGAAAGTCGCTTGACTCAGCAACTCCGGCGCGCCGAACAACAGCTTTCACGAATGTCAGGTTTAGATCAGCGCGCGTGGCGTCTGGCGGAAGCTGAGTTTAATGTGCGGATGGCCAGTCAGCGACTGCGCGTCGCGCGAGACGTCAAGGGTGCAGAGCGTTTACTGGTGACGGCAGATCGTCTGCTTGCCGGGGTTGGTCATACGACCGCCGATACTGTTCGACAATCTGTTGCCTCTGATGTTGCCGGTCTTCGTGCACTGCCTCATGTCGATATTGCGGGCCTTCTGGCCCGTCTCAATGCGTTGGAGGAACAAATCGGTCTGCTCGAATTTGTCATCGCCGGTTCATTCAGTGCGTTAGCGGGCAACGAACTGAGCACAGACATGACTGACGGGGATCTGTCGGTCTGGGCGAGGACGCTTTCAATGCTCTCGCGTTATTTCGTTGTGACCACGATTGAATCGTCTGAGATGCGTCCTCTGCCCGATACGTGGCTGCCGCTATCGCAAATGGCGTTGGCGGCGATGCTGGAGCAGGCGAGGGTGGCCCTGTTGATGGGTGATCAAAATCAATACGGCAGTGCTCTCCTGCGCGCTGAGCGTTTTATTCGGACGCATACGCATTATGACGATGCCCGATCAAACAGTGTCATCGAGTCATTAGAGTCGCTTGCTGCGACGGATTTTGTGCCGCTGCTGCCAGATTTGTCAGCGACATTGCGCATATTTCGCGACTTTGAGGGCACACCAGAACCTCTGGCTGTCCCTGCCCGTATTGAGGAGACACCCTAGTGCGTGGTCCCCTGTTGCTCGTGATTCTGGGTTTGACTGCGGGGGTGGCACTCGTGTCGATGTTGGCGCACGATCCCGGCTATGTGCTGTTACAGCGCGGTGACTATCGTATTGAAAGTACGGTCGTCGCGCTCGGCATTATGGCGGTCTTTTTTTTACTCGCGTTTAGGCTGGTGTACCGAGCGCTTGTCGCATTACTCGGCATTGCCCCCGGTGTGGGTCGCTGGCTTGAAAAGCGTAAAGAAAATCGAGAGTCCGAGCTCGTACAAGAGAGCTTCACGGACTTGCTCGCCGGTCGGGACGCTGCGTTCAATCAGAAACTTGGCAAGCTTGAGCGAGTGTCTTGGTTTTCTGAGATCTATCGGAAAGAGGCCCGCGACTGGGTATTTACTCGGCAGCTCGCGACTGCTCAAAAACGCGATAAGTTAAAGCGTCTGTGGCAAAGCGCGTCCGCGCATCAGAAACACGATCCCGTTTTTGGTGCGTTATATGCTGGGCACTTATTGCGGGTCGGTGCGTCCTCAGATGTGGAGGCTCAGTTGCTCGGTTTGGCTGACAAGGGGTGGCCTGTTGAGGCAACGGCTGTGCTCGCCCAGTTAAGGGTGTCGAACCCCGATACGCTGATCAGCAAGCTTACGACGTTGGCTGAACATACGCGCTCGGACGATGCTGCAACCGGCTTGATCATCGCAAAAGCGCAGGCGATGTCGGGCGATCAGGGCCAGCAGCTACTGACCGATTACTATGCGAGGCACCGCTCGGCTGACATCGTAACGGCGCTGGGTACCCTCTTCCTTGCCAGCACTTAGCGTTGGCGTCCAGGCAAGTTGATTCCGAGAGAGTCCCAAAGCGAATCGACGTGCGCTTTTACCTTTGAATCCATTTGAATCGATGAACCCCATTCTCTCTCGGTTTCACCTTCCCATTTGTTTGTCGCATCCATACCCACTTTAGAGCCAAGGCCCGCAACCGGTGATGCAAAATCGAGATAATCAATGGGGGTGTTGTCGATAAAGACCGAATCGCGACGAGGATCCATGCGAGTTGTCATGGCCCAAATCACATCTTCCCAGTTTCTGACATCAACATCCTCGTCAGTCACAATGATGAACTTGGTGTACATAAATTGCCGCAAAAAGCTCCAAATGCCCAACATGATCCGCTTTGCGTGCCCTGGGTATTCTTTGCGAATACTGACCACTGCCATACGGTAAGAGCAGCCTTCAGGGGGTAAATAGAAGTCCACAATCTCTGGGAATTGTTTTTGCAGTAAAGGTACAAAGACCTCATTTAAGGCGACGCCAAGAATTGCGGGCTCGTCCGGCGGCCTGCCCGTATAAGTGCTGTGATAGATCGGATTTTTGCGGGTCGTCATTGTTTGTACGGTAAAGACCGGGAAGCTTTCAACCTCGTTGTAATAGCCAGTATGATCGCCAAACGGCCCTTCATTGGCCATTTCGGTGGGATCTATATAGCCTTCCAAAATAATTTCAGAGTGCGCGGGAACCAAAAGCTCGTTGTCTCTGCACGCAGGTGTCAAGCAGTTGGCCAGCTCGGTCTTACCGCCGCGCAGTAGCCCTGCAAACGCGTATTCTGACAGCGCATCGGGCACGGGCGTCACCGCACCGAGCGTTGTGGCGGGGTCTGCACCCAATGCGATAGCCACTGGGTAGGGTTCCCCCGGGCGTTTTAATGTCCAGTCTCGAAAGTCGAGAGCGCCGCCACGATGCGACAGCCAGCGCATGATCAGCTTGTTGCGCCCCAGAAGCTGCATTCTGTAAATACCCAGATTCATACGCGGTTTTTCAGGTCCGCGTGTGATCACCAGAGGCCATGTCACCAGTGGGCCAACATCGCCCGGCCAGCATGTTTGAATTGGAAGCGTGGTCAGATCGACAGCATCATCCTTGATGACGATCTCTTGGCACGGTGGGCGGCTGATCGTTTTGGGGCCCATGTTGAGCACCTTCTTGAGCAGCGGGGCTTTGTCAATCAGGTCTCGCATACCCTTGGGCGGATCAGGTTGGCGTAAATAGGCAAGAAGCTCACCAATTTCACGCAGCGCTTCCGTTGAGTCCGCGCCCATGCCCAGTGCAACACGCTTCTCAGTGCCAAAAAGATTGGCCAGAAGCGGCACGTCATAGCCCTTTGGGTTTTCAAACAGCAGTGCTGGTCCACCGCCACGCAACGTGCGGTCGGCGATCTCTGTCATTTCTAGATTTGGATCGATTTCTTCTTTGATTCGCACCAAATCGCCATTCGCTTCTAGCGTGGCGAGGAAGTCGCGTAGGTCCCGAAATTTCATACTGTCGTCTTCAGCTTTTCATTTTCTACAGCATGACATAGATGAATGCAGAGCGGGTCACTGCGTCTTGAAACTGACGCGCAAAATGAGCAAGACAGGGCGTAGGCGCACACTGTGCGCCGAAACTACTTACGCTTCATTGATCGGAAGAACTCGTCGTTAGACTTGGTGTCTTTAAGCTTATCGAGTAAGAACTCGATCGCGGGCAGATCTTCCATGCCGTGGAGTAACTTACGTAAGATCCACATGCGATGCAGCTCGTCCTCACCGGTCAGCAGTTCTTCCCGGCGCGTTCCTGAGCGTCGAATATTAATTGCCGGAT
>CAYVQI010000047.1:12182-15571 GCA_964454155.1 uncultured Alteromonadaceae bacterium | reverse complement strand
CCTTTTGCTCCTGCCCAAACTCATTATCACCTTTAAGCCCTTGGGTCCCGGAGCCGCTTAGTGGAATGTAGGGCGGGGTGTGGCGCCTGCTGTATTGTGCCCGCTATTCACACACCGTTTTTGGGGATGCCGAATGGTAAACGCAAAGGCGAACGCTGTGTGCACCTCGGTGCGCAGGGTTTGTGCGCACTATTTGATGATCCGCGTCGGCCTGGATGTTGCAGCCAATTTCAGGCTGAACCTGCGTTTTGCGGGAGTTCGCGTGAAGAAGCGCTACTGTTGTTGGCCGACTTAGAGTTGCTGAGTGACCCTGAAGGAGAGTCCCGTGACTGATATTCCACTTTTTCCCCTAGGTACGGTGCTCTTGCCAAGAGGGCGTTTACCCCTGCAAATCTTTGAGCGCCGTTACATTGATATGATTTCCGCGTGTATGCGCGAGGGTTCACCGTTCGGGGTGATTTGGATCAGACGGGGCTCGGAGGTTGCGGAGGCGTCGGTGACCAACTTAGACCTAGGCGACTACGGTACGCTGGCAAATATCGTCGATTGGGATCAGTTACCCAACGGTCTGCTGGGAATTACGATCGAGGGGGGGCAGCGATTCCATGTTGACGATGTCTGGCGAGAATCCTCGGGTTTGAATCGGGCCCGCGTTGACGTTGAACCGTGGCCTGAACCTGTCGTAGTTCCACAGGAGGGCGTTTCAATGATCGATGTACTGGCTGGCTTGCAGCGTCACCCTGAAGTCAAGCGGCTTGGATTGTCTCTCGACACGGAAAATGCCTGGGAGGTCTGTCATGTATTAACGCAGTTGCTTCCCATTGAGAATTCGGTGAAGTATGAACTGCTTGGGTTGACCGACATTACACGGTACATCGATCAGCTTGATGTATTGTTGAGCGAAATGTCGGGGTGATCTATTCCGACCCGGTCTGATCTATCTGGGGCCAGGTCCAGCCACCAAGATCCTGCCAACGATTAACGATTCCGGCAAACAACTCAGCCGTTTTATGCGCATCGTAGTCCGCGGAATGGGCTTCGCTGTTGCTAAATTCGATGCCGGCCCGCTTGCAGGCTTTCGCTAAAACCGTGTGCCCATAGGCAAGTCCTGCCAATGTTGACGTGTCAAAGTGCGAAAACGGATGAAAGGGATTTCGCTTTATTTCACAGCGATCGGCGGCTGCGTTGAGAAAGCCTGCATCAAAGTGTGCGTTGTGGCCCACTAAAATAGCGCGGTTGCAGCCCATGTCCCTAACGGCGCGCCGAACTTCAGCAAAGATATCGCCCAAGGCAATTTCTTCGGGAACGGCCTCCCTCAAAGGGTTCTCAGGGTCTATCCCAGTGAATTCAAGCGCCGCAGGCTCAAGGTTCGCGCCTTCAAAAGGGTCTACATTGCGTGCAAGCGTATGGCCAACCGTGAGGCGACCGTCGGGATCGATGTCAAAAAATGTGGCTGCAATCTCAAGGATCGCATCGGTATTAGAATTAAAACCGCCCGTTTCTAAGTCGACCACGACCGGAAGGAATCCGCGAAACCGATTTTTCATCAACTTTTCCATGTGATCACTCATCGGGATGGTTCCAATCGCCACTGCAGTAACTCGCCCGCTCTCAGAGGGGTGACGGTGCTGGCGCCAAAGGTCAAGCTGTCGGGTGCGCGGGTGGTATCCTTTATCAGATCCACCGTGTCGGTGTTTCTGGGTCTGCGGTAAAAATCTGCGCCGAAGTGGCTGGTAAATCCCTCGAGTCGATCCAAGCACCCTTCTTCTTCAAACACCTCTGCATACAAAGGGATTGCGGCGTGCGCACTGTAGCAGCCGGCACAACCACAGGCCGATTCTTTTGTCTCAACCGTGTGCGGTGCGGAATCAGTGCCTATAAAAAATCGGGGATTACCTGAGGTCGCTGCGGCGCGCAGAGATTCTTTATGGCTTCTACGCTTGAGTACCGGCAAACAAAACAGGTGGGGGCGTATACCTCCGACGAGCATATCGTTGCGGTCAAAGAGTAGGTGCTGTGGCGTGATGGTGGCGGCGACGCCTTCTCTCGCCTCACTGATAAATGCGACCGAGTCTTGTGTTGTGATGTGCTCCAAAATAACCCGTAATTCTGAAAATTCGTCGGTCAGTGGGCCGAGCGTGCGCTCAATGAACTTGGCTTCTCGATCGAAGATATCGACCTCTGGATCCGTCACTTCACCGTGGATGAGTAACGGGACATCGTATTCTTGCATGGCAGCCAAGGTGGGTTTGAGCGACTCAAGGCCGGTCACGCCCGATGCAGAGTTGGTGGTTGCGCCTGCAGGGTAAAGCTTAACACCGCAGACCAAGGGAGACGCCGCCGCCTCGCAAATATCCTGCGGGGTGGTGTTGTCGGTCAAGTACAGCGTCATGAGCGGCTCAAAGTCAGGCGCCTTGCTGAGCGCCGACAGGATTCGGCTGTGATAAGCCGTGGCATCAGCCACTGTGAGGACGGGCGGACTCAGATTGGGCATGATCACGGCACGATTAGCCCAGGCGGCAACATCGTTGACTGTTCGCTCCAGCATATCGCCGTCGCGTAAATGAATGTGCCAATCATCGGGCTTTGTGATGGTTATTCGGGACATTTTCTAACTCTTTGCGCCTTGAGGGCCGTAGTTTAGCAGTGATCGGCTGTCCAACGGGGCTTGCCGCGCGTAAACTTCACCGCCTAACTATAGGAGCGGTAAATGAGCAGTGTGAACAAGGTTGTCCTCGCGTATTCGGGCGGTCTGGATACGTCGGTTATTGTCAGATGGCTACAAGACACTTACGCCTGTGAGGTGGTCACCTTCACCGCCGATATAGGTCAGGGTGAAGAGGTAGAACCGGCACGTGCGAAAGCCGAGGCGCTTGGCGTTAAGGAAATATATATTGATGACCTGCGTGAGGAGTTCGTTGCCGATTACGTCTTCCCTATGTTCCGGGCCAATACCATTTACGAGGGCGAGTACTTACTGGGTACCTCGATAGCACGCCCGCTTATTGCAAAGCGATTGGTTGAAATTGCGAATGAGACGGGGGCCGATGCGATTTCACACGGCGCGACGGGCAAAGGCAATGATCAGATCCGATTTGAGCTTGGGGCCTACGCATTGAAGCCCGGCATTCAAGTGATCGCACCCTGGCGTGAGTGGGACCTGAGCTCTCGTGAGTCACTCATGGCCTACTGCGCGGAGCGCTCGATCCCTGTTGATTTCTCAAACGCGAAAAAGAAGTCGCCTTATTCCATGGACGCCAATCTGTTGCACATCTCCTACGAGGGCGATGTCTTGGAGGATCCCTGGTGTCCACCCGAGGAATCGATGTGGCGTTGGTCGGTATCCCCTGAGGCCGCCCCTGATGCGGGACTTGAGCTGACGCTGACGT
>CAYVQI010000047.1:0-12082 GCA_964454155.1 uncultured Alteromonadaceae bacterium | reverse complement strand
TGGTCGGTATCCCCTGAGGCCGCCCCTGATGCGGGACTTGAGCTGACGCTGACGTTCGAGTGCGGTGATGTTGTCGCAATTGATGGTGTGCGCCTGTCGCCTGCAACGGTGCTGGCAACGCTGAACCGTATGGGTGGTGAGCACGGTGTGGGGCGCTTAGATATTGTCGAAAACCGTTACGTCGGTATGAAGTCGCGAGGCTGCTACGAAACGCCGGGAGGGACTATCTTGCTTCGGGCGCATCGGGCTATTGAGTCACTGACACTCGACCGCGAAGTGGCACACCTCAAGGACGAGCTCATGCCACGTTATGCGAAAATGATTTATAACGGGTACTGGTGGGCGCCCGAACGGGTCATGCTCCAGACGGCCATTGATGAAACACAGCGCGTCGTTAATGGTGACGTGCGAATTCGCCTGTACAAGGGGAACGTGACGGTCACCGGGCGGCGCTCCGCGGATTCGCTGTTTGACGACGCTATTGCGACGTTTGAAGATGATGCTGGGAAATATGATCAAGGTGATGCAGAGGGCTTTATAAAGCTCAATGCGCTGCGGTTGCGTATTGCTGCTGAGAAAGGTCGCTCCATACTGGGCGACTGACGCTGCGTGTTTTGGCACCGAAAAATAGGTAATGACGATGAGCAATAACACTCCGAATTCTGCGCTCCATACCGATGTAATGATCGTTGGTGCTGGGCTCTCCGGTATCGGCGCGGCGGTGCATCTGCAGACAAAGTGTCCGGGCCGCAATTACATGCTCATAGAGCGTCGCGACGCCATTGGCGGGACTTGGGATCTCTTTAAATACCCAGGTATTCGCTCCGACTCTGACATGCACACGCTGGGCTATAACTTTAAGCCATGGCGCGCGAAGAAAGCGATTGCCGATGGGCCTGCTATTTGGGACTACGTCAACGAGACGGCTGATGAGTATGGGATTCGTGAAAAGACGCAGTTTGGTCACAAACTGATCGATGCGGCTTGGTCTTCTGAGTCGGCCACGTGGTTGTTGACCGTTGAGACCAGTGAGGAGACACGGTATTTCAGCTGTAATTTTTTATTGATGTGTGCCGGGTATTACAACTACGACGCGGGGCATCAACCTGACTTTGACGGCCGCGAGAGTTTCCAAGGACAGTGGATCCACCCTCAATTCTGGCCGGACGATCTCGACTACGCTGGAAAGAAAGTGGTGGTTATCGGTTCTGGTGCCACTGCCATGACCTTGGTACCCAATATGGCACTGAAGGCCGAGAAGGTCACCATGGTGCAGCGGTCGCCCACATATGTTGTCTCTAGACCCTCCGTTGATGTGTTTGCGAACTTCTTACGATACGTATTGCCGGCGAAATGGGCATACAGTCTCGTGCGCTTTAAAAATACGTTGTGGCAACAATTGATCTACAACCAAACACGCACGAACCCTGATCGTGTCGCCGAAAATCTGTTGGGAGAGGTCGAGAAAGCGGTAGGGGATGTGGTCGATGTCAAAAAGCATTTCACTCCGACCTACAATCCGTGGGATCAGCGGTTGTGCTTGGTGCCGGATGACGATTTGTTCACCGCATTGCGCACCGGAAAGGCCGAGGTGGTGACGGACACGGTCTCGCACATTGATGCGACGGGATTAGTCACGGGCTCCGGCGAGCGCATTGAGGCCGACGTTATCGTTTCTGCGACGGGAATCGAGCTGCTCAATTTGGGCGGCGCTGAGTTTGCTGTCGACAGTAAGCCCGTGAATTTCGCGGATGAGTGGACCTATAAAGGTGTGATGTGTTCAAACATCCCGAACATGGTGCAAACGTTTGGATACATCAACGCATCGTGGACGCTGCGCGCTGATCTAACGGCGGAGTGGGTGTGTCGCGTGCTGAATCACATGGAGGAGTTCGGTTACGACCAGGCGACGCCTCGCATTCCCGACTTGCTCGCAAAAACCATGGAGAAACGCTTTTGGATCCATGATTTTTCAGCGGGGTATATGCAGCGAATGATGCCGAAGCTTCCCAGGCAGGGGACTCAGATGCCGTGGGTGAATCCACAGAACTTTCGGAAGGACAAAAAGATGTTTCGGGACGGCGCAGTGGCCGATGGCGCACTCATCTTTACTGAGCGAAATGCCGAGGCAGAGTCGTTCAAGCAAGCCAGCTGATTGACATGAATAGAGGGCTTGAAGAGTCGTGGATAGACTGTCCCTATTGTTGGGAGTCTATTTGTGTCTTGCTCAATCCTGAGGACCTCGGCGAAAACTACATTGAAGACTGCCAGGTCTGCTGCCAACCGATTGAGTTTTTCATTACACAAGACGGATTGGGTGAGTTAAAGGCGTTAGTCTCCGCCGATTCAGAATAAGCCTGTGTCGTGTGCAGTGCCGTCTTTGCGGTTGAGCTGAGGCATCGGGCCCGTTGCTTTTAGCCCAACAACCTTTGGGAGTCGTTTTTTTATGAGGCATTTTTCGAGCTGCAGTGTAGGCGCCGCGATAGGGTTGATGATGCTCGCTGCCCGTGTAATGAGTGGAGAGCTCGGTGTGTCTGAGCGAGCAATTGAGACCACTATCTTGGCGCAGTCGACCCAGGATTGGGGTGGATCGCCATTAGCTGAATATCCACAGGGCCAGCCTGAGGTCACTGTGGCGCGAGTCACGATCCCAGTGGGTATGGCGCTTCCGTTACACGAGCACCCGTTCATGACAGCAGGCGTCGTATTACAGGGTGTTATTGAAGTGCGGACCGACTCCGGTAAGACGCACATTGCGCGAGCCGGCGAGGCGGTTATTGAGCTCATTGATCAGCCGCACGGCGGTGCGAATATTGGTGACACCGACGCGGTCATTTTGGTGGTCTATGCGGGAATCAAAGACCAGCTGTTTACGGTCCCTGCTCGACGTGGCGACATCTGACATCGTCATTAATGGAAGTCTCGAGACTTAACAGCCAGGTCGCTGAGGGCATGACTGTGGTCATAAAGACCGCTTGCGATAACATGAGTGACCCCGTCTCTCGATTCGACTGTCCCTTTGATAAGCAGCAGTTGGGCAGTCATTAAAGCCGCTCTGAACTGTTCTTGAACGCGGGGCCAGACAATAACGTTGATATTGCCTGTCTCATCCTCGAGGGTCAGGAAAACGACGCCCGATGCGGTCCCAGGTCGCTGTCGACACGTCACGAGACCCGCTGTTCGAACAAAGCGCCGGTTTCCCATGGCAATGAGGTCGGATTGACGACGACATTGATCAAACGGTGACTGTGGACGTAGAAGGGCGAGTGGGTGTGCACGTAATGTGAGCCCCGTACTTTGGTAATCAAAAATAACGTTCTCGGTTGTGGACGGTGCTGTAATGGCGTCCATGTCATTGTCGTGCTGACGGTGCTCGTCGACTAATAATGGGCGAGCGTCTTTGAGAGCCATAATGGCCCAGTGGGTCTTATGACGGTGCCCTGAAAGTGTCGCTAGTGCATCGGCGGCCGAAAGTGCTTCGAGATCTTTTTGATTTATGTTGGTGCGTCGTCTGAGGTCTGCGACCGACTGAAAGAGGGCGTTGGTGCGCGCATCGATAATCTGGTCAGCGCCTGATTTACTGAGTCCTTTGACTAATCTTAATCCCAGTTGTATCACTTCCTGTGTTCTTGCATCAGCGGTGATCAATCGATGGTTCCAGTCGCTGTGATTGACGTCGATGGACAGTGACTTGACGCCGTGCCGAGCGGCATCTTGGATGAGTTGTGATGGCGTATAAAAACCCATGGGTTGGCTGTTCAGTAAGCCTACATAAAATGCGCCGGGATGATGGCATTTTAGCCACGCCGAAACATAGGCCAGTAACGCGAAGCTGGCCGAATGAGACTCCGGGAAGCCGTAGCCACCAAAGCCTTTGATTTGACTAAAAAGCTGATCGGCAAAGTCTGCGCTGTATCCCCGATGCAACATGCCACTTTTGAGCTTATTTTCGAATGTCAGAAGTTTGCTATTTCGGCCCCAGTTAGTAATGGCGCGCCTAAGGGAGTCTGCCTCTCCACCGCTGAAGCCGGCAGCAACCATGGCGAGTCGGATGACTTGCTCCTGAAAGATCGGGACACCTAGTGTGCGTTCTAAAACGGATCGTATTGCTGGATCGGGATAGGTAATGGCCTCTAAGCCTGCTCTACGTCGCAGGTAGGGGTGGACCATGTCACCTTGAATTGGCCCTGGTCGGACGATCGCAATTTCGATCACTAAATCATAAAAGCAGGTGGGCTTGAGTCTGGGGAGCATCGACATTTGCGCGCGTGACTCAATTTGAAAAACACCGAGTGAGTCGCCGGCCTGCAGCATTCTAAAGGTGGCCTGATCGTCCTTTGGAATGTCCTGAATCGACTGAATAGCGGGGACCTGTCGTTGGACGAGAGCCAGTGTTTTTCGGATGGCTGAAAGCATTCCAAGCGCTAAAATATCGACTTTGAGCAGACCGAGTGACTCGATGTCTTCCTTATCCCACTGAATAACCGTTCGGTCGGGCATGCTGGCATTTTCAATAGGGACAAGGTTGGAAATAGGCCCGCGGCTGATAACAAACCCACCCACATGCTGTGACAGATGTCGTGGGAAGCCCAATATTTGCTGTGTCATGTTTAAGAAGAGCTCGGCTTGAATACTGCTGGACGGGATGCCCTGTGCTTCAAATTTTGCGGTGAGCTCACGCTCGCGATTCCACCACGCCAAAGATTTTGCTAACTCTTCTACAAAGACGGTGTCCATTCCCAGTGCTTTCCCGACATCTCTTACGGCACTGCGGGAGCGGTAAGTGATGACTGTCGCCGCAAGTGCAGCCCGACGGCGAGAGTACTTCTCATAAATATACTGTATGACCTCTTCGCGTCGTTCGTGTTCAAAATCGACGTCGATATCCGGAGGTTCATCGCGCTCGCGTGAGATAAATCGCTCAAAAAGCAGTGACACTTGTTCAGGAGAAACTTCAGTAATGTGTAAGCAGTAACACACCACTGAGTTTGCCGCTGAGCCGCGGCCTTGACACAAAATATGCCGCTGTCGAGCAAAGTTAACGACATCGTACACAGTGAGAAAATAGTATTCATAATCGAGCTCTGTGATGAGTTTGAGTTCTCGCTCGATGCGTTCTTGTATGCGCGGTGGGACACCTTTGGGCCATCGCCGGTGAGCACCCTCTGACACGCATTTTCGTAAGTAACTGTTGGCAGAATGACCGTTGGGTACTACTTCTTCAGGGTACTCGTATCGTAGTTCCTCGAGGTTGAAGTGGCACTGTTGGGCCAGCCTTAAGGTCTCTCCGAGCAGTTCTTGTGGGTACAGTGGGGCCAGTTTATCGAGACGTCTGAGGTGCTGCTGACCGTTACATACGCGGTGCTGACCGAGCTCTTGGACAGTGCGGTTGTAACGTATTGCTGTGAGGACGTCATGCAGCATTTTGCGGCGTGCTGAGTGCATTTCGACGCTGCCACAGGCGAGCAGTGGGGCACTCATTTCTGATGCTAGTCTTTGTAAGTCGACTAATCGGGTTAAGTCATCATGACGCAGCAGTTGACTGACACCAATCCAGAATCGACCCGGTGAACGTCGTGCAAGTATTTTGGCATGGTGCCACTCGCTTTCAATATTCGTTGGTATCCAGATAATGAAACAGCGTTTTAGATGGAAATAAACATCTCGAAGGTGGGTCATATAATGGCCCTTCGCACTGCGTCGACGTGATCGGCTGATCAAGCTGGAAAGTTCACCGTATGCCGCCCTTGACGGTGCTAGGGCGACGATCTTTAACCCTTCGCTGACTGTAAATTCACTGCCGATGATGAGTTTGAAATTTAATTCCTTCGCTGTGACATGTGCCTTAACAACACCTGCCAGAGAGCACTCGTCGGTGAGTGCAAGGGCTGAATATCCCAGCTGTACGGCTTGCTCTACGAGCTCTGCTGGGTGCGATGCACCTCGAAGGAAGCTGTAGTTACTTAGGCAGTGGAGCTCAGCGTACGACATGTCAAAAATACTGTGTTTTTATACAGTATAAGCCTTTTTCCAATAAAGCCCACATACTGTCAGTTGTCAGTCATACTCAGCACTGGAGATTCATTCAACGAGGTAAAAGGCCGTGCTTAAGCGAGTGGGTATGTTATGTATTGTCTTATTAGCCAGCTGTACGGGCTTGCCTGACAACGTCGAGCCGGTGAGCCAGTTTGATACCGAGCAGTACTTAGGGACCTGGTATGAAATTGCGCGTTTAGACCATAGCTTTGAGCGTAATCTTGAGCGTGTGACTGCGACGTATGGTTTGAATGAGGATGGATCGATTTCTGTTCTGAATAAAGGATTCAATACTGAAAAGGACGAGTGGCGTCAGGCAGAGGGCGTCGCCAAACCGATGGGTTCAAGCGATATTGCGCACCTCAAAGTGTCCTTCTTTGGGCCGTTTTATGGAACATATGCGGTGTTTGAACTCGCTGACGATTACAGCCACGCGTTTGTTTCCGGATACAACACCGATTATCTTTGGTTATTAGCGCGAGAGCCTGATGTCAGTACCGAAGTACGCCAGCGCTTTATTAATGAAAGCCAAGCACTGGGATTTGATACGTCTAAGCTGATCTGGGTGTCGACAGACTAGCAATAACCTAAGATATAAAAACCCGGACCACCTCACCTGAACGCACGCAATCTTGGACGACTTCGGTACTCGCACCTGACGTATAAGGGGGGTTAAAGCGCAGAGGCCTATTAATAGTTTGTTCATTTTTATTCTTATCGTCGCCTTACGCCGAGCTATCGCTTTATAGTGTTTAGCGGGTCAACCGTAATTAACCTAAATAAAGGGTTAATGAAATAGAGCTGTAATGTTAAGAGCTGTGGCAAATTAGTCAAAAATGCCTTGTAAAAACCAGCACCGACTGTGGCGATCTTGAAAAATCCAAACAGGCTGTCCTGTGCGTGTTGTAGCGACGTAGTAGTCTCGACTTGAAGGCTGGCTCCACCAGTAATCTTCCAGGCGTTCAGGACCTCTAACGATCTCGAGTGCATCCATCCAGTACAGTTGATTACCCCGCTGACTAATAGGCTGTGGTGAGTTGAGTAGCCAGAAGGGGCGCTGAGTAATCGAGGGATTACTGACCTGAGCGGTGAACTGATTAGGGTCAGTATAAGAGCAGTGTTCGGGTAGGTGTTCTGAGCGTTCATAGACGTGGGTCACGGCTTGGAAACCTAACCGGCTGCGTAATCGATCGATCAGTTGTGACAGCGGTTCTTGGTGCTTGGATTCGAGGAACAAATCCTGCGTTTTGTGTTGTGCTGCACTGAGTTCACACGCGGTCAGCTGAACACCTTCTATGAGGTCGTCAAACCTCAATAGGTCTAATTTCAGTAACGATTGTTCCAGCCAGCGGTTAAGGTCGCTGTGACATTCACTGCTGTGAATATCAAGGTGCGTATGAACGCCCTGAACAGGTAAAAACGCCCAGGCAATGTGTTGTGTTTCAAGTTGCGTATTCCGGACGAACTCAGCAAAACCTTTTAATAATGTTTTCATGGGTAGCGCAAGTTCTTGATGGTTTTTTGAGCCGTACCCTAGCCAGATAATATCGCTGTATTCCGGTTCTGGATAAAAGTCTTCAATGGCCGTCTCTACTCGACATAATAATTGGTCAACCCACCGGGTAAATTCTCGACTACAGCGTCGCTTCAGTGACGTGCTTGTGAGTGAAAGTAGTTCTTTAAAGGTGTGAACTCCAGCTTTGGCAAGTGCGGCAATGTCCTTGGGGAAGTCGGTTATGTGAGCCAGTGGAATGGGGGAAAGTCGTGACTCAAGCGAGAGACCCTCAATGGGCATCTCCATCATTGGCGAAGGGTCAGACTGACTGAATAACCAAGCGGCTTCTTGACTTGGGCCGATGCCCACAGAGGCGGTAAACCCGCGACGATCGAGTTCGGCTGTTATCTTCTTTAACAGGTTTTCTAGGCCGCCATGAACGAGCAGGCATCGCCCAACTTCAAGTTGTAAGCAATCATCTCGCCACAGGGTGAGTGTTGGGGTAATAGAGTAGGTCCATTGTGTGAGCTGTTTAAGTGCGCGCTGTTCTTGCTCAACTTGCCGACTGAGAAGCTGAAGGCGTTGCCCGCTGAGTAGACCACTGACAGTGGATTGCTTTAGTCCTGGCTTTACGCCCAGAGCCTCTACCGCGTCATCGCAGGTAATCACGCGGTTTGCCTCGATCACTACACGTAAGCAGTCCTCATCAAAGCTTGGCTTTGATGTGAGTGCTTCGAGCGGTAATTTAGGGAAATGTAGGCAAAGCCAGAGCACGGCCGTTTACTCATATACTGTTTATTTATACAGTATATGAGTGGCGTTACTGTGCACAAGTACTCGATGCTGTTGTGGGTACAATGATTCGATAATGGTGCAATTAGCGTTTTTTGATGCCTCTTAATATCACCGCGCGGCTCTCCGAGGGATCAATTACCAGGTCGATTTCCAGGTAGGCAGCAGCCTCTGTTGCACGACCTTTTTCGTACATCTCGGCAAGCAATTTTTCGAAGAGTGCGTCGCGCGCTTCACCTTCTGGCAATGCCGCGAGCTCTTTTTTGAAGCCCAGTCTGACCGCGCCTTCTAGCCCCATACCGCCAAATTCACCTTGTGGCCAGCTGGCGGTAATGGTGGGAAACTCAAAGGACCCTCCCACCAATGCCATGGCGCCCAGTCCATAGCCTCGACGTAAAAAGATCCCGACCCATGGGGTGTCGACACTGGCCGCAGTGTTAAACAGTTCAGGCATTACTTTTGCCGCGCCCATCGCTTCACTTTCTGGACCCACCATGAACCCTGGTGTATCGACAAGAGACACGATAGGGAGCTTCCAGCGTTTCGCCAGTTCCATCATCTCTCCTGCCTTTCTTGCCGCATCGACATCGATAGCACCCCCAAGGTGGCGGCAGTCACTGGCGATGACTGCGACCGCGTGTCCTTCAACTCGTGCAAGTGCGGTGACAACGGCACGACCATAAACAGGGCGAAGCTCGACGACAGACTGTGCGTCAAACAGCACATCCATGACCCGCCTGACGTCATAGGCCATACGCCGATTATCTGGGAGGATCGTTCGCAGTATTTGTTGGTCTGCAGCTGGAGTGGGCGCTATCGATCCTTGTGCGTAGCCCAGAACCCATTTGGCTAATGCGGTCGCGTGTGCTTCGTCCTCTGCCAATAAGTCGATGGCACCGGCACCGCACAGGGTGTTTACGGGGCCTATTTCGTCGGGATGAAATACACCAAGACCCCCGCCTTCGATCATGGCGGGTCCCGCCATGCCTATGGATGATTTTTTTGTGGCGATACGAATGTCACCCGCGCCAAAGAGAGCGGCGTTTCCTGCAAAACAGTACCCATTGTTTACCGTGATGCGCGGAACTTTGCCGGTTAAGCCCGCCCAGCGGCTGAATGACGTGCTGTTAAGGCCCGCAATATTAACTTTGACGTCGGTATCACCGGGCCGACCACCGCCACCTTCCGTGTACATAATAAACGGCAGGCGGTCGCGTTCAGCGATCTCGAAAATACGATCAAGTTTTTGGTGATGAAAAAACCCCTGAGTTCCAGCCAACACGCTGTAATCGTAAATGGCCAGAGCCACGTTTGAATGGCTTGAACCACGGAGCTCGGAATTGATCGTCGCAGTACCTGTAATGACACCATCTGCTGCTGTATCAATGCGCAGTGACTCCGGATCACGACGATCGCGCTGTGCGGCAACAGCCAGTTGCCCGTACTCAACGAAGCTACCGTGATCAATCAGGTCTTCAAGGTTTTCACGAGCAGTTCTGAAACCTTTTGAGTGCCTTTTGTCGCGCGCTTTGCGTCTTGCGGTATCCAATGTGTCCGCAGTGGATTGCTCAAAATGAGTTTGAGCGTCGATCTGATTAGGTCCTTGAGACACAATGGGCTCCCGTAATTGGATTGCTAGACCATAAGGTTCAAGCACGGTTCAAGCAAGCGTTGAAATCGTCAGACGACCCAAGCGGTTTCTCGATACATTTGACCGTTTTTTATTCCATCATCCGGTTTTAAGGATGGTCGTCTGCTGCAGTGTGGACGTGCGTTACAGGACGCCGAAAGTTTAGGGGGCACGCTACACCACTCGGACAATCATAAGCAGCGCAAGGACGGTGAGTAGGAGCTTGAGTAGGGATTGAAAGAGCTGTTCAGGCAGTCGCCCCAGTAGCTGTAAGCCAATCAATGTACCGCCAAATCCTGCTGCAATCATGAGAAAGAGTGGAATCAGCCACTCGGTCCAGAAAAATCCTAAACCGCTAAATAAAAAAACTCGGAAGAGGTTCATGGTTGAGACGGTGGCGGCCATGGTGGCGACTAACTCTTGTTTCCCTGATGTTTGATGGCGCATGTAGGCGGCGACTAAAGGTCCGGTCGCACTGACAAAAACACCAATGAAACTGATCCCTGTTCCAAATACAGTATGATTTTTCAAGCTTTGCGTTTTAACTGCAGGGAGCGGAAGCCAGGTTACCAACAGTGTGAATGCCGCGAGTAAGAGAGTGAGTTGAACTTCATTTAGCCAGAATGCCGAAAAGGGCGCGGCGAGTAGCGTACCCAATACTGCGCCAACGAGTAGACGCCAAAATAAGGTCGACGATACGTGCGGGCGCATCATCACAGTCCTGCCTGTGTTTGATCCAAGTTGTACGACACTGTGCAGTGGTACTACGGCAGTAATCGGTACGGTGATGACTAATACGGCGAGTACAAGTGTACCTCCCCCAATACCGACCGATGCAGTCAGCATTGATGCGACAAAACTGGTCATCAAGAGCAGGTATAAAATATCAGCAGTGATGGGTAATTCGAGAATCATTACAGCAGTCTCACCTAGAGGCTAGAGCATACCGTAGTCGAGGGTGTTCAGCGGATTTAGTGTGAGTGTGTTTTGAGCAGAAGGAGCCCCGAAACTCGGAGGGGGAAAAGGGGAGCCGAGTCTCGGGGTGTTGGGGAAGTTATGCGACAGGCGTTAAGAAGACCCCTGTTTTAGTGGCAACAGCTTTACTGTAAGGCTGAGTAATGTGAGGTGCGAGACTGGGGTTTTCAGGTAAGCGAATATCGACTTCACACTTTCCACCACGCTGTTTGACGACGCTGACCTCGCGGTAGTTATTGATATGCAAACGCAGTGATACGGGTGTGGACTCTGATAATGCATCGCTCGACCTGAAGAGAAACAGCAAGGTGTCGGTACTGGCCGCGGCTAATTGGAGCTTTCGTATTTCCGCGTACCGAAAATGAGTGTTTCCTAACCAGGCAAATACGGCACTGCACGTTGTACTGCGAACGGCTTGCTCTGTGGCCCAGAGGGTTTCATCCCGATGCTTTGGATGGACCATGAGTATTTGCTCTGTTGGAATACTGTGCGCACGTAACAACGGTGCGTAGGGGGTGTGCGGTGCGTTTATAAACGCTTGCCAACGCTTTTCACTGGCAAGTCGCTGCATGGTGGGTAAAAACAGTCCCATGCATTCAGCACCGTCGTGGTCACTTAATACTTCGACCGCACCGTGTGTCGGCCAGCCGCCAAGTTGCAGCTCCTCATTAAGGCAATCAAAACCCGTTGGTACGCTCTGTCTATTATGCCAATCTGTATTGGCAGACTTAGTGGTTAGAATGACACGTGAGTGACTGTGACTGTCAGTTCCTTGCCAAGTGTCGGGACGGTTAATGATCTGTTCAATGGAGTAGCTCATGATGTGCTCCGTAAAAATAGGGCTGGTGCTTCGCAGTAGGGCATCAGCAGAAATACTGTATAAATAAACAGTAGTTGCATTGTGATTGAAAAGCAAGAGAGGCGTTATTCGTGTGTCGTGAAAAGCGACAGGCTAGAAGTTCTGCTCTGAGTGAATCGCGATTCCGGCGTTATTACCCTGCGAGTTGGTTTTCTGGGCTTGGGAGTTGGATGCTGCGCTTTATTCTTGGCTGGAGCGCATGGGACCTTACCGCTTCTGCGCTCTGGGTGGGTGTGGTTGGTGCGCTCATGTTGGCGCCCGCGCTCATCCTTTCACCTTACTTTGGTGTTCAGTC
>CAYVQI010000046.1:0-15710 GCA_964454155.1 uncultured Alteromonadaceae bacterium | reverse complement strand
GCCGGCTAAGAACACAAATGTCTCAGTTTTTATCCTTTGACGGCGACACGTCAGCCGTCATGGCCAATAACCTTGATTGGACAGCAAACGTCGACGTCCTGACGTTTTTGAGAGACGTGGGTAAGCACTTTTCGGTGAACAACATGATCGCGAAGGAGTCGGTCAAACAACGTATCGAGCGAGAGGGCGCTGGCATTAGCTTCACTGAATTTACATACATGATTTTGCAGTCATTTGATTTTGCCGAGCTGAATAAGCGCTACGGATGCGAGCTCCAAATTGGCGGCTCTGACCAGTGGGGAAATATTACGGGCGGGGTGGACTTAACGCGCAGAATGAACAGTGCGCAAGTCCAAGGTCTTACAATGCCCTTGGTCACTAAAGCCGATGGGACGAAGTTTGGTAAGACTGAGTCAGGCACTATTTGGCTGGATGCTAAAAAAACCTCGCCCTATGCGTTTTACCAATTCTGGCTGAGCACCGCTGACGCTGACGTTTACACGTTCTTGAAGTACTTCACGTTTCTGTCGGTCAGCGATATTGACGCCTTAGAGCAAGAAGATGCAGAGCGTGAGGGTCGACCCCAGGCACAAAAGGTGCTCGCCCAAGAGGTCACACGCTTGGTGCATAGCGACGTGGGTCTTGAAGCGGCGGAACGAATTACGCAAGCAATGTTTAACGGCGAAGAGAGTGCCTTGTCTGAGTCGGATTTAGCGCAGTTGAGCCTCGATGGGCTGCCCAGCAGTGCGGTCGCAAGAGCAGAAATGCCGGCGACGCTAACGCAACTCTTAACAGACGCCGGCATGGTCACATCAGGCAAGCAGGTCAAGGATGCACTCGGTAGATCGGCGGTGCTGATCAATGGGAAGCCGGTTTCAGTAGAGGATAATGCTAATCCGCAAAAATGCTTTGCAATCGATAATGCGATGCATGGGCAGTACTTCATCACCCGGCTGGGCAAAAAGAAGGTGCATTTATTTACCGTTATTTGAGTAGGTATCGCAACTGAGCGTCCGGGTGCAGTGAAGCAGCTTCATTTGATTCGTCATGCGAAGTCTTCGTGGGATTGCCCGTCGCTGGATGACCGTCAGCGCCCACTCAATAAGCGCGGTCAGCGGGCAAGCGTGCTCATGGGGACGGCAATGTCGTTGCACTTAAAAGACACCCCTGCCGTCTTTGTAAGCAGTGCCGTTCGCGCGCAACACACACTGAAAGGCGTTGTGAGTGGTTGGCCCGCGCTTGAGAGGGCAAGGTCGACGACCGATGAGCGACTGTACACGTTTGACGCGCATGACCTTATCGCTTGGTTGTCGGAGGCGGACGACTGTTTAGATCATATGGCGGTTATTGGCCACAACCCTGCTCTGTCGGTGCTTGCCCGATTGCTCTATCCTCAGCTGAGGCGCGCCCGGCTTCCCACTGCGGCGTGGCTGTGGTTAAGTTTTGACAATGTTTCATGGCGTTCGGTGGTTGATTCACCTGAAAAAGCAGAGCTTGTGGGTCTGTACACGCCCAAAAACCTGGCGGAACAACAGTAATGACACCTGTGATTTTCGGTCTAGACGGCCTGTCCTTAACCCGCACAGAGCGCGATTTTTTCAAAGAAACTCGTCCGTTTGGCTTTATTCTATTTGGCCGAAATATTGCCGATCGTCAGCAGTTACAGCGGTTAACCAGTGAGCTGCGTGCGGTAACGGGTAACGATCAACTCCCCATATTGATCGATCAAGAGGGCGGGCGAGTGGCTCGCTTGCAAGGGCCTCAATGGGCGGCCTATCCACCCGCCGCCACCTTTGAGGCGCTCTACCACCGCAACAGGGAGTGGGGTTTGGAGGCGTGCGCTCTGAATTATGAGGCGCTTGCGCTTGATTTGGCGGAGGTGGGTATCTCTGTTACCTGCGCACCCGTACTGGATGTTCCTGTGGTGGACGCTCACGATGTCATTGGTGATCGGGCTTTTTCTCAAGACGCGTCCTCGGTGGCCGCACTTGGGCGTGCCTGCTTGGCAGGATTAAGCGCCGGCGGTGTCGAGGGAGTCATTAAGCATATTCCCGGTCATGGCCGTTCTGTTGTTGACTCGCACTTGGAACTGCCCCGGGTCGTTGCTGACCAAACGGAGCTTGAGCGGGATTTGGCACCGTTTAAGGCGCTCAATGACGCCAGTATGGCGATGACGGCCCATGTCATTTACGAGACATGGGATTCTCAGCACTGTGCGACCCTCTCCAAGGACGTCATCGGTCGAGTGATTCGCAAGACCATTGGGTTCGACGGCTTGCTCATGACAGACGACCTGGACATGAAGGCTTTATCAGGTGACATCGGTGATTTGGCGGCCCAGTCGCAAGCGGCCGGGTGTGATGTGGTATTGAATTGCTGGGGTAAGATGAGCGACATGGAGTCCATCGTTAAAAAAATGAGGTTGCCGACATCTCAGACGCTCACACGAATGCGTCGGGTAACCGGCTGCTTGGCGAGGGCGACGAGTTCAGTGACGATTAATGAGCGCCAACGCGCGCTGAGAGTTCGACGTGATGCACTGTTAGCGTCGTAGGTGGCTAATCGAGAGCTGATGGATGGCGTCTAACAACCTAAACGGTCCCAGCATTTTCAAGTCCAGGAGAAGAGACTGACACGAATGAAGACTGTAATGACCTCTGTTGTGAGAAGAAGTGCGAGACTTAGCCTTAGGATTGGCCTCATCGTGGTATTGCTATCGGGGTGTGTATCGCCCATTGACCTGTTCACCGCAAAGCCCCGCGCTCAATCGGGTGCTGTAGGGGTGACAACACAAACGAACACCTGTGAAACCCCGCGTCCGCGGATTTGCACCATGGAGTACAAGCCCGTCTGTGCCGTCATGGCGTCAGGCTTAATAAGGACGTACCCTTCGGCTTGTAATGCCTGTGCTGACGTTTCTGTCAGTGAGTGGCGGCCCGAACCCTGTGAGGAGTGAAAATGTCATTAACCAATCGGATTTTATTGGCCATGGTCTTAGGCATTGGCCTGGGGTCGGTGCTTGAAATCACACTGGCGTCCTTAAGCCCCGAGAGTGGACTCTATGGCTTTCTCTACAACGGACTGGTCATGGGCGTGTTTGATGTGCTTGGGCGCATATTTATTGCGTCACTGAAGCTTCTGGTCGTACCGCTCGTTTTGGTGTCGCTCATTTGTGGCATGGCTGCCCTAGGGGCCAGCAGTCGTATGGGCCCTATCGCGGGAAAGACACTGGGACTTTATTTGGTGACAACCTGTATCGCGGTGACCTTAGGATTGGCGATTGCCCTAGCGGTCGGACCGGGAGAGGGTGTAAATGCGGTCGCAAGCTCTGACTTCGTTCCAAAAGAGGCGCCGCCGATCAAAGAAACACTGATTAATATTTTCCCAACGAATCCGGTTGCGGCGATGGCTGAGGGCAATATGCTGCAAGTCATCGTGTTTGCCTTGTTGGTCGGGTTTGCCCTGACGCGCGCGGGTGCTGCCGGTGAGCGCTTAATCGCGTGGTTCCAGGACATGGAAGTCGTCGTCATGAAAATGGTGGGTGTTCTGATAGAGCTGGCGCCCTACGGTGTTTTTGCGCTGTTGACGAAGCTGTTTGCGACCATGGGCTTTGGGACTATTTTTGATCTTGCAGCGTACTTTTTTACCTTGCTGGGCGTCCTCCTCTTCCACGGATTTGTCGTTTACGGTTTGGTGCTGCGAACACTCACTCCCTTGTCACCGTCTATGCTTCGACAAAAAATGCGCCGAGTGTGGGCCTTCGCGTTTTCGACATCCTCGTCAGGGGCGACGTTACCTGTGACATTGCGAACGGTTGAAAAACGTCTGGGTGTTAATAAGAGCGTTGCCGGTTTTGCGGTGCCTCTGGGGGCGACGATCAATATGGATGGGACTGCGATTATGCAGGGCGTCGCGACCGTCTTTATTGCGCAGGTTTACGGCATTGATCTGACGAGCTCGCAGCTCCTGATGGTGGTGCTCACCGCAACCCTTGCGTCGATTGGAACCGCTGCAGTGCCCAGTGCAGGTCTCATTATGCTCTCACTCGTTCTCACGCAAGCAGGGCTTCCAGTAGAGGGGATTGCGCTTATATTGGGTGTTGACCGACTGCTGGACATGGTGCGAACAGCCGTTAATGTCACAGGCGACGCCACGGTTTCGACGGTGGTGGCCTACCACGAGGGCCAGCTGGACGAAGTGATCTTCAACGACCCTGATGCGGACCTTGACGAGACCGCGACGGGTGAGTCGTCGGAGACTGCGTCATGAGCCTGTCCGTTTCGGTTGTCCCCGTGACCCCCTATCAGCAAAATTGCTCTGTCATTAAGTGCAATGAGACGGGGTTAGCCGCGGTTGTTGATCCCGGTGGCGACATCGATCTTATTCAAGCTGCCATCGAGAAGATGGATGCAAAAGTGGAGAAGATTTTGTTGACGCACGGGCATATGGATCATTGCGCTGCGGCTGATGTGCTGAGGAAGCAGTGGGGTGTTCCGATCGAAGGGCCGGAGGAGGCGGATCGGTTTTGGATTGATAATTTGCCGAAGTGGTGTGAGATGTCAGGCTTCCCAACCGCGGAGGCTTTCGAGCCCGATCGATGGTTGCTTGATGGAGAGACAGTCACCGTCGGAAATCTTGAGCTCGCCGTCATCCATTGCCCCGGACACACACCTGGCCACGTTGTTTTCTACGATACAAAACAGCAGTTTGCGTGGGTTGGTGACGTCATATTTGCGGGCTCTATCGGTCGAACTGACTTCCCGATGGGGAATCATGATCAGTTAATTCATTCGATTAGAGAGAAGCTGTTTCCCCTTGGGGACAACGTGCAGTTCCTTCCTGGACATGGTCCAGACTCAACGTTTGGGCGAGAACGGGCGTCTAATCCGTTTGTGGCAGATACGCGTTTTGGTTAGTTAATCACGCCCAGAATTACGCCGCTACGAAGCCTTTCCAAGACGCCATGTAATCGATGAAGGTAGGGCTCAGTCCTTGGCTCGCGAGGTGATCGCGCGACACCGGTAAATCCAACATTTTAAAGGCTGGATTTGACAAGGCTTGTGCAGGGAAGTCAGCGTGAACAACGGCTGCTCGGCCTATAATGACAAAGTCGAGTCCGTGTTCGATCGCACGCTCACAGTCAAGCGCAGAGTAGAGTTTACCGGCAGCGCCTAGGGCCACACCTTTGCGCGGCAGGTCGGCGAAAATTTTAAGCAGCGATGCGCCTTGAAACGCCTCGTCACTTGCGTCCTTGAACACATCCCACAGCGACATGTCGAGGTAGTCAATGCGTGGATCGACCAAAAGATCTGCCGCTAGATCGCGAATTTCCTCTGTTCGCTGGCCAAAACGCTCTGGTGAGAGGCGCACGCCCAGACTGAAGGCCCGACCGCAGGATTGATTAATACCGGCAATAATATCCATAAGAGGCTTCGCACGCTTCTCAGGTGAGCCGCCGTAGGCGTCATCGCGTCGATTCAACTCAGGGCTTAAGAACTGCGCGAGTAAATAGCCGTGTGCGCCGTGGAGCTGCACGCCGTCAAAGCCTGCTTTTTGGCAGCGAACAGCGGCCGCTATACAGTCCTCAATAAACCCTTCAACTTCTTCAACCGTCATCGCTTTTGATCCTGTGGCCTCATCGTCAGACGGGCACATGGGCGTGTCGTCGCAATAGCTACCCAATGCGCGCATACCACCATGATGAAGCTGAACAACCGCGTGACTGCCCTGTGCCTTGATGCCTTGAGCCAAACGCTGGAGACCCTGCATATGCTGATCGTCGTGGGCGCCTAATTGGCCTGGGAAGCCAACGCCTCGATGTTGTACCGAGGTGGCACAGGTCATGGTCAGGCCAAAGCCCCCTTGGGCACGTCGGGTCAGCCAGTGATATTCATCGTCGCTCAAGACGCCATCCGCGCCACTTTGAAGGTTTGTTAAGGCGGCCAACATGTATCGATTACCGATTGTTGCACCGTTAGCAAACGTGAATGAAGACGATAAAGCGCTCATAAAAACCTCAATAATTAATTTTGGTGTGCAATGCCCGCAAAGACAGTACCGACCACCTTGATTGATCGCAATTGATTTATCGGCACCGACAGGGGGTCGTGCGAAAGAATGGCAAAATCAGCGGCCTTCCCTGCACGAATAGAGCCGATGCTATTTTCCAGACCCAAAATCCACGCGGCGTCAATCGTGACCGCTTTTAAGGCACCCATACGCGTCATGCGCTCTGCTTGGCCGGTGCGACCCCCCGAGAGATTTTCTCGAGCAACTGCAGTCCACATCAATGTCAGTGGCGACAATGGGGCCATAGGACTGTCGGAGTGCAACCCTATTGGAACCCCTTTCTTCTCGAGTGACCCCAAACGAACCATCTGTGGTCCACGATCAGGTCCAAGCCAGTCCCCGCTGTACATCTCGGAGAGTATGTAGTGATAGTACGGGTTGGCAGAAACAGCCGCACCCAGGGCTGCGAGTTGACGATTTTGGTCTTCGGTACTATAGGCAAAGTGCTCAAGCGTCATCCGGTGATCGCGCTTGGGGTGTTCTGCGAGCAGGTATTCTAAGAGCTCAATAAACCGAGCCGTTGCCGCATCTCCGTTGCTGTGTGCGTGGAGCTGAAAACCCGCTTCCCAAAACCGCTCCGCAAACGCCTTGAGATTCGGAACATCGACCATCCAAACACCGCTGTGACCGTCGAGATAACCCGGTGCACCCATTTGCGCCAGCCCGGAGAATATCGCGCCGTCAATCATCAGTTTGAAGTGGTTACCCACGGCCACCCGTTCGGTGTTCAGTGCCTGCCATTCTCGAACTTCATCGAGGGCCTCCTGAGGTGTCTTACCACGTGTCATAAAGTCCGTGATGATCGGCGTGAGCAATACACGCACGCCCACTGGGTCTGAGGCAACGGCGGCTTTCACGGCCTTAATTTCAGCGACCGGATTGCCAAAAATGCCCGTGCCCATGTCAGCGGCGGTGGTCACTCCAGATTCGTGCATCATGGCGAGGAAATTTCGCATGCCACGTCCGTAGCGGGTGGGCTCAAATAAGAAACCCATTTTTGGGAATACAGCGCGCAGACCGAGCTCGTAAAAATGACCTCGCTCCCAGTTGGCACCCTCCTCAATGGCTTCAGCGTCAGCTGCAGTTACCCCGAGTAATGCCCAAGCCGCATCGTTACCTACAATTTCGTGAAAAGAGCGATGCCAAATCATGACGGGCGTGTCCCCAAACCAAGCGTTCAAGTCCTCGCGCCAGACAGGTCCGTGCCACAGCGGATGGTAACCGAAAGCAATAAATGGAATACCGGGCGTGTCATTTTGCGCCACCAGCTCGTGCAGTTTTTTGCGATAATCTTGGGGTGTCCTCGCGCCGGGGAAATCGCCCGTTGGCAGGCGCCAATCATCAGGTGCAAGAAACGGAAACTGGGTAAGCACTGCAGGTAACGTGGGGTGAACGTGTGGGTCGATAAACCCTGGTGTGATGATTGAGTGCTCAAACTGCCGATCAATTCTTGCGCTGCGGGCCGCAATGAGGGGTTTAAGTGAGTCAAGCGAACCCACCGCAAGGACCTTCCCATCCTCCACGGCAACCGCAGTCGCCTCGGGTAGCGCAGGCTCCATCGTGCGGACAAGTTTGGCGGTGTAGACCACGGTCTCTGCACTCACCGTTTGGATCAGGCTCAATAGTGATGACAGCAGAATTATTGTTATGAAGCGCATGAGCTTTCCCCCGTATGCTGCGACATCATGTCACGAAATTGAGGTCAAGCAGCGCGACTAGCGAAGCACTTTTAGCCAGTCTCCCGTACGGGGTTCCCCACTGGGGTAATAGCCATTAATGAGTCGCAACTGATTTTCCGCATCGGGTACTCTTATGCCTGAGCTGAGCGAGTCAAATGTAGCGCCACGAGGGACTTGAACGTAATTCAATACGTGACTCTCGCCCCGTTTTTTTTCTTTTGGAAAAAGGGGTCTGAATGACGTGATAATCGTTTTGAAGGCGCTGTCAGCTGCGTTGAAGTCACTCGCCTCTCCCTCAAATAAGTAGCGAAATCGGTGATCGACGACGCCGAGACGTTTCTGGTTCCCCGCCGCTGTTGCCAGCCCCGTTGCGCCCTGCAAGCCTTGATTCTCAAAAGTTTGTTGCTCATTGACGTCACCCGAGGCCAGTGACGGTAGCGCCACCTCAGGGGTTGCATTGGGGTCGATCTTCGCGATTTTAATGCTCAACAGGGCATCTGTGTCGGGCGAGCGAGCGATAATTTCTCGCGTCGTTGCACTGACGGCCCAACCTTCGGGGTGCTCAAAGGTGAAGTCGAGTTTATTGTGGTAGTACCGGAGTGGGTCGCTTTGCGCTTCCGCGCTAGCACCGATCACCATACCGTCAGTTTCACGCCTAAACCGGCCAGGTAACTCGGGGTTTTCAGACATCGCGTCAAGGTCGAGCGTGTTGGCGGTCTTGATTACTGTCTGGAGTCTCAGGTCGTTACGCGGGTGACTCGCATACAATCCATGATACGTTCCCGAGGGTCTGCCGGCGGCTTTTGCCACTGCTTTTTGATAGCGCTCTTGGTCCTTAAGAACCCCAATGACGGATAACAGCGCATCTGCGTCATAGCCGCTCTTATGCATAAACTCAGCACCTGCGGCATCGGCTTCGAGCTCCATATTACGACCAAACCCAGAGATCAGTTCCGCTCCGTACATGTTTGCTGCGTCGTATAAGTCACCCGACCCCGTCAGTATGAGTGCGGATACAGCAGCCACTTGGTTGGTGATGGTTTGTGTTTTACGCCGTGCGTGATGTCGTTCGGTGATATGACCGATCTCATGGGCAATGACTCCGGCCAGCTCTGCTTCGCTGTCGAGATAAGCCAATAGACCTCGATTGATGTAAATCAAACCGCCCGGTAGGGCAAAGGCGTTGATGTCGGGTGAGTCTAAAAGTGTAAAGGTAAACTCTTGGTCGGGCATGCTTGACTTGGCGACTAATCGGGCGCCAATTTCATTAACGTAGGCCGCCAGTTCAGGGTCATCATAAATTCCGACATTCTCAATGAGTTTTTCGTGCTCATCGGCGGCTTTCTTGGGCATGCTGACCGGTCGCCCGCCCACTGTCACAGTGGAGGATCCCGCGCAGCTGGCGAGTAAAGTGGTAATGAACACTGTGGCAATAAGGCGCTTCACGACTCAGGAGCCTGCAGAGAAGTACTGAAGCAACTGGGTGCCCAAACTCTCGCACGCGGTATCCTGCACCGGTGCAATGATCGGGATGGGTACAACCACCGCGGGCATATAACTCTGGCCGCTGGTCAGCGCGCTCATTTTACCCACTTCGGCGCGGTCGTCGAAGTCCCAGATTGTGGCCTCGTACTCAGACTCGGTGCCCCAAGTACCAAACCCGAAGCACCCGGCGCCCGTAGGTCCAACCCCGCAGGTCATCGAGCCACTGCTGTTGGTCTGTTGTGTGCGTCCGTCTATCCAAACCATGTAGCTGACATTGAGCTCTTGGAGTCTACTTGCAACGGTCGGTAAGACCATCAGACGCCCGACACTTTCGATGCTCAGTGGCGCGGTTCTGGGTTCAAACCAAGGGTATAAAGAATCCACAAACTGCCGTTCTGGGATCACAGAGATACTTTCTGAGCCACGGCTAATATGCCCGCCAATGCAGTCTATGAAGTCAGGCTCGGTGTCGTAATCTGGGGCGTGTCGACGACCCAAGATCACCAAACTACCGTCGGCCATACCCGCAGTTGGCGCATCAAAGGTCATCTCGTCGACACTAGCAGTCACACAACCGCCGAGCATCGCAACGCTCATCAAGATCAAGGGCAAGAAAGGCTTCACTGCGATTCCTCCGGGTTTTCTAACCAGCCCATGACGCCTGGCACGCGACCGAAGCTCGTAATGAAATGAGCACCTGCGTCTCTCAATGCCATAACGGCGGCCAAATTGACGGCATCTGAGTCTGACTGCATGAAGGCTGTGGGTGTTTTTCCGTATGCGGTCAGTGGCCACTCAGCGAAGGCCTGAATATTGTCGAGGCTGAGTGTCTTATTTTCGTTGTCTTTGAGTTGCTCGGGCTCAACCAGCCTGAGTCGGTAACGCATCCAGATCTCGTACACTTTGACATTCGTGTATAACGGAATCGCGTACTGCACGTCTGCAATTTCAGGCACAAAAACCGCATCGACGTCGTACGTTTCTAAATCATCATAACTTTCGATGAGAACCACGTTTTGAAAGAAAGCCGGCAGTAAGGTGGACCAAAACTCCACCTGTGCAACGCCGGTACTCACGCTCCAGCTGACTTCACCACGACCCGTGGCGTCGTCAACCAGCCGGTGCTCACGAAATTCTGGTGTGAACAACACACCGACAGAAACCGGTATCGGGTCGACCAGCGGTGTTGGGAAGTTTCCATCAACAATCACTTCACGGCTGCTGCACGCGGCGATGAACGCAAGTGCGAAGAGCGTGTAAAAACGCTTGGCGCTAGGGCCTGAAATCATTGAGTCCAACAAACGTTCCACCATTTCGATGCGTCAGTTCCCTCATCAGTGTAGCAAAACGAATGCCCGTGTCCTGCAACTCGGGCGGCCTAATAAATTGTACGGGGAAGCCGACGGCGTGGATGCGCACACGACGCTCTTGAGTATCGGCTTCGGCGTTAAGACGATCGACCGTCAGCACAACGTCTTCAATCGATCGACCGGTGAATTCGTCGCCGAAAACATAAATTGATATTTTTTTATCGCGGTCATAAAAAGAGCGCACGGCCTGCGTAATGCCCTCCACCGGTGACGAATTAGAAAACGCGTTCCAATTGGCGAGATTTCTCAGTATCAGTTGTCGTCGCGCCGGTGTATCAGGAATCCATTGCCCAGCGTAGCGACTGAACAGGTAGTTACCCATGTCATTCATGACCTGAATGCCTTTGACATTGGGGTAAATATTAAGGGTCGCTTCCATCTCGCTCAGCATCCGCTGCCAGGCGTATGAAAACATGGAGCCAGAGGTGTCGATGATGAAGATAATGTACTCACTGTCGACCGGAATGCCGCCGATCAGTTGATTCTTTCGCTCTGCATCACGACCCAGTAAGCGCTCTTCTTCCTCGCTTAATTCTTGGCGCGCAATGGCCAGCTGTTCGGCGACAATACTGTTCGAATTTCGGGTGATTTGAAGGGCGTCGAAACGCGATTTTGACGACGCCAGTGACCCTTGGAGAATGGCAATCTGGGTTTCAAACTCTGAGATCTGTTCGCGTTTTGCCACGAGCTCGCGATTCAAAATCGTAGTCTCACCGCGTATTTCAAACAACTGTTCGGTGAGTTCAGACACCTTGCCTTCAGCAATAACCGTTGATTCCTCGAGGACCTGCGGCTCGACCGTCTTGGTGATCATCAGCAGTAAGATAACGGCGCCAAAACCACAGCAAATGACGTCCAAAAATGACAGTGAGATTTCCGGAGCCGGTCTTCGCGTTCGCATTACGGCCAGTCCTTAGCGGGAGCCATGAAACTACCGCCTGAACTTTGTGCGAGCTTCCAGAATTCGGAGGCCGCCAAAGGGTCTCCTTCCATGGGTGACAAGACAACATTCACGGGTACGCCAGAGGGCAGGGCTTTTAGCGCGTCACGGTAATGTTTGAGCCGCGCCGGGCCTGACACGGTGTTTTTCCGTGGCGTCGATTTGCCTTGCGTGGGTAACCCGTCAGTCACCAGAAAGATATTGTCGGGTTTGCTGTCGAGCTCAGATAAGAAGTTAAATGCATTGTGCAGTGATGTGCCGCCCTCGGGCAGCACATTGCGAACTGATGAGACGGCACGTTCGACTTGCTCGCTGTCAGCAATTTCAAGCCAGCGACCTTGAGTCTCCGGGAGCGCAAATCGCGCTTGCGTATTAAACAGTATTAACTGGTACCGCGCGCCGGTCGGGAGTTGAGCCGTTAACCAGTCTACGGTATCGAGCGCTTGGCCCCACTTTTTTGAGCCGCGCTGAACCGCTGGCGACTGATTTCGCATGCGAATAACGTTCACAACCTCGGGTGCAAGCATGCTGGCTGACACATCAATCATAATAGCAATGCGATTCCCCCCAAGTTTCAAGCCGGTGAGGTATTGCCGGTTGCCCTCACCCTGAAATTCACGCGCACTGCGACCCCCATCGGCCTCCGCGGCCTCGCGCAGTTGCTGAATCTGCTCCTCGAGCACGTTAATTTCGGCTTTTAAGGCATCAAGATCGGTCGTTTCGCTGACATCGGACTCCTCCAGCGAGGCGACCAAGGCCTCAAGACGGCCAAGTTCTTCAGTGACGAGTCGCGCGCGTCCCGTCGCCTCAACAATATCAAGATCCGCACTGCTGACGGCGTTACGTAACCTGACAAGGCCTTCCTTTCCGTCGCGAATGTCCTCTTCAAGAAGATTGACCTCCGAAAGCACCTCGGCGTTCACCGACTGAATCTGAATCTCGATCGAGTGATCAATAATGAGGAATACCAGTATAACCGCGCCAAACCCACAGGACATCACGTCTAGAAAGCTCAGATTAAACGTATTGGTTTGTCGTTTTCGACGCGGCATTCTTACGACTCAACACGAATCAGAACCGCTTCTTGACCATCGTCGCGATACAGCCTGCTTCCCGTTGTCAGTTGGGCGTGGGAGCCAGAAACCGACAGTACATTAATTCGATCTTTAAAGGATCCATCAATACAGATAACGCCATTTTGCGAAATAACGCCAAACTCGAACGACACACTTTCTCGGCCTTCAATCGCGTGAGCGGTGGCATCAATCAGTAAGTGCGTCGGTGTGCTGTGCTGTCCGGCTCTGGCGTCCAGATCAGGAGATCGAGTCTGTGAGCGCGGTTGCTGTCCGAGAGAGGGCTCAGGGCTGACTTCAGTGCTGAGCGCACAGCTGGTAATCCGAGATAACGGTGCTTGCGCAGTCGTGCCGCTAAGAACAGTTCTTGCGGCGTCTGTCAGTGACTCTTGCGTCGTGACCGAGTCAAAAACCATTCCTGGAAAAACAGACAGGGACGCGTCAATACTGATGGATTTTCCGTCAGTATTCACAGCGTCAAGTACACGCTGCCCGACGCCTTTTAGAGCATCTCGTGGGACTTTGAAGGTATAGGATTCGACCTCTACCGAGAGTTCGTTGTCGTCAGTTTGCGGCGCCAGTAGGTCTGGAATAGCGCTTAAAAGCGTTTGCTCCGAGGCGGCACTCCTTCGCGGATCAAAGCGGGTTTGCGCCACGCAGGCGTCAGCAAAATGTTCAAGACAGTCTTCGAGTAGATCTAAATAGCCAAGACCCGGGATGGCGGTGGTCTTGAGGACGCAGAGGCGTTGGTCGACCTGCTCGAATTCGGTGACAACGAGCTGCCGCCATTGCAGACTGAGGTTCACGCCAGGAGCTGACTGCTTTGCGTGTGCAAGTAACGCCCGATCGACGACGGCGCTGGGCTTGATGTTTAAGGCACTAAGAATCCCAAGCAGCAGTTCGAGTTGTGTCTGATTCATATTGCTCGGTGCAATGATGCACAGATCATGCAGATGCGCTGGATTGGGTATCAGTGACTTGAGGTGCTCATAGACCAGGTCGGCAGTATGCCGTGCACTGCCAAAGTGAGCACTCAGAGGTGCGGTCGACAGCTGGCTCCAATAGTCCGACTTTACGTCAAGTGGGCGACGTTTTAGTTGTAAAACAGCGGACTCGCCGAAGGAAAGCGCGCCGGAATCTGACAGAACAGCACCGGGAGAGGATATAACCTCGTCCGCAGTAGTGAGACTTAAGCTTGTGTCATTGATGTCGAGAAAAGCGGTGCTCATTTTGGTGCTGCCAGGTGTCGGATAAGCTTTTTGTCGATGTAACGTTGCGTACTGAGTACTAAGCGCTCTTGCGACAGCTGAAGTTGGTGCAGCGCGAACATGATGATGATCGAGAGTACTAATGCGACGAAGGTACTGTTAAACGCCACGCCCAGGCTTACTGTCACCCCCGAGATGTCCCCCTCTACCGCTTTATAGGCTTGTCCTAAGGCATCGCCAATACCGCGTACCGTTCCAATAAAACCGATGGATGGAATTGCCCAGCTGATGTAACGCACCATCGACAACTCCGAATCGAGCTTGTCCGCTTCGATGTCGCACTGCTCGCGCACCGCTTCCGACACAGCGGGAATGCTGGCGGTGGTCGAAAATCGACTGAGGGCGTTCAAGAGTGTACGAGGAAGCAACAGTTCCTGATCGGCCTCGGGTAGGGCTTCTAGGCCTCGCGAATAGCTGCGCGCATCCTGAGGGAGTACCGTGGTCCCCGTGGTGACCTCGATCAGGTTTCTGTCGAGCATGGCCGCTTCCTGACGAGTCGTCCAGGCTTTGAGACCCATGATCGCCAACGCCCAGATCATCAAAATGAAGCAGGCTTCTTGTTCAAAGTCTCGAATCACGACGAAGAGTGATCGCTCCGGCACAAAGGCCTCGCCAGAGGCCTGTAGCGCTGCTTGGATTGTCAGTTGTGCGTCTGCAGAGGGACGAATCAGTCCGACATAAAACCCGTGAACGATGATGACCGCCGTGAGAAGCGCTATCAGCTGGAAGGCGAATTCGGAAGGAAGTTTCGACTTAGACATGCCGTGCGGCCTCAGATATCAACGGGGAAGGAAACTGAGCGATCTTCAGAAATACGTTCAGTTGGCGTGTAGGTGTCCACCGCTTGTGGTGCGGGTTCGCTGCGTGTTGGCTCTGACGGCGTCGACGGTTCTGCTGATTCTAAAGCGCCTTGGCCGACTTCGTCGTTGGTCTCTGAAGGCGGATCTATTGCCGACTCCTGTGCTGTGGCACTGGCGGCCAACACCACTGAAAATACGACACCTCGCCAACGCTTACTCTGCATATTTCGCCACCCTAAATCCAACATCATCTCTTCCCCGCTCACCATAATCTCTGTAGGTCAGTCGGAGCTCTCTGAGTCGACTCAAGCTCCAACTTGCACCGCGTATGGTGTAATTGTCTCCTTGACTATCGCCCATTGGATTTTCTGCCACGGATTCGCCTGGGACGGCAATGCGATAGACATCATTCACCCACTCTGCGACGTTACCACCCATATCGTAAAGCCCTCTAGGATTTGGCGGAAACTTCCCAACCTCAGCACTGACTGGTGCATTGTCTGAGTAGCCATTGAGTATTCGGCCGGTGACAATCGCGGATGATGCGTCCGCGAGATTGGCAACGCCGTTTTCAGGCGGCCACGCGTCGCCCCAAGCGAATCGCCGTATCACACCCGCATGGAGGCGCGAGGCGAAGGCCCACTCGGCCTCTGTAGGTAAGCGATAACCCCGACTTGCCGCATTGAAACCGGTAATGATCCCGTCTTTTTCGGTATAAAAGGCGGCGAGGCCTTCTCGCGCACTGAGCCAGTTGCAGAAACTTGCTGCTTGCTGCCAAGAGAGCTGAACCGCCGGTTGGTGTTCTCTATTCAGACTTTTGCCGCCCGCCTGCCCTGATTCATGGTTGCGGGTGAACTGCCGGAACTGTGCATTCGTCACTTCGGTCGTTGACAGGTAAAAGGCACGCGTGAGCGCGACCGGTCGTTCAACTTCATTGGCACCACGCCCGGCGTCACGCCGCGGTGCGCCCATGGTGAATTCATTGGTTGCGCCAACCATTGGGTCAATTAACAGCAGTTTTTGGCC
>CAYVQI010000045.1:0-15907 GCA_964454155.1 uncultured Alteromonadaceae bacterium | reverse complement strand
GTGATTATCGATGGTCGGAATTTGTACGATCCTCGTCATCTTGCGAGTATGGGACTTGAGTACTATGGCATCGGCCGAGGGTTATCGGTGACAAAATGTTAAATACATACACCTTGGGCTGGAGAGAGTGGGTCGAACTGCCCGAACTCGCTATTGGCCCCATTAAAGCAAAAGTAGACACGGGTGCTCGGACCAGTGCATTGCACGCCGTCGATCTAGAACTGTTTGAGCGCAATGGCGATCAATGGGTCTCGTTCGCGTTTCAATCTGCAGACGGCTCGCTCGGCGCTGTCAATGAAGCGCCGGTTATTGAGTTTCGGGAGGTGACAAATTCGGGCGGCCAAAGCGAATCTCGTCCAGTCATTAAGACACCCTTGAAACTGGGCGCGGTCTTTAAGCTCGTCGAGCTGACGCTGACCCAGCGCGAGAACATGGCGTATCGGATGTTACTCGGGCGCACCTCGTTGTTCGCCGACTTTGTCGTCGACCCCTCGGAGAGCTTTTTGCAAGGGGGTGATGAAGACCACCCGGGAGCAACCGCATGAAGATTGCAATTTTATCCCGTAATCCCGACCTCTACAGCACCAGCAGATTGAGGGAAGAAGCCGAGAAAAAAAGCCACGAGTGTCGTGTGATCGACACCCTCAAGTGCTCTATCGACATTACAACGGCCAATCCAGCAATTTGGTATACCGGCGAGAAGCTTGAGCGTCAGGATGCGATCATCCCGCGGATCGGTGCATCGATCACCGATTACGGGACGGCCGTCATCCGTCAATTCGAGATGATGGACACGTTTTGTTTAGTGGGCTCAATTCCACTGGGTCGCTCGCGCTCGAAACTTCGTGCACTGCAACTCCTCGCGCGCAAAGGCCTGGGCATGCCTGCCACCGGATTTGCACACGACGTGCACAATACGCGTCAGTTGATAAAACTAGTAGGCGGCGCACCTGTTGTGGTGAAACTCCTCGAGGGCACTCAGGGCCGTGGCGTTGTACTCGCTGAAACCGCCAAAGCCGCGGAATCAGTGATCGATGCATTCACTGAGCTCAAAGCCGACTTTTTGGTTCAAGAGTTCATCAAAGAAGCCGGCGGCAGCGACGTTCGGTGCTTCGTAATCGGTAAGCGGGTCGTCGCCGCGATGGAACGCACGTCACCTCCCGGTGAGTTTCGCTCTAATTTACACCGTGGTGGCAGTGCTCAGCTTACGAAACTTTCGCCGGCTGAACGCAGAACCGCGGTTAAAGCGGCGCAAACGATGGGACTGGATGTAGCCGGTGTCGACCTCATTCGATCGAGCCGAGGCCCACTCGTTCTCGAGGTGAACTCCTCCCCAGGACTGCGAGGCATTGAAGAAGCCACGGGGGTGAACGTTGCTGGAAAAATCATCAAGTACATTGAAGATAATGTGGACTCACCACGGTCGCGGCGTAAAGATAAAGGGTGAATTTTCTGCGATGCCAAATGGGGCTTTATCGCTAAAGCACACGAACAAAATCCAATCGAATCAATGACGAGATCATGCAAACTGTGCATCAGACAATCTCGTCAGCCCCTTGCCAATGGGCTTATTGGTTAGGAAAGCGATCTTTTCTCGTGAAATAAGATTCTCAGCGGTAAACTTCGCGCCTTGTCTACACCGAGAGTAAACTCTTGGTTTTCGAGCCCACACTCGACCACCACAATCGCTAAAGGCGCTATTCATTATGAGTGACAACAAGCACGGCAAGTCTGGTCAATACGTTTATTCAATGAATCACGTGAGTAAAGTTGTGCCGCCGAAGCGGGAAATCTTGAAGGACATTTCCCTGTCGTTCTTCCCCGGCGCAAAAATTGGCGTGCTAGGCCTCAATGGTTCTGGAAAATCGACACTACTAAAGATTATGGCGGGCATTGATACAGACATTCAGGGCGAGGCCCGCCCGCAATCGGGCATCAAAATTGGCTACCTTGCACAGGAGCCGCAGCTGAACCCGGAAAAAAATGTCCGCGGCAACGTTGAGGAAGGGTTGGCAGAGGCGATCGATGCCTTGGCCGGACTGGATAAAATTTACGCCGCTTACGCTGAGCCCGACGCTGACTTTGACGCACTCGCTAAAGAGCAAGCGAGACTCGAAGACACGATTCAGGCGACCGACGCACACAATATTGAGACCCGCCTTAACGTCGCAGCCGATGCCTTACGACTTCCTGATTGGGAAGCGGATATCACCACTCTATCGGGCGGTGAGCAACGCCGAGTCGCACTGGCAAGACTCCTGTTGAGCGAGCCCGACATGCTGCTACTCGACGAGCCGACCAACCACCTCGACGCGGAGTCAGTGGGGTGGCTCGAGCGTTTTTTAGAGGGTTTTACCGGGACAGTCGTTGCCATTACGCACGACCGCTATTTCCTCGACAACGCGGCCGGTTGGATTTTAGAGCTCGACCGGGGGCGCGGCTTTCCTTACGAGGGAAACTATTCAACGTGGCTTGAAGCCAAAGATCAGCGGCTTGCTCAAGAGCAACGCCAAGAGGCGTCGCGTCAAAAAGCCATTAGAGCCGAACTTGATTGGGTCCGATCAAATCCGAAAGGACGTCAAGCAAAAAACAAAGCCCGCCTTGCTCGTTTTGACGAACTCAGTTCGCAAGACTTCCAGACGCGCAACGAGACCAATGAGATCTATATACCACCCGGTCCGCGTCTTGGAGACAAGGTTATTGAGGTGCAAGGACTGCGCAAAGTCTTTGGTGACCGACTGCTCTTTGACGACGTGACCTTCACCGTACCCACAGGGGCGATCGTCGGTATTATCGGTGCGAATGGCATGGGTAAGTCGACGCTCTTCAAGCTCTTGATGGGGCATGAGCAGCCCGATGGCGGTAGCGTCATCGTCGGCGAGACCGTTCAACTCGGCTACGTAGACCAGTCGCGCGACGACTTAGACGGCGCTAAAACCGTCTGGGAAGAAGTATCAGACGGTCTGGATATTATTAGAATCGGGACGTACGAGGTCCCGTCACGCTCATACATTGGCCGCTTTAACTTTAAAGGTTCTGACCAGCAGAAGTTCGTCAAAGACCTCTCGGGCGGTGAGCGAAACCGCCTGCACCTGGCAAAACTTCTTAAACAAGGTGCTAACGTTTTGTTGCTGGACGAACCGACCAATGACTTAGATGTTGAGACGCTGAGAGCCCTTGAAGATGCGGTACTTGCGTTCCCCGGATCGGCATTGGTCATCTCGCATGATCGATGGTTCCTGGATCGAATTGCCACACACATTCTCGCCTACGAGGACGACGGTGGAGTCGTTTTCCACGAGGGAAACTATACCGACTATGAAGAGGATCGACGGACGAGACTAGGACGCGACGCGGATGTGCCGAGTCGGGTCAAACATCGCAAACTCATGTAGTGCTCGCTCATTACTCAATCAAACAGGGCAATCGCCTCATCAAGACGAGACACCGGTTGCACGTCTATACCGGGGATGGGCGTTCGTGGTGCATTTCCCTTCGGGACAATCGCGCGTTTAAATCCATGCTTGGCGGCCTCGGCGATGCGCTCCTGACCACTGGTCACGGGGCGAATCTCACCCGTAAGGCCCACTTCACCAAAGACGACTAAGTCCTTGGGCAACACTCGATTTCGTAGGCTTGAGACTACGGCAAGGAGCAGTGACAAGTCGCCACTCGTTTCGGCAATCCGAACGCCGCCCACCACATTGGCAAATACATCCTGATCGCCGACCTGTAAGCCCACATGCCGGTGCAGTACGGCGAGAAGCATCGCCAGCCTGTTTTGCTCAAAACCCACAGCAACTCGACGCGGATTACCTAAGTTGCTGGCATCCACTAAGGCCTGAATTTCGACCAATAACGGCCGAGTCCCCTCCCATACCACAACGACTACAGTACCTGGAGCGGGTGTTTCAGCGCGCTCAAGGAAAATGGCAGAGGGGTTTAAAACTTCTTTAAGACCGCGATCGGTCATTGCAAACACGCCCAGTTCGTTGACTGCACCAAATCGGTTCTTTTGCCCACGAAGTGTTCGGTAGCGTGAATCTTGTTCACCCTCAAGCAACACGGAACAGTCGATCATGTGCTCAAGAACCTTGGGGCCAGCTAAACTTCCGTCCTTGGTCACGTGACCGACCAATATCAAGACAGTCCCAGTCTGCTTGGCGTAGCGTGTCAATAACGCTGCGCAGTCTCTGACCTGCGCAACGCTGCCCGGCGCAGACGTCAGCGCATCGCTGTGCACGACTTGAATGGAGTCAACCACTAGAATTTTAGGTTTGTGTTGATTAGCCGCTGAAAGGATTTCATTGACGTCGGTTTCAGCCATCAGTTGCAGCGAATCAGTCTCTAAACCTAAGCGTGATGCACGCATAGCAACCTGTTGTGGTGACTCCTCTCCGGTCACATAAAGCGCTGACGCTCTTGACGCGAGCGTACAGAGCGTTTGTAACAGGAGGGTACTTTTCCCCGCTCCAGGATGCCCCCCAATCAGTATCGCAGAGCCGGGAACGAAGCCTCCACCCAACACTCGGTCGAGCTCCGCAGAGCCGGAGCTGAAACGAGGCAAGTCAACCAGGTCAATATCCGAGAGCTTTTGCACCGTTGCGGTGGCACCCACAAAGCCACCGCGCGCCTTTTGCAACGACGACGTACCACCAGAAATTCGAACCTCAGTCAGTGTATTCCACGCCTGACAAGCCGAACACTGGCCCTGCCATTTTCGATAGTCTGCACCGCAGTCGTTACACACAAACGCTGACTTGGTTTTTGCCATAGAACACTCCGACAGGGGTGCCTCAGCACCGCGAAACCGCTATGCTATCAGACCAAGAGTCACTGTTTGCATTCATGTCTAATCCGCGATTCATTCCAGAGCGTTATTGCTCCTTTTCCACCCAGCTTGCGGCGACCATTGGGTTGGAAGAGGCCGTGCTGCTGCAAGGCTTGAGCAATCAACTCTCAACGCAAAAAGAACAACAGTCGAGGATTTCGATCACCGCGTTGGTGAACGAGTTTCCGTTCTGGGACGCCATAAAGATTGGCCAGCTGCTGCAACGAGTCGTCGATCTAGACATCTTATCTGCGCGCCCTTCCACGTCTGACCCATTGGTATGGGTTACAACGGATAACACCCCAGTACAAAACGCACCTGAGCCTGTCACAGCAGCTTGGGCACCCAGTGAGCACCTCATTGACCTGTTAAATCTTAACCACGGGCTGACACGCCACTTCACACTCGAACAGTTAGCAACATTTGATCGTACAGGTGATATTCGAACCCTCGAGGCGCGTTTTCGTCACCACGTGCTGGCGCGCTGGCGTCAGCAGCAGAAACACCCTGCGTTCACGATCAGTGAGCCGCGACGTTTCGACAACCTCTGGGAACCCAGTGCGGATGCGAAAGAAATTTTAATCCGTACGGAGATGCCCGAAGATTTTCTCGAGTCTATTCGTCCTGAGTTCATTTTGTACTGGAAAGAGCGCGGTGGTGCGCCTAAAGACGTGAACAGCAAATTTATTCAGTTTGCCCGCCAGCGCTGGGTCCGGCACGCGAACAGTCTGCAGCACAGTACCGTGCCGGAACGACTCGATCCGACGTGGAAACCTAACGCGGCGGTCTACGAGACGTTGGAACTTTCCAATATTTCCGCGCAATATACCGACTCAGTCCTCAATGAATTTATTGTTTATTGGGTGGACAGCAATGAAGTACATACGTCGTGGAATGCAAAGTTTTTGCAGCACGTAAAATACCAGTGGCAACGCCACCAGGAGCAAGCGAGTGGCAGATCAACAGCAGGCGGCGGAGCTCGCCCAACAGATCGTACAAAAGACCGCAGTATCACCGACGACCTCAGCGACACCAGCTGGGCAGGATGAGGCGTCTAGGATCGATGAAGCCGATTTGATCGATACCATCAATCAAGTCTTCGCTCTCTTTCGCTTGAACTATCACAACCAATACTACGCCGCATGGTCCGATGCACAGCAACTTGGACAAGTGAAACGTTTATGGCTTGAGGCCCTCGGTGATTTTTCCAGTGAGCTCATTCTCATGGGCGCTCGGCGCGCCATTGAAGCAAGCGAATACCTACCGACCTTAAACCGCATGCTGGAGAGTTGCTCACAAGCGCTTGGGGAGCTGGGGTTGCCAACAGCGTCCGTGGCTTACGAGGAGGCCTGCTTAGCGGTCAGCCCGAAAGTTGAGGCGATTTGGACCCACCCTATTGTCTACCTCGCGGGCAGAGACGCTGGGTGGCACCTTTTGGCAAACTCGACACGCAGTGAAGCTCTGCCGCGTTATCAGATTCATTACAACCGCTGGCTGAAAAGCGCACTCAAGGGCGAGAATTTATCAATACCTGAACGCAAGCAATTAGAAGAGACGCTCGACGAAACCCCAATGACATTAGAAGATCGACAGGCGGCACTGACGTCCCTGCGTCAACAGCTAAAGCTCTGAACCATAACCCTGCTGGACCAAATAACGCTCGATCTCTTGACGCTCCGCCTCCAGCGTCGCAATCAAACTCTGCGCCTGATCGAGGTTACCTGCTGCCATAGCCGTTTGAAGGTGTTTGGCGCTATTGGCCAGAGGCGTTGCCTGTGCATTACCGCAAGTGCCTTTTAGCCGATGCGCTAACGCGCGAATAGGCTCGGGATCGTTCTGGATCGCAAGGCTCTGCAATGCCATAACATCGCTGTGAACTTCCGCCCTAAACTTCCCAAGGATCATTGTGACCAGATCTGCATCGCCACCCAGCATGTCACCAAGCGCCATCAAATCTATCGGTGGCAGATCGCTAGGCTCCATAATTCTCATAGCTGCTTCTTGCCAAGTTTTCGAATCGCGTAAATTGACCTTGGAACGACAACTTACACATCCCAATGGGACCGTTTCTTTGCTTGCCAATAATGATCTCGGCGACACCCTTATCGAGCGAGTCTTCGTTATAAACCTCGTCGCGATAAATAAACATAATGACATCCGCATCCTGCTCGATCGCACCCGATTCTCTTAAATCTGAATTGACGGGGCGTTTGTTTGGACGCTGCTCAAGTGACCGGTTTAACTGAGAAAGCGCAACAACCGGGCACCTAAATTCTTTAGCGATCGCTTTCAAGCTGCGAGATATCTCCGAAATTTCTGCAGTTCGACCCTCGTTCGAGCCTGCAACGCGCATCAGCTGGAGATAATCGACCATAATCATGCCTAGGTCACCTTGCTCTCGGATCAGTTTGCGAACACGCGATCGCAGGTCCGTCGGGGTGAGTGCGGGCGTGTCATCGATAAAGATTTGTGTGTCTTTTAACTTTTCAGTCGCGCTCGATAGTTTTGGCCAATCGTCCTGCTCCAACTTTCCCGTTCTCACACGTGACTGATCAATACGCCCCAAAGAAGACAACATACGAATAACGAGCTGTTCGGCGGGCATTTCCATTGAAAAGACCATAATCGGACGATCACTGGAGAGCGCTGCATTTTCGACCAGATTCATCGCGAAGGAGGTCTTACCCATAGATGGACGGCCCGCCACGATCACCAAGTCAGAGGACTGCAAACCGGAGGTCATGCGATCAAGATCGATAAACCCGGTCGTCAGACCGGTAATATCGCCGCCAGTATTATAAAGCTCCTCAATACGTTCAAGCGCGCCACTAAGTAGGTCACCCATCGCTTGAGGGCCACCGACCTTCTGACCGCCCTCGGAGATTTGCATAATGAGGCGCTCCGCCTCATCCACCAACTCTTCGGAGCTCCGTCCCTCAGGGTTAAACCCGGCGGAGGCAATGTCTTGCGCAGCCGTAATGAGCTGGCGTAACACTGATCGCTCACGAACAGCCTTGGCATAAGCTCTGACGTTAGACGCAGTCGGGGTTTGCTCGGCAAGCTCAGAAAGATAGGGGTGCCCGCCAGCACTGTCGAGCTCTCCCGTCGCTAGAAGACGGTCAGCAACGGTAATGACGTCGACGGGCTCGCTACGATCAACGAGCAACGCGATTTGTCGAAATATAGCTCTGTGCTCGGGGCGATAAAAATCGGCAGCAGAGACCACCTCAGCCACGCCATCCCAACTGTCAGCGGAGATCAATAAAGCGCCCAGAACCGACCGCTCCGCCTCAATAGATTGCGGCTGCAGCTTTAGTTTTGCGACATCCCAATCGGGACTTGATGCTGTCTCCATGTCAACTCTTAACCAGTCTTGACGTTCAAGCTACTGGCCGTTGTCAAACGGCCACGCTACACAGCATGCCACAGTTAGGATCTGTGGCGTAACCAAAGTCGCAGAGTTTACTTACTCGGCAACAACGGCGAGGTTAACGGTTGTCACGACTTCCGCATGAAGTTGAATCATGATCTCGTATTCACCCAACTCACGAATGACGCCATCCGGTAGTCGCACCTCAGACTTATCAGTCTCACAACCCGCCGCGACGAGAGCCTCGGCGATGTCGCGCGTGCCCACTGAGCCGAAGAGCTTGCCCTCTTCGCCGGCAGTTGCAGCAATTTGTAATTGCTCAAGTGCCTCGATGGCTTGGGCGCGCTTCTGTGCAGCCTCTTGCGCGGCAGCGACCGTCGCCTCAAGCTCCGCACGACGTGCCTCAAATTTCTCAATATTTTCTTGGGTCGCAGGCACAGCCTTACCCTGTGGAATAAGGAAGTTACGGCCATAGCCGGGCTTCACATCAATACGGTCACCCAGAACACCAAGGCTACCTACGTTATCCAGCAAAATTACGTCCATCGTTATCTCCTTCTACCGTTGGCGCCGTGCGCCGATATTTCATAACCTTTCAATTCGGCTTTACTCTTCGCCCCAGATCAATAAAGGCATCCAGCAAAACCGCCACGAGCACGCCGACTTTCAAAACATCGACAAATGCCCACAAAATATAGCTGACCGTGAGGAACCCACCGCCCAGCTTTCGATCGCGTGCTATCGAGTGCAGCAACGCAAACCCACAAACCGTAATCGGTATACCCGCTAAAGCCGACCACGCTGCCCACTCGCCACTGCTCATGGCTCCCACCACGGTGACAACGACGAGTACCACAACCCAAACACTGGGTAGCTTTAGCGCTCGAAATTCCTCGCCAAACGCTCCCGGCTTATAAAGCTCAGATTGCCAGTAGCGCCCCAGCAACACACACAGCGATGCCATTAGTGCGTTGCCGACCGCCATTAAACCAGCGACCTGGCCCATGGTAGGCCTCACCATTTCAAGCGGGTTGTCACCGGCTTGTAGCGCCTCAATCCAGGCGTCAAACAGACTCAAGAGTGTGTCTAAAAAGCCTGCGTTGAACGTCAGTAGCGCCAAACCACCCAGCGCTGACACCGGGACGACTGCCAACAACGCGAGCGACAGACTGACGGTCTGCACCAACACTGCCGCGCCGACAAACACCGACAACAACAACCATCCGGTACCGTAGTCTCCACTAACCCAGCCCAATATCAGCGCCGGCAGCAAAGCCCATAAAACAACCCAAGCGCCGTCACGAACACCGCGCCCCATTGTGACTAGGGCGACCGCTGCCGCACTAAGCGGCGCGGCAAAAACCAATACTGACCCCGTCACAGCGACCGCCAGCGCTTGCCAGCGACCGCGCATGACAAATTCAGCGAGGCCGCGCATCATCGTGTTATTGGTGCGCGTCCGTGTACGGCAACAACGCCAAGAAGCGCGCGCGTTTAATCGCGGTCGCTAACTGCCGTTGGTATTTCGCTTTCGTACCGGTAATGCGGCTCGGTACGATCTTGCCGGTCTCACTGACATACTGCTTGAGTACTTCTAAATCTTTATAGTCAATTTCCTGCACGCCTTCTGCAGTGAAACGACAAAACTTTCTACGTCGAAAAAAACGTGACATTGATTAAGCCTCCTCTGCGCTGTCGTCGGTCGTAGTAGCTACTTCAGCTTCCACTTCTACGGCGCTTGCATCTGCTGCGTCTGCCTCAACTGATTCCGCTTCTTGCACGACTTCGGCTTTCGCCTCAGCGGCCTGACGCTCCTGATAACGTGACTTACGCTCGCGGTCCTCTTTTTCGGACTTCATGATCAATGACTCTTCAGTCACTGCTTCATCGCGACGTATTACCAAGTTACGGATTACCGCATCGTTGTAGCGGAAGGTCGTGGTGAGTTCTTCCATCGCCTCGTTGGTCGCTTCAACATTCATCATGACGTAATGCGCCTTGTGAATTTTGTTGATGTGATAAGCGAGTTGACGGCGACCCCAATCTTCAAGGCGGTGTATTTGTCCGCCATCTTTGGTGATCACATTGGAATACCGTTCGATCATACCCGGTACTTGTTCCGACTGGTCCGGATGGACCATAAAGATGATTTCGTAGTGTCGCACTAACGATCTCTCCCTTCGGTTGTAGCCGCCCGTTCACCGGTGCAGCAAGGAGTTAAGGCCCAGAGAGCCCAGCTAATTGTGAGGCGCGGAGTTTACAGAGGCGATTGATGGAATGCAATCAGTGCAGCGCGCGTTGTCTGACCGCCTCAAAAAGGCAAACCCCTGTCGCCACCGACACATTGAGACTCGAAACGTCTCCAGCCATTGGTAGCTTTACTAAAAAGTCGCAGGCCTCGGTGGTTAGACGCCGCATACCCGGCCCCTCGGCACCCACTACAATAACCGACGGCAACGTCAAATCCTGATCGTAAAGGACCGTATCAGCCTCGCCCGTCGTACCGACAATCCAAAGACCCAACTCCTTGAGTGACCTCAACGTTCGAGCAAGATTTGTCACGCGGACAAGTGGGACGCTGTCGGCAGCGCCGCTCGCCACTTTTCGTGCCGTCGCATTGAGCTCAGCACTGTTGTCTTTGGGTGTCACGACTGCGTCAACACCTGCGGCATCGGCCGAACGCAAGCACGCACCTAAGTTGTGGGGGTCTGTCACGCCATCAAGCACCAGCACAAGCGGCTGAGGTCTCGCCTTCAAAAAGACCAACAACTCTTTTTCGCTCATGGACACCTGAACATCTAACGGCTCAATGGTCGCAACAACGCCCTGATGACGCTCACTGACCATAGCGTCGAGATCCCTCTTACTGGATCGGGTCACACCAACACCTTGGTTCATCGCCAACGCCAATAAAGCCTGAATCCGCTTATCGTTCCGGTCAGCCTGCACCGACAGATTAATCACTCGATCGGGCGAACGACGCAAAAGACCATCGACCGCATGAATACCGTAAGCGAAGGTGGACACTATTTACGCCCGCGTCGTTTTGACGTGTCTTTTTTACTGATTGATTTTTGGGTCTTTGTACCGCGCTTTTTTGCTACCGCCCCCACCTTGCCTTTGTTTTCCGTCCGGCGCTTTGCAGACTGCTTATTTCCTCGCCGACCTGCACCAGGCGTCACATTCCCGACCAGTTCTAGGTCGATCTTTCGATCATCAAGATCAACCCGCACAACCTTGACCTGCACCTTGTCACCCAGTTGGAACGTCTGACGTGTGTGCTCACCAACCAAGCGTTGCGACGCGTGATCAAAGTGATAGTAGTCCGAGGGCAACGCACTGATGTGGATCAGCCCCTCCATGTAGATGTCGCTTAACTCAATAAACATTCCGAACCGGGTCACTGATGCGACGACCCCGGCAAACTCGTCACCAATATGGTGCCTGAGGTACTCACATTTGAGCCACAGCTGAACATCACGTGTGGCGTCATCAGCTCGACGCTCGGTCATGGAGCACTGCTCACCCGCCGCCACAAGATCGACCATCGTGTAGGGATAAAGTGCCCTATTCTGGTCTTTTGAGAGCTTACGAGGCGTCGCACCTGACGCCGTCGCAAGGCGCTTAATCGCTCTATGAACCAGCAAATCTGGATAACGTCTAATCGGTGATGTGAAATGCGCGTAGGCGTCGTAATTCAGCCCAAAGTGTCCGTCATTCTCAGGCTTGTAGACAGCCTGGCTCAATGAACGCAAGAGCATGGTTTGAATCACCTGTGCGTCATCACGCTCATGGAGTCGCGCCATGACAGTCTGATAATCCAGTGGTGTAGGGTCCTCGCCCCCTGGCAAATCTAAGGCCAACTCACCCAAAAAGGTCCGTAATGCCTCCAATCGCTCTGTTGACGGGCCTTGGTGGACTCTAAACAGTGCGCCCAGCTCGGATGCCTCCAAGAACTGCGCGGTCGCCACATTCGCGGCGAGCATGCACTCCTCAATCAGTTTGTGAGCATCGTTTCGGATAACTGGGACAATCGCATCGATCTTTCGATTTTCGTCGAACATAATTCGTGTCTCGACGGTCTCGAAGTCAATCGCCCCCCTCTTTGATCGTGCCGCTCGCAGCACCTTGTAGAGGTCGTGTAACCGTGTGAGACCCTCATACCGCTCAGAAGCAACATCATCGCTATAGCCCTCTTCAAGGACCTGCCCCACTTGCGTATACGTCAATCGTGCATGCGAATGAATCACTGCCTCGTAAAAGCACGAGTCAGTGACCTGCCCGTTGCCATCAATCACCATCTCGCAGACCATGGCGAGCCGGTCTACTTGGGGTTTGAGCGAACACAACCCGTTGGACAGCACCTCGGGGAACATAGGGACAACGCGCTCTGGAAAATACACCGAGTTACCGCGCGTAAAAGCCTCTTCGTCCAGTGCGCTCCCGATGGGAACGTAATGACCCACATCAGCAATGGCAACCCAAACGCGAAACCCAGATCCCTCAGCCTCGCAGTAAACCGCATCATCAAAATCTCGCGCGTCCTCGCCATCGATCGTAACCAGCCCAAGACCGCGCAGGTCAACGCGATCTGCTTTGTCGGCCTCTGTCGGCTCATCGCGAAGCGTACCCGCTTGTGTTAAGACCGCATCGGGCCACTCATGCGGAATATCATGTGCTCGGATCGCCACGTCAATCTCAAGCCCAGGATCTAAATGATCACCCAGAATCTCCTCTACGGCCCCTTTGGCGCCCAGTACCTCAGTCGGATAGTCGGTAATATTGACAGAGACCAGCTGCCCCGATTGCGCACCCGCTTTAAGCTTGGGTGGGATGAGAACGTGGTTACTGATTCGTCGATTATGTGGGAGCAAATAGCCAATACCGCCCTCCTCCATGTACCGACCGACAATCGATGTGTGCGCGCGACTGAGCACCTCGACAACGTGTCCACTCGGACGTCCCTTGTCGTCGTGCCCCGACTGGGCAACCAGCACTTCGTCACCATCGAAGACGCGGTACATTTGACGACTTGAAAGAAAAAAATCATCGCCCTCCTCAACCGGTGAGGCAAATCCATAGCCGTCTCGGTGCCCAATGATTTTACACTTCACTAGATCCATCTTTTTGGGCAAGCCCAAAGCGCCTCGACGACCTGCAATCAGCTGGCCTGCGCGCTGCATTGCTTTTACCCGTTTTTGTAGGGCGAACAACCCGTCGTCATCGTTAATGCCGAGCGCCGATGCAAGCTCTTTAAATCTTATGGGCACATCATGCTTGGCCATAACCTCTAAAATCAGCTCACGGCTCGCGATGGGTTGATCGTATTTTTGTGCCTCTCGATCAGCATGAGGGTCGGACAAGGATTGTTGCTTAGAGGTTTTTTTCAAAGGACCGCCGGTGGAGTGAAGTGGAGTGAAGCGCGCCAATGCAGACGTAGGCTTCGCAGGCAGTGTACGGTGATGTGATTGACAAATAAATATCTGGCGAGTAGCCTCGCGATCCTTATTTTTTGACTTACCTGCCCAGGTGGTGAAATTGGTAGACACGCTAGCTTCAGGTGCTAGTGCTCGCAAGGGCGTGGAGGTTCAAGTCCTCTTCTGGGCACCAACGATCTAAAACACCACTAAACAGCGCCTTTATTGCCTATCCTCAGGCATAAGCGAGTACTACTCACTCCTCGTCGGGCAGTCTCTTCATTATCTCAAACAACTCGTCCATTATATCGGCGACGTCTGTGGCTAACTCCTCCCGCTCGTCAGCGGGTGCGTTACCAAAGTCAATCGAGCCTTGTAGTTTTCGCAGCATGCCCATCACTTCTTGAAGCTCAGCTTTCATGTTTACCTTCCCTATGAGGACGAAATGAGGCGACGCACTTTGGCGACCCTAAAACGTGTCTTGTGTGCGTAAAGCCTTAATAATGAAGGAAGATAAACCGCCTTCTGTCGCTGACCTTAACCCTTCAGAGTCGCCCGTTTTAAGGGGCATTGGGGTTGAGTTGATATCAGTTTTCGCTGGTATCATCGGATTTGCCATCCGGTTTGTCATCATCTGGCGTGACGACCTCAACCGCTGCGCCGATGACCTTAACAGGTACAGTAGCGACTTTAGCCGCCGTCGACACCACGGCTGTCGTTACGCCCACAACAGCACAACTCGTCAGCCCCACAACCAGCCCTAAAATAACAAACCGTCTCATACCAGCCCCGACTCTCTTAAGCTCAAACTCTGTTTTACAAAACTTCATCTGTATTACCACCATTAGACGGCATAACAACCACATCTTGGGGCGCGAAAAAAGGGCCACCTAACACCCGAGAGATGGGGTGCTCTACCAACTCTCTTTGTAGGGCCGCAAGTCGAGCTCGTGCGTCCAGGCTGACGGATGTTGGGTATGCAGTGACCAAAACGCGTCGGCAATTGCATCGGGCTCAAGCGCCCCATCGTCACCCAGTGACGTCAAGTAATCGCCAAAACGCCCGCGAACGATATCTCCGTTGACGACCCCATCGATCACCACGTGAGCGACGTGAATGCCCTGCGGCCCGTATTCGCGCGCCACGGCCTGAGCAAGGTTTCGAAGTCCTGCCTTGGCGACTGAGAAATGCGCAAAATTAGGGCGACCTCGCAACGAGGCCGAGGCTCCAGTAAAAAATAGCGAACCCTTTCCTTGCTCAGAGAAAAGCGGAAGCGCGTGACGAGCGGTGAGAAATGCGCCAAAGCATCCAATTCGCCAAAACTCTTCGAATTGCTCTGGCGTCACGTCAGAAAATTTTATGGGGAAGTTACTGCCGGCATTGTAAATCGCTGCGGCGAGAGGCTCCTTGCGGGCTCGAACAGCCTCAACCATCTTCTCTTGATCGATCTCAGAGGTCACGTCGGCCACCACACTCCCAGCCGAACCCCCTCTTTCTCTGATTTCAGACACAAGAGCCTCAAGCTTCTCTTGGGTTCTCCCAACAACGATGACGTGGTAGCCCGCCTCGGAGAACTTACGTGCCAACGCCCCACCGACACCAGCAGTCGCACCTGCGCCTACGATCAAAACAGTTTCAGACAAGACTCACTCCCTATGGCTTGAGCGATTAAACCCAAACGAGAAGAATCTATTAAATCGAACACGCTGTCACCCCTTAAGGACCGCAGGATGTCAGCACCCATGCTTACCGCGTGAAACAGACGTTGGCGCGGTAGGGCGTCGCAAAGTCAGGGCTAAATTTTCGTTTTCGCTGGTGATAGCGCGAGAAATCCTCACGCTATCGACGTTACCTTCACGCTTCTCGAGGACAAATGGGGGCGGCGAACGCAACTCCTATTTGGCGACACAGCCGGTTGTGCGTTCAATCGCAACGAAGACCTTTAAAGACCCGAAAAAAAAACGGCCCAAAAGTACATATGCAAACGTCTAGATAGGCGCTAGTGTAACCATTGCATGGAAGCACTTTTTGAACGGCTGACACCAGAGGGAGGACAGGACTGGATCGGCACGGTAGGACTGCACCCTATGCACTGTCCAGTCATGCAGTATTTAGCTGATTACTCCCACTGCCTCGCTGTCTTTATGCGCGACTTTGAGCACAACCTGTGAGTCTAAACCTGATAAACCCCTGCCAATGGGCTATGAGTGTCGTCAGTAGATGATGCTTCGCTGCCTGTCCGCAAGCCTCGTCCTTCTGGCACTCAACGTGCCGTCGGGCTTTGCTCAG
>CAYVQI010000044.1:0-16174 GCA_964454155.1 uncultured Alteromonadaceae bacterium | reverse complement strand
CCGCAGTGCCGGCAATGTATCGGTCAATGACGTCAAGTACGACGCCGTGCCGTAACGGCTTTTTAGATGCCAGAAGCTCTTCGCGACTCATCCAATGAGTATCGATGATACTGGAGTCTCGTATCTGGGTGTTGTCAAACTCCGTTGCTGTTGCAACAAAACTGTGCCGCAAATAACAGATGCCATTTTTGGCCGTGACAATAGTGACGCCCAAATAAGCCGTGATGTCGCTTCGCCAGCAGGTCTCTTCTAGTGTTTCCCTCGCGGCTGCCTCGATCAAGCTTTCGTGTTGCTCTAAGTGTCCAGCGGGCTGATTGAGTACCGCGACACCCTGGCTGACCTCTTCGACCAACAAAAACTGTCCTGAGCGCTCGATCACAGAGGCCACAGTGGTGTGTGGTAAAAAACGTGGCACATCAGGCATGTCGGATAGGGTCCATTGTTGTGGCATCTTCATAGCGGTATTCGCCAGGAGCAAGTGCGTCAATGGTGAAGGGGCCGACACTGCGCCGAACCAATCGTAAGGTAGGGTATCCGACTGCTGCTGTCATTCTGCGGACTTGTCGATTTCTTCCTTCATGTATTGACAGCTCGATCCAGCTGTCAGGCACTGACGCTCGGTGGCGTATGGGCGGATTTCTCTCCCAAATAGTCGGTATTTCGAGAAGTCTGCAACGGGCAGGCAGTGTCACCCCATCTTTTAATTGGACGCCTCGGGCCAGTACCTGACACATCTCATGCGTTGCTAAGCCCTCTACTTGCACCCAATACGTTTTCCAGTATTTTTTCTTCGGGTGCGCCAGCGTGTGTTGTAAACCACCGTGATTGGTGAGTATGAGTAAACCCTCCGAGTCATAATCGAGACGGCCAGCAGGTCTGAACCCCGGCGCGCTGAGGAAATCGGCCAGGGTAGATCGCGGATTGTCCGGTCGATCACGGTCTGTGAACTGGCTCATGACGCGGAAAGGCTTGTTAAATAACAGCAATTGACTCATAGGGTTCGTTGACGCCAAAAAGTGGTAAACTCGCGACAAAACAAAAAGGACGTATTGCCGTCCACATTAAGCGAATCACTTAGCATGATTCAATCCGGGGGTGAGCTAAAGCGCTCGGCCAGCCAGCCAACCAACCAAACAGGTAAGGATCCGTCTACTATGGCATATCAACACATCAAAGTCCCAGAGCAAGGGACGCCCATTACCACTAACGAAGACCACAGTCTCAACGTTCCAAATACACCGATCATCCCCTACATCGAAGGTGATGGTATCGGTATCGATATCAGTCCGGTCATGATCAAGGTGGTAGACGCTGCCGTAGAGAAGGCTTACGGCGGCGAAAAGCGTATTGCGTGGATGGAAATCTACACGGGAGAGAAGGCGGCGGAGCTGTATGAAGGGGACTGGTTCCCACAGGAAACGCTCGATGCGATTAAGTCTTACCTTGTTGCGATCAAGGGGCCTTTGACGACGCCCGTTGGGGGTGGTTTTCGCTCGCTAAACGTCGCTCTGAGACAAGAGCTGGATCTCTATACCTGCTTACGTCCTGTTCGTTGGTTCGAAGGCGTGCCGTCGCCGGTGAAGAGTCCTGGCGATACAAATATGGTGATTTTTCGTGAGAACTCTGAAGACATTTATGCGGGCATTGAGTTCCAAGCGGGATCTCCGGAAGCCAACAAAGTCGTTGATTTTCTGATTACAGAAATGGGCGCCACAAAGATCCGGTTCCCACAAAATGTGGGCATTGGTATTAAACCGGTGTCTGTTGAGGGAACCCAGCGTCTGGTCCGTAAAGCACTGCAATACGCGATTGATCAAGAACTCCCGTCGGTCACGTTGGTCCACAAAGGCAATATCATGAAGTTTACTGAGGGAGGCTTCCGTGACTGGGGTTATGAACTCGCAATGGAAGAGTTCGGCGGTGAATTGCTGGACGGCGGCCCCTGGGTAAAGATTAAGAACCCAAACAATGGCGACGATATTATCGTCAAGGATGTCATTGCCGACGCGATGCTTCAGCAGGTGTTATTGCGCCCTAAGGAGTACAGTGTGATTGCAACCCTGAACCTCAATGGCGACTACCTGTCTGACGCACTAGCCGCACAGGTTGGTGGAATAGGTATTGCGCCCGGTGCGAACCTTTCCGATGACATTGCGCTGTTTGAGGCAACGCACGGCACAGCGCCTAAGTATACGGGGCAAGACAAAGTGAACCCCGGCTCATTGATTTTGTCAGCAGAAATGATGCTGCGCCATTTGGGTTGGAACGAGGCGGCTGATCTTATTATCACTGGAATGAACGGCGCGATTCAGGCAAAGACAGTGACTTATGATTTCGCACGTCTTACCGACAATGCGACCGAGGTGTCATGCTCGGCATTTGGCGACGCGATTGTCGACCACATGGCCTGAAGCAAGCGACTGAAACGGTAAAGCCCGCGTATGCGGGCTTTTTTTTCTGAGCCAGAAATCCTTTTGACAAACTAACGACCAAAAGGCTCGTTTGTTCGTACTACACTATAATGAGGTGTTTCCGTTACACATGATGAGCATGATTGACCACGATTTTAAGAAAGGCGTTTTGTTGATGTCGAGTAAGCCTGGAGCGGGCGAAGACGAAGGCGATCTCGCCGTCGCACCAGCCAAGCCAAAACTTAAGCGGCCGTCACTTTACCGGGTGGTGCTGTTAAACGACGATTACACGCCGATGGAGTTTGTGGTGGAGGTGCTCGAACACTTCTTTTCACTGACGCGTGAAAAGGCGACTCAGGTGATGCTTGCAGTGCACACGCAAGGAAAAGGCGTCTGTGGTATCTACACAAGAGACGTCGCTGAGACAAAGGCGGAGTTGGTCAATCAGGCTGCAAGAGACAATGGGCATCCACTGCTGTGCGAGGTTGAACCCTCGCAAGATGAAGACTAAGGAGAAAGGTACGTGTTGAGTAAAGATCTCGAAAGAGCGTTAAACGAGTCTTTTAAACAAGCGAGAGCGCAACGGCACGAGTTCATTACGGTTGAACACTTGTTGTTGGCGTTGCTTGACGACAGCGCTGCGCAGGCTGTCCTGCGAGCCTGTAGCGCCGACATCGACGCCTTACGCGGTGATGTATCGGAGTTCATCGATGCGACAACACCTTTAGTATCTGGTGAGGACGAGGTCGATACGCAACCCACATTGGGATTCCAACGCGTTCTTCAAAGGGCTGTTTTTCATGTGCAAAGCTCTGGGAAAACAGAGGTCACCGGGGCTAATGTTTTAGTGGCTATTTTTTCCGAGCAAGAGAGCCAGGCGGTTTACTTCCTGAAAACTCAAGATATTTCGCGTCTCGACATTGTTAATTTTATTACACACGGTGTGAGTAAAGACGAGGATGGTGAGAGTGTTGACGGCGATGAGCTGCAAGCGAATGGTGCGTCACCGGAAGGCGATGGAGAGGAGGAGAGCCCTCTCAATAAGTATGCGACCAACCTGAACGAAGAGGCCGCTCACGGACAAATAGATCCCCTGATTGGTCGTCTGGAGGAGGTGGAGCGTGTCGCGCAAATTTTGGCGCGAAGGCGCAAGAATAATCCTCTGCTGGTGGGTGAGTCGGGTGTGGGTAAAACAGCTATCGCGGAAGGGTTGGCGAAGCTTATTGTCGACGGGCAGGTTCCGGATACGTTAAAGACTGCCGAGGTGTTTTCTCTAGACTTGGGTGCGTTGCTTGCAGGAACCAAGTATCGCGGCGACTTTGAAAAGCGTTTCAAGGGCGTGCTAGCAGATCTTAAGCGCCGGGAAGGCTCGATTTTGTTCATTGATGAGATCCATACGATTATCGGTGCTGGTGCGGCGTCGGGTGGGGTTATGGACGCAAGCAATTTACTGAAGCCACTCCTCAGCTCCGGAAAGCTACGCTGCATTGGTTCGACGACCTACGCCGAATATCGCGGTATTTTCGACAAAGACAAAGCCTTGAGTCGCAGGTTTCAAAAAGTCGATGTGTTGGAGCCGTCCGTGGAGGATGCGTACAAAATTCTCAAGGGGCTGAAGTCTCGCTTTGAGGAGCACCACGGGTTGCGCTATACCGATAAAGCGCTTCGAACGGCGACCGAGATGGCTGATCGTTTTATCACAGATCGATTCCTGCCCGACAAAGCCATTGATGTGATCGACGAAGCCGGCGCTTATCAGCAACTTCAGCCCGTGAGTAAGCGCAAAAAAGTAGTGGGTCCGGGCGACATTGAAGCAGTGGTTGCGAAAATCGCCCGAATTCCTCCAAAGACAGTGACAAGCGACGACAGGGAGTTGCTCGAAAAACTCGAGAGCAATCTTTCCTTGGTGGTGTTTGGACAGAATAAGGCAGTCAGTCAATTGGTCAGCTCGATTAAGTTGGCGCGCGCCGGCTTACGCTCCGGCGACAAACCAATTGGTAGCTTCCTTTTGGCGGGCCCTACCGGTGTAGGTAAAACCGAGGTGACGAAACAGTTGGCGATGCAGTTGGGGCTTGAGCTGCTCCGGTTTGATATGTCCGAGTACATGGAGCGGCACACCGTCTCGCGATTGATCGGGGCGCCTCCGGGCTACGTTGGTTATGACCAGGGTGGCCTATTAACCGACGCGGTCACCAAACATCCACATTCTGTTGTGTTACTCGACGAAGTCGAGAAGGCGCATCCAGAAGTATTCAACTTACTGCTTCAAGTAATGGACCACGGAACACTAACGGATAATAACGGTCGAAAAGCTGATTTTAGAAACGTGATCGTGGTCATGACTACGAACGCAGGTGCTGAGAGTGTCTCCAAACGATCGATAGGTTTTTCTGACCAAGACAACAGCACGGATGCGCTAGAAGCGATTAATAAATTGTTTACACCTGAATTTAGAAATCGACTTGATGCCATTGTGCCTTTCGAACCATTAGGTCAGGACGTGATCCTCACGGTCGTCGATAAATTCCTGACGGCCCTACAGACGCAACTTGACGAGAAGCGAGTTCAGCTTCACGTTGACGAACCAGCACGCGAATGGCTTGTCACGGAGGGTTATGACCGAAACATGGGTGCTCGCCCGATGGAGCGAGTCATTCAGGAGCACATTAAGAAGCCGCTTGCGGAAATGGTACTGTTTGGTGCGCTCGCCAAGGGTGGTATTGCCAAGGTCTCGGTTAACCTTGATGGTGACGGGCTCACAGTCTCGTCAGAGACCGAGACCGTCGACGAAGCAGTGACCGCTTAACGCGTAAGTGTTTGTCCAAAACTCACGGTTTTCCTAGCGCGCACTTTCCTATAGAGTGCGCGCCATCACTTTATTACTGGAAAGGCTTAATGGCTAAAGAAGATCAGATCGAAATGGAAGGGGAAATCATAGACACGCTCCCCAATACAACGTTTCGAGTGCGCCTTGAGAATGGGCATGTCGTTACCGCGCACATCTCAGGGAAGATGCGTAAGAACTACATTCGGATTCTCACGGGAGATAAAGTCCGTGTTGAAGTCACCCCCTACGATTTAAGTAAGGGGCGAATTACCTATCGAGAGCGTTAAGTTACGGTCGTGATTCGTTCGAGATATTGACGACGGGGATTGCTGAGAGCTCGCTCACCGGTTCGTTGTCTACGCCGTGCCATCGCCCATTACTGAGTAGCTCAAGCGGTCTGAAACGGGTTTTATAGCTCATTTTACGGCAACCCTCGATCCAGTATCCCAAATAGACAAACGGTAGGCTGAGTTTTTTCGCATGCGAAATCTGCAGCAGCACCGCCAACGTCCCCAAGCTTCGCTTGGCACAGTCGGGATCATAAAATGTGTAGATCGCCGCAAGCCCGTCGAGCATTTCGTCGGAAACGGCAATGCAAATCAGTTTATCCTGATCGTACAGTCTGAAATATTGCGTGCACGCTAGGCTGTCGTTTAAAAAAGACTCGTATTGCTCCCTGTCGGGCGGGTACATGTCTCCGTCAGCATGCTTTTGTGTTATGTAGCGTTCGTAGAGTGCGTAGGCCTCGTCGTCATTCACCGAATGCGTGATTCTCAGTGTCAGGTCCTTGTTAGCCTGTAAGACTCGCTTTTGACTTTTGGACGGCGTGAAGTCCTGGACCGCGACACGAGCGGCTGTACATGCATTGCAGCTATTGCAGTGTGGCCTGTAAACGTGGTCGCCACTACGGCGGAAACCCATCGTCGACAGCTCCGTGTACAGCTCTGGCGTAATTTTTTGTCGAGGATCCACGAATAGGGTGGTGGCCTCCCTATCGGGCAGGTACGAACAACGGTGAGGAAACGTCGTAAATACTTTAATTTCTCTTAAGTTCGCAGTCATGGCTTATCGTCTAATCCCAATCATGAAGGCCAGCACCAAGCGCTCATTCCACCCCGTGGCGGTCTGCGCATGCGACGCGCCTTCGACACACTCGCCTCATCATTATCAAGCGTAGCGGGGTCAGAGGGCTTCGTATAGGGGGAACACCAACAAGTTGCGGGCACCAGCCCACTTTAACCTGGACGCCTTGAGGACCTTGAACAGGCCCCAACAGGGGGGAGAGACCTTAGCGACGGTATGCACAATGACGTTCGCTTGCGACTAACTGTGTGGCGGGGGGCCGCCGGCCATATTAAACTCACGTGTTGGGGCCGACGGTTGGGTCAGCCCTCCGCCACTAGAGTGAGTCTTTAGAATGACAGATAACCGCTATCTCAAGGCCTACGGGGTTCTTGCACTGGGGCTGCTAATACTGTGCGGCCTAGTTTTGAACCTCGGGGAACGTCACGGTCTGCTGCTAATGGGTGAATCAGGCCCGATCGAAGTGGCCTCTGCCGTGGGGTACTTTGTGTGCGCTCTGTACATGATCGCTCGCGGTGGGCGAGATTTTCTTGTCTCACGCGGCTACTTTGTCGTTTTGACGCTGCTCTTTGGTTTTCGTGAGCTTGATTTCGATAAAGCCTTCACGACGATGGGAATTCTAAAGTCGCGATTTTACTTGAGCACTGACGTTCCGCTACAGGAAAAGGTCATTGGCCTACTCGTTATTGCGCTTATTTTTTGGACCGTCTTCCAGTTGCTGCGCAACCACTTTGTTGAATTTCTACAAGGCCTGAAGCAGCGCGCGCCCGTGTCTCTTGGCGTCGCGCTCATCTTCTTCCTGTTGGCGTTCTCCAAGTCTATCGATGGGCTGGCTAGGAAGCTAAAACCCTTTGGAATTGAGACCAGTGCTGAGGTGTCGCGTTGGGCAGGATCTGTCGAAGAGGTACTCGAGCTCGGCATTCCTATCTATATGGTCCTGACCTTTCACGCGTGGCTTTCGCGCCGCAGAGCCGTAAGCCTTGCGCACTCCTAGTGGCCTCGGTCCATCGTGTGGAATACTCCGTGTTCAGTGTTTGCCTCGCATTCAGTTCGAAAGTGAGATGCCTGCTTGAAGAGCCTGCTCAAACGCCTCTCGCGATATGAGGGACATGCCAAGCGCTGACAGGTGTTCACTGGGCATCTGGCAGTCAATCAAGGTTAAGTCTGCAAATACGTCGCCCCTGCAGAGCGCATGAAGCGCAAATTTCGAGGCATTGGTCGCCTTTGAGAACATAGACTCGCCAAAGAAAATCGACCCTAATTTTACGCCGTAGAGTCCACCGACAAGTGAACCTTGGTCCATGACTTCAATGCTGTGGGCGTAGCCTAGGCGATGAAGTTCTTGGTAAGCCTGTTTCATTGGCGTGCTAATCCAAGTCGCTTCTCGCTCGGGCGTGAGGGCAGAGCAGGCATCGACAACGCTATGGAATTGTTGGTTGACCTCAATCCACCAATCGGTGCGACGTAAAAACTTTCGGAACGACTTTGAGGCGTAAAAGTTCTCGGGCTTCAAGACGGCCCGTGGGTTAGGGGTCCACCAAAGAATAGGCTCGTCAGCCTCGTACCAAGGAAAAATACCACGCCGATAAGCCTCTAGCAGGCGCTCGACGCTGAGGTCGCCGCCGACGGCAAGCAATCCGTTAGGGTCCTGAAGTGCCGTACCGGTCGGTGGGAAGGGTTCCATTGACCGCGATCAGCGCGCGTTAAGACTCAGCGTCCAGAAACTTTTCGGCATCAAGCGCCGCCATACAGCCAAACCCGGCGGAGGTAATGGCTTGGCGGTAAACGTGATCAGACACGTCACCCGCGGCGTAGACGCCTGCAACGGAGGTCAGTGTCGCATTACCGTCGAGGCCGGAACTGGTTCGAATATAGCCGTCAGTCATGTCAAGCTGGCCGGCAAAAATCTCAGTATTAGGCTTATGCCCGATAGCAATAAAGACGCCATCGACGGCAATATCCGTCGTGGTTGCGTCCATGGTGGAGGACAAGCGGACGCCGGTTACGCCCGATGCATCGCCGACGACCTCCTCGAGCTGGCGATGCCAGTTCAGTGTGATTCGACCTTCGTCAGCTCTGGCAAAAAGTCGGTCCTGCAGTACCTTTTCAGCGCGGAGCTCATTGCGTCGATGGACAAGGTGAACTTTGCTGCAGAGGTTAGACAAATAAAGTGCTTCTTCAACAGCGGTATTGCCGCCGCCCACAACGACCACTTCTTTATTCCGGTAGAAAAACCCGTCGCAGGTGGCGCAGGCACTTACCCCTTTGCCCATAAACGCAGTTTCACTCGGTAAGCCAAGATATTGTGCTGAGGCTCCCGTCGCAATGATCAGCGCGTCACAGCTGTATTCGTGTGAGCCCTTGAGCGTAAAAGGTCGGTTTGACAAATCGACGGAATCGATATGGTCAAAAACAATGGACGCATCATACCGCTCGACATGCGCCTGCATCTCTTGCATTAGCGCCGGACCCTGCAAGCCCTCCGGACCACCGGGCCAATTTTCTACTTCGGTGGTTGTGGTCAGTTGGCCGCCTTGCTGCATCCCCGTGATGACAACAGGGGCTAGGTTCGCTCTTGCGGCATAAACCGCGGCCGTGTAGCCCGCTGGCCCCGAGCCTAAAATAACCAATCTGTGATGATGTTTTGTACTCATTCGCGTGGATTTTCCAAGAAGCCCTAAAAGTGGCGAGGAGGGTAGCGCATTCTGTCTTCTTTCGAAATGCCGATGAACGCAAGATCTTGGAAATAAACGCCCTAAGTACATGAAAAATAGATCTTATTTTAAGAAAATAGGTGTTTTTCTTTGTGATATGATGCGTCAAACAAACTGGGGGAGCACCACAGTGTCGGCCAAGAATGCACCTTCAAAATCGATAAAGGGAGAGCAGGACATCAGCGCGCCAAGCGTGCTTGCAAGCGTTGGCTTTATCGCGGGCCTCGCAGTCGCTTCTTTTTCCGTCGTCAGCCTAACCACGTTCGACACCGCCGATCCCGGATGGAGCTCTAGTGGGTCCGCCAGCAGCGTACTGAATCAAGCAGGGGTGGTCGGGGCTTACTTCGCCGATATGAGTTACTCGTTGGTGGGTTTCGTCGCCTTGGTTATTCCTCTGTCCCTTCTCTTTTGGGCATATCGTCGGGTAAAACCGAGAGCTTCTGTGGATCTAACGTCGACTGATCGCGTAATTTCTGGCTTCGGTTGGCTCGCTTTTCTGGGCGCAAGCACTGGATTGGTCAGCCTGGCTTTGCCTGCTAATGATTTTTTGCCGCAGGGCAGCGGCGGTATTATTGGGTACGCGATCTCCCATTGGTTCACCGCAGCATTTTCCGATTTTGGCGCGCGGTTGCTGTTGAGCTTTTGCACCTTGCTTGGTGGTACGTTGGCGCTGGATGTCGATTGGTTGAAGGTTGCGGATAAAGTCGGCGCAATAACATTGGGAGCCTTAACTGCCGCAAGGGTGCGCATCGATGACTTTAATGACCGCCGTAAGCTCAGACAGGAGAAGAGTAAACGCAGTATTCAGATAGCCGAACATGTTGAGAAAGAGAAGCGCAGACCACCGTTAAAAATAAAGCCGCCCAAACTTTTAGATGGGGGGAGTAAAAAAGTCGAAAAGGCCAAACAGCAGGCACTCTTTGAGCTGCCCGACCTAATGCCAATGCCACCGCTTGAACTTTTGGATGCACCGACACACTCGGGCCCACGCGGGTACTCGGCATCAGAACTCGAATCGTTGTCGCGCTTACTTGAGCTCAAACTTGCGGACTTCGGTATCACCGCTGAGGTCGTTTCGGTCTATCCAGGCCCAGTGGTGACGCGCTTTGAAATACAACCTGCGGCGGGCGTAAAGGTGAGTCGCATATCGAATCTGGCAAAAGACTTGGCGCGCTCACTGGCTGTAAATTCTGTTCGGGTGGTCGAGGTCATTCAAGGAAAAAGTGTCGTTGGCATTGAGATTCCAAACGCGGATCGTCAGACGGTCAACTTCAGGGACGTACTCAGTTCCGAGATTTTTGAGGAAGCGAAGTCACCGCTGACCATTGCGCTTGGACACGATATCTCGGGTACTCCAGTGGTCGCCGACCTGGGTAAGATGCCCCACGTTTTGGTCGCCGGAACAACGGGCTCCGGCAAGTCAGTAGGCGTGAACTGCATGCTGGTGAGTCTGCTCTATAAGGCGACACCCGATGAAGTTCGATTGATTTTGGTTGACCCTAAGATGCTTGAACTGTCTGTCTACGACGGTATTCCACATCTGCTGACGCCAGTCATTACCGACATGAAAGACGCAGGTAATGGACTCCGATGGTGCGTGGCTGAGATGGAGCGACGCTACAAACTTATGTCGTTACTGGGCGTCAGAAACCTTGCAGGCTATAACCGTAAAGTAGCAGATGCGGAAAAAGCAGGCACACCAATTGATGATCCGCTTTGGAAGCCCGATCCCGTGCTCGAGTTGACGGGTGAGGAACAAACGGCGCCTGCGTTAACTACCTTGCCCAGCATTGTCGTTGTTATTGACGAGTTTGCTGACATGATGATGATTGTGGGCAAAAAGGTAGAAGAACTCATTGCCAGGATCGCTCAAAAAGCGCGAGCGGCCGGCATCCACTTAGTGCTTGCTACACAGCGACCATCGGTTGACGTGATTACCGGATTGATCAAGGCCAATATTCCCTCGCGTGTAGCCTTCTCAGTGTCATCGAAAATCGATTCTAGGACTATTTTGGATCAGGGGGGAGCGGAGCAGTTACTGGGTTATGGGGACATGTTGTATTTGCCATCGGGCTCAAGTACGCCAACCCGTGTCCACGGCGCTTTTTGCTCAGATGAAGAAGTGCACCGGGTCGTTGCAGACTGGCGCAGACGTGGGACTCCCGATTTTATTGAGGGACTGTTAGACGAAGGAGGGCAGACGCCTGTTACCGCGCAAGAGCTGCAGTCTGCCGCGTCGTCCGACGACGATCCTGAGAGTGATGCGCTTTATGACGAGGCGGTTCACTATGTGTGCAGCAGTAGGCGCGCATCTATTTCCTCTGTGCAGCGCAAGTTGCGGATTGGCTACAACCGAGCCGCGCGACTCATAGAAACCATGGAGGCCACCGGCGTCGTTACCCCAATGGGAACGAATGGCCAGCGTGAGGTTCTTGCTCCGCCGCCACCAGGGAGTGACGGTTGATCGTTCGCGCAGTCTTTTACATGTGTTTGGTATTGCTCAGTACTAACACCCTATCTGATGATGATGCCTGGCCTTTGGCGACTGCAGTGACGGCGAGTGGCGTTTTTTCACAAATTTTAAGTGATTCCTCAGGGACCGCCCTTGTGGAGACGCGCGGTACGTTTTCCACAATAAAGCCCGACCTGTATCGATGGGAGATTGATTCACCTGATCGGCAGCTTTTACTGCTCAACGAAGACGGGTTTTGGCAGTGGGATAAGGACCTCGACATCGTCATACTGCGCGACCGTCCTAACCTCGAGGATTTACCCTTGGCTCGAATCTGGGAGGGTAATTCCGGGCGCGCAGGATCGATCGAGTCGTCTGAACCCGGATTGCCCTCTGGCATAGAGCGGATGACGCTCATCTCAAGTGCTGCTGACAATATTGAAATTAGACTCACTGATGCTTTGGACCAGGAGACTGTTCTCAGGCTGAAACTTAGTGCGACTTCCAATCTCAGTCCTAGCGACTTTGCCTTCGAATTTCCTGCTGGCGCCGAGTTTTACAACGAGTCTTCAACCGCCGCACCCTCGATCACATTAGAGACAACGCCATGAACCTTTTAGCACTGGCACTTGGTGGTGCGCTGGGCGCTGTTTCACGTTACGGAGTTGGACAACTTTTGACGGCGAGCGGGGTAGCGCACCTGCATGTTGCGACATTTTCAGTGAACGTTGTAGGTGCCTTTTTTATGGGCTTCTTGTTTGTTGCATTTCAACGTCTAGAGGCGCCAGAAGCGCTCCATATGGGTCTAACAGTCGGTTTTCTTGGCGCGTTTACCACGTTTTCAGCGTTCTCATTAGAGCTGTTATCCGATGTCCAAGAGGGGCATCTTGTCCGGGCCGCCCTTTACGCGAGCTTATCCGTGCTCATTTGCCTCATCAGTTGCATGCTCGGTTTTTCCTTTGCACGATCGATTGTCGACTAATTTTTATTGTGCGGTAAACTACCGGCCCCAATCACCGGCCTTCGAATGACATCATGCTCGACATCAAACAGGTTCGGCAGGACCCACAACAAATAGCACAAGCGCTAAGGAAAAAGCGCTTTGAGTTTCCTGTGGATGAGTTTTTGCAACTCGATTCGGAGCGTAAAGCGGCGGATATTCGTAGCCAGGAACTGCTCGCGGACCGAAAAAAAGCCTCAAAAGCCGTGGGCGCCCTGATCGCCCAAGGTAAAACTGTTGACGAAGCAAAGGCAGAGGTTAACGACGCATTAGCGCGAATATCGAGCGAGCTCGAAGCGGCGGTTGAGCGGGCAAAGAACGTCCAGGCGTTGCTCGATGAACTCCTTATGGGTACGCCCAACGTCCCTGACTCGGTCGTGCCCGCAGGCCTGAACGAGGCGGACAATGAAGAAGTACTCGTTTGGGGCACACCGAGGGTCATGTCGTTTGACGCAAAAGATCACGCCGATCTGGGCGAGGCGTTAGGCCAGCTGGACTTTGAAATGGCCGGGAAAATCACGGGGAGCCGTTTCAGCGTCTTGCAGGGTCCGCTTGCACGCCTTCAGCGCGCGCTGGCTCAGTTTATGCTCGATCTTCACACGACAGAGCACGGTTACACTGAGGTCTACGTGCCCTTTATGGTTAATAGCGAATCGCTTTACGGTACGGGCCAATTGCCTAAGTTTGCTGAAGATGCGTTTAAAATTGAAGGTGACTCCGGCTATTACTTAATACCAACGGCTGAGGTCCCGGTAACCAATATGCTTCGTGATCGGATTGTAGAGGCCGATGAACTGGGCGAGGAGGGCGTTAAGTTCACGGCGCATACGCCTTGCTTTCGAAGCGAAGCAGGCAGTTATGGGCGCGACACACGCGGTCTTATTCGGCAGCACCAGTTTGAGAAGGTCGAATTAGTTCAGGCGGTGCGACCTGATCAGTCCGATGCGGCTTTGGAGGCATTGACGTCTCACGCAGAGGCAGTGCTGCAGCTACTCGAGCTCCCATACCGAAAGGTTCGATTGTGCGGGGGCGATCTTGGATTTAGTGCCGCAATGACTTACGACTTGGAGGTCTGGTTACCTGGGCAGAGTGCCTTCAGAGAGATTTCGAGCTGCTCGAATTTTCGAGACTATCAGTCCAGAAGGATGCAAGCACGCTGGCGAAATCCCGAGACGGGCAAGCCCGAACTGCTGCATACCTTAAATGGCTCGGGTCTTGCCGTTGGCAGAACGTTAGTCGCGGTAGTGGAAAACGGGCAACAGGCCGACGGTACTATCAAGCTCCCAGCCGCACTCGTTCCCTATTTTGGGGGCGACACTATTGCTGCGGCTTGATAGGGCACCTGTACGTTAAGGTCTGTCGATCCTCGCCATAATAGGTCCACGCAGATTAATGGCATCGGCAAGTATACGGGCCGTCTCCGTGATGAGGGCGTCTTGATCGTCATCATCAGCCTCTGCCTCCGGATCACCGCCTAGGCCGACATTCTCGGGAGTATCAGCCCCCTCAGCACTGTCATTCTTCTCCTCGGTATCGACGAAGAGGTCGTCGAGTGACGCGAGTTTTGGGAGGCCCTTCGCAATCCGACGCGTGTTCTCAATGGCCAAGTACTGTCGTTCTTGCGCTTCGCGTAGCTCTACGCGGGTCATCTGATTGAGTGGAATGGTCTCCGCACCCCGAATCGTCTTAGCGAGCGTCTTTTGGTCCCATATGTACTGAAAATCGGGATCCTGATTCGCGCGCTCAGTGTGTTTCGCGATTAAAGAGGGAAGAATGGTGTTTACTGCGCCATAGTCTTTGTGGCGAATTGGCGAGATTCTGTCCCAGTCAAGGGCCTTATCTAACGCGCTTTCACCAATCTCATCATGCTGAAGCAGTGACGGATAACGAATATCCGGAATGACACCACGATGTTGTGTGCTGTCTCCAGAGATACGATAAAACTTACTCTCAGTGATCTTGAGTTGACCCTCGGGCAAGTCGACTAACGTCTGCACGGTGCCTTTCCCGAAACTCTGATCGCCAACAACAATCGCACGCCCATAATCTTGCAATGCGCCGGCAAAAATCTCGGACGCAGAGGCACTCAATCGGTCAATCATTACGGCCATTGGGCCGTCGTAGTAGGGGCCTCGGCGACGCTTTCCATCTCGCCATACGCGACTCCCGGAACCTCGTATCTGCACGGTCGGACCGTACTCAATAAACAACCCTGTCAGCTCATTGGCTTCGCGCAATGAGCCGCCACCATTACCTCGGAGGTCAATAACCAGTCCATCAATACCCGCGTCATTAAGCTCGTTTACAAGCTTTGTGACATCGCGAGATGTAGAACGAAAATCAGGGTTACCTTGACGGTAGGCTTCAAAGTCAAGGTAGAAGGCCGGCACATCAATCACACCTATTTTCCGCGTTGTGCCGTTCACGTCATTAATCTCAATGACTTTTGACTGTGCCGCCTGCTCCTCGAGCCGGACTTCATTACGCACAATAGCAAGGCGCCGCAATTCGTCAGAACGTCCCGAGGCGGGTATAACGTCGAGCCTCACAACGGTGCCTTTTTTACCTCTAACAAGGTCCACCACGTCGTCGAGTCGCCAACCGATGACATCGACCATGGGTCCCTCATCGCCTTGTCCGACGGCAACGATGAGCTCCGAGGCCTTGAGGTTGCTTTGCTTGTCCGCTGGACCCGCTGGCACAACGCGGACGACCTTTACGTATTCATCTTCGTTTTGTAAAACGGCGCCGATCCCCTCGAGACTCAGCTTCATGTCGATGTCAAAATTTTCCGCCCGTCGTGGCGAAAAGTAACTGGTGTGAGGACCAAACTGGGCCGTAAGGGCGTTAGCGTAGACCGCAAAGACATCCTGCGTATTGTATTGGCTGAGCCGCAGTCGCTGGTTCTCGTAACGCCTCGTAAGCGTGGGTGCAATTTCTTCCGCTGCTTTATCAGCCAATCTCAAGCCAAGTACTTGGTTCTTTAAACGCTTGCGCCATCGATCATCGAGCTCGGACTGGGTCGCTGCCCAGTCCCGCTCGGTAGGGTCTGAGCCAATGAACTCATCGACCTCAAAATCGAACCCGTTGACACGCGCATCCATCGTGCCGATGACTTCATCGAGTCGCTCGCGTGCAAGTGCCTCATACCGGTTGAAAATGTCAAAGGACGCAGTGACATCTCCCTTGCGGCCGTGGTCGTCGAGAACCGTCGCAAACCGATCAAAATCTGCGATATCGCGCGTCGTAAAGTAGAGATGGGAGGGGTCAAGTCGCTCAAGGTAACTGGTGAGGTGTTCTCTTGACATGACGTCATTGTAGCGACGGTCTACGTAGTGACTGTCTTCGAGTTTCTCAATGAGCGCGCGGAGCGTCTCAGACTGCTGGTCAGTGGGTATCAGTGCAGTCGCATGACTGTGATAGCTGAGGGAAAGCAGAACCGAAGCTAGTGCCGTTAAAACTCGTGCAAGCATGCCGTGATCTCGTCAGTGATGGTGTTGAAGTACGGAGACACGAGCCTCCCGTGGTGAGCAAACTACACAGTATCGCAGTTGTGCTCAAATCCACAGTTTACTGGTGTGTGCAGGTTGGACGGCTTCGTTACATTAACAATTTAACATAATATACATTATACGCAATTATATAGGAATCAAACCACGACCTCGCTATGATCGGCCCTCTAGACGA
>CAYVQI010000043.1:0-16514 GCA_964454155.1 uncultured Alteromonadaceae bacterium | reverse complement strand
CGTAACCAAGACGGTGCATTGGCGTGCTCGAGCCTCTGCCGCTATAAACTCGAGTTTTCTGACCTTGTTTCCGGTCAACAGTGAACCCGTAAGGTCATCGCGCTTGCACCAGATTTGGCGTCCACGGCCCCAACGGGCAGTTGCACGCTCAAGAAGCACAAACGGCGTCGGCAAGAGCGCCAGCGGCTCCCTTGGAGGGTACGTAACCATGCGTTTATGCGCCCAAGGTTTTAATCGTACCTTTGGGTAATGTTGCGGTGACGTGCGTGCGTTGAAACTTAAGATCGACCTTGTCAGACACATTAACCACCACGTACAAATCAGAAAGATCCATAACCTTCCCCATCAGTCCGGAGCTCATCAAAACCTCATCACCCTTGGATAACGAGCTGACCAGTTCCGCATGCTCTTTCTGGCGTTTACGCTGAGGCCTGATGGTGGTGAAGTACATAAAAATCAACAAGCCAATCATCATCGCCGGCAGGAACCACTCCCCACCCGCGGGTGCTGAATTTGCTGTCTGTGCATGCGCCTGACTAATAAACATAACTAAACCTCTATAAATTAATAACTTACGGAATCAATGTAATAATTTTTCTACATTTCAAAATCAATAATAACGGGGGCGTGATCCGAGAATCGCGCCTCTTTATAAACGGCGACCTCACGCGCACGTCCTGAGAGTCCAGGGCTCACCAGCATATAATCAAGCCGCCATCCGGTATTGTTCGCCCACGCCTGCCCCCTATTGGACCACCAGGTGTAAAGCTCAGGTTCTGATGTGAATTCCCGAAACGCATCAACCCAACCCTGCTCCTCGTATAAATGCGTTAACCACTCACGCTCATAAGGCATAAACCCAGAGTTTTTCTGATTATTTCGCCAGTTTTTTAGGTCAATATTCTGATGGCAGGTATTCCAGTCCGCACAAATTATAAACTCCCGCTCCTCGCTCAGCAGGCTTCTCAGATGCGGGGTGAAACGCTCCATGAACACATCCTTACGTGCCTGAGCAGCCTCGTTGCTTGACCCAGAGGGCACGTAGAGCGAAATCACACTCAGTCCCTCGAAGTCAGCACGCAAATAGCGTCCCTCAGAGTCGACAGGTTCCCACCCCACTTTCACCTCAATACTCTGAGGCTTTTGTTTTGCGAATAGTGCAGTACCGCTGTAGCCTTTGCGCTCAGCATCGTTGTAATAGCAATGATAGCCTTCGGGACGAAATACATCGTCGACCAGTTGATGCTCCTGCGCCTTCGTTTCCTGAATACACACCACGTCGGCGTCCTGATCCGCAAGCCACTCAAAGAACCCCTTTCGGTTCGCGGCGCGAATGCCATTGGTATTACACGTGATTGCTCTATACACCGTTTCTCAGTCCTTTTTAACGCCCTGAACCATCGTTTGGGCGCCCTTGATAAAGTCTTTCGTCTCCTTAGAGTCCTCGTTGCCGTCACGCAATAACCGCAAATCAACGGGAATGGTCAGTCCTTTCTCCGCCGCGGGTCGCTGCTTTATGGCCTTGTGCCAACGTTGAAGATGTTCAAGACCGTCAATGTCTATTCCGCTCCAGCGGTGTGTTCGCACCCACGCCCAGTTCGCCATGTCAGCAATGCTGTAATCGCCGGCAAGGTACTCCGTCTTGCTCAACTGTGCATCGAGCACCTCAAACAGTCGACGCCCTTCACTCTGATAACGGTCAATTGCCGGCTGTAATTTCTCTGGGAAGTAGCGAAAAAAGACATTCGCCTGTCCCATCATAGGTCCAACACCGCCCATCTGAAACATTAGCCACTGGACGACTCGCGAGCGCCCCACCACATCAGTCGGGAGAAATTTCCCGCTCTTTTCCGCAAGATGCATCATGATCGCACCCGACTCAAAAATAGACAGGTCAAAATCTCTGTCATAAATTGCAGGAATACGGCCGTTGGGTGAGTGCGTTAAAAAAGGCTCTCGCTTTTGCTCGCCCGAGCGTAGATCAATGGTCTGGAACTCATAGTCCAACCCCATTTCTTCTAACGCGATTGACACCTTATGCCCATTGGGTGTGGGCGAGGTATAGAGATCAATCACAGGCCAAGCTCCGCCATCTTATGCAGAACCACCTCATGGTGATCTTTCGTCTTAAACTTGTCGAAAATGTGCCGCAGCACACCTTGCTTGTCGATCAGATAGCTGGTCCGAAGAATTCCGTCGTATTCTCGGCCCATAAACTTCTTAGGCCCCCATGCGCCATAGGCATCTGCCACTGCGTGATCCTCGTCGCTCAACAATTGAAAGTTCAGCTCATCGCGCTCAACAAACTTGGCTAACCGCTTGACCGGGTCTGGGCTGATCCCAAAAACGATCGTATCGTGAGACGCCAGCTGCTTGGCGCTGTCTCTCAAGCCTTGCGCCTGAACCGTGCACCCGGGCGTCATGGCTTTTGGATAAAAATACACCAGCACATTTTTCGCGCCCTGATAATCAGAGAGCGACACCGCGTTACCCTGATGATCCATGAGTGTGAAAGCTGGTGCTGCGACGTCTATTTTGAGAAGTGACATATTAAAATCCTCTGCCGTATTTGTTGGTGGAGTGTGGGGCGTCCCTTTACTACAGGTCAGTCATTGCCGGTCAGCCTGCCCGCCTTTTCTGGTAACGAATCGTGCTATTTCTGACTGGGAATTCCTGTGTTTTACGGTCTTCAAAGAACTCTCTAAGCATCTCAACTACGACGGGAAAGGCGAGTTCGTCCCACGGAATTTCATCCTCGGCGTAAAGCTTGCTCTCCAAGCTCTCTGAGCCCGCACCAAACTTATCGTCGAGCACGTCGCAGCGATAAAATACGTAAACTTGGCTTATGTGCGGCACATCAAATATCCGGTAGAGGGCCATGTTGACGGTGCGCGCCTCTGCCTCTTCCCAGGTCTCGCGCGCGGCGCCCTCCTCCGTTGTTTCTCGGTTTTCCATAAATCCAGCGGGCAAGGTCCATTTGCCATAACGCGGCTCGATCGCGCGCTTACACAAGAGCACCTTGTCTCCAATGGTGGGAATACATCCTACAATCACCTTCGGATTGACGTAAAAAATTTCCCTGCACGCCGGGCACACGTCGCGCTCTCGATCTTCACCCTCAGGAATCTCTCGCACCGTCTCGTGCGCGCATTTAGAGCAGTACTTCATGACGCTTTATCCTTATCAACCCAGCGAAGGCGACGATCCTCATCCGAACCCTTAACCGTAACCCAGACAACCTCATCGTCAAACCGTTCTCGCTTCCAAAACGGCGCATCGGTTTTTAGTACGTCCATAATAAATTCGCATGCACTGAACGCTTCTGCGCGATGGTCAGCACTAGTGGCAACAAACACAATCGGATCTTCGACAGGTAAGATTCCATAACGGTGGACAATATACCAAGCCTTCAAGCTAAAGCGTGACGCGGCCGCCTCGCCCAGCTCCGTGAGTACTTTGCTGGCCATTTCGACATAACACTCGAGAAACAAATCGTCGACCTGGCTCGTCTCATTGTAATCACGCACAAAGCCGACAAACGTGGTTACCGCCGCATGCGGGTGCCGCGCATAGAATTCAGTAGCCAATTGCCCTGGGTCGATCAGCTGGTCGGTTACTACAGCCCTCACCTCAGCCACCGGTCATGGGCGGAAAAAATGCAAGCTCGTCACCGTCGGCAAGATTTTCTTCTGGAAAAACGACGCGTTGGTTTACGGCTTGTATGAGATTGGGGTGTGATAATGCAGTGGACCAAGCCTCGCCGCGTTCGCTTAAGACGGCCTTGACCTGCCCGACCGTTGACAGCGATTCAGACCACTCTAAGACGAGCTGCTCCGTCGCGACGGCCTCTCGAATCAAAGAAAAAAACTTAACCGTGATCGTCACTTCGCCACTCACCTGTTTTTCCACCCGACTTCTCGATCAACCTAACCTGCTCGATCACCATGCCCCGGTCAATGGATTTTGCCATATCATAGACTGTTAGGGCCGCGACAGACGCCGCTGTAAGCGCTTCCATTTCAATGCCCGTTTGACCACGCACCTTGCAGGTGACCTCAATTATAATTCCGGGAAGTGCATGGTCAGCACGCAGCTCTACCGAAACCTTGGTGATGGGTAGCGGGTGACATAGTGGGATCAAATCACTGGTCTTCTTAGCGGCTTGAATGGCGGCGATTCGTGCGGTCGCAAGCGCGTCTCCCTTGGAGAGCTCGCTGGCCAAGATTACTGAGAGTGTTTCGGGTTTCATTCGGATCTGCGCGCGCGCGACAGCGACGCGGGAGGTCACCGCCTTGTCCCCAACGTCTACCATGCGGGCTTCACCCCGACTGTCTAAATGTGTCAACCGCTGATCTCTATTCATTGGGCAATGCTAACACGGCGCGCGGACTTAAGGGCTTGCAACAAGCGTGGCATCGCGTATCGACGAACTGTTTAACTGCACTGGCCAATGCCTGTTTGAGCACGTCTCAACATGCGTGCTCGTCGGCAAAATAGGCTCTTGAATCGCAGTGAGCGTTCCACGGACCGATCGAGCGTCTCTGGTGAGCGCACCGGTGGGGTCCCACTTTTGGGCCAATGGGGCCTCCCTTTAGCGCAGTGCCCCCCCCTTTAACGATAGTGGCAGGATTTCCCTTTTCTGCGCGCAATACAACGCGTACTCTGCGCGCTTTCCCCACCCGTGCACAGACTATGACCGATACCACAACCAAACCTGTGGCTTTTGACAGCCTTGGGCTGCCCACATTTTTGCTCGAGTCACTCAGCTTTTTGGGTTACGAAGAGGCCACACCGATTCAAGCCGAGACCGTACCGGCCCTGTTAGAGGGCAGAGACGTTGTAGGCATTGCCCAAACCGGAACCGGAAAGACCGCTGCCTTCGCACTCCCGGTGCTTGCAGTGCTCGACTACAAAAACCGAGCCCCCCAAGTATTGGTGTTGTGTCCCACGCGCGAGCTGTCAATGCAAGTTGCTGATGCGTTTCGTTCGTATTCGAGAGGGTCGCCCGGCTGCAGAGTCGTTACGCTCTGCGGTGGCAATGATATGCGGCAGCAGCTGAAGAGTCTCAGAGAGGGGGTGCATATTGTTGTTGCCACACCAGGACGCCTTTTGGACCACCTCAAGCGAGGCAGCGCCGACTTCAGTCAAATTAAAACAGTCGTTCTTGATGAAGCGGACGAAATGCTTCGGATGGGTTTTATTGACGATGTCGACCAAATTTTAGCCCAGACACCCAAAGGCCGAAGAGTCGCGCTGTTCTCTGCAACCATGCCGCCGCGCATTAGAGAGATCGCCAGCGAGCATTTGGACAACCCCGTCGAAATAGCCATCACCTCTGGTGCGACGACCAACGTCAATATTGAGCAGTACTACTGGTTGGTCAAAGGCACGAACAAACTCGACGCACTGACACGATTCCTCGGTGTCGAGAACACGCAAGGCGTCATCGTTTTTGTTCGCACGCGCGAGAGTACATCGGCCATTGCTGAGCAGTTACGACAGCGGGGCTTCAATGCAGCGCCACTCAACGGTGACATTGATCAGAAGACGCGAATTAAGACGGTCGAGCAGCTCAAATCGGGGCGTGTCGATATTATTGTCGCCACCGATGTAGCCGCGCGCGGACTCGATGTTGAACGGATCACACACGTGATCAACTACGACATTCCCTTTGACCGTGAGTCTTACGTTCACCGTATCGGCCGCACGGGCCGTGCTGGCCGAGAAGGAAAGGCGATTTTATTCGTAGCGCCCAGAGAGCGTCGAATGCTCAGTAATATTGAGCGCGTTACCAAACAAAAAATTCAGCAGATCGATTTGCCCAGTCTTGCGGACATCGATGCCAAGGCGCGTGCTCGTCTGCTCGATCAGCTGAAGTCAGGGATGAGTCGGCCCGCACACCCGCGTGCTAATGAAGCGATTGAACAACTCATAAACGAAGGCCACACTCATCGTGATATCTCGATGGCGCTGGCAACCATGTTGATTGACGGAATCGACCCCGCGGCCGAACCACATAAGGTTAAAACCACTTCGGCGGAGGGTACGACCAGGCCACCAAAGGACACAGCCTCCGTCCCGACAAAAGACAAGAAAGGTCAGGAACGTAAGGTTCCGCTGACCTATACCGCAAAAGAGTTGGGGCGAGCCACGCCGCTCGAGGACCATCCGGACGTCGTCATGGAACGCTTCTGGTTGGCTATCGGACGAGACAAAGGCGTCAAACCGCGAGAAATCATGGGTGCGGTTGCTAACGAAGTCGGGATCGAAGGGCAGTTTATTGGCAAAGTTAATATCTTTGAGCACTACTCGACCGTAGACCTTCCCGAGGGCATGCCCAAGCAGATTTTGAAGCACCTTAAAAAAGTGCGCGTCAAGGGTGCGAATTTAGGTGCTGTCAGGGTTGTTGATTCGCTCTCGGGATAACAGCCCCCCGCTCTAAATCCGGCCCAAATCCGGTCTGGAAATTTATTCGTGCACATGAGACGCTGATTGTTGTGGATCGGTGTTTGATGTCACATACAGCGCCGTCCCGCTCAACAACAATAAACCCAGCGGAGCGCAATGATGGATTTTCATTTCAATAACGTATGGACCGCGCTGTCGGAGGCATTCCCCGATCGGCCCGCGTTGATATGCGAGGGCAACACCGTAACGTGGTCAGAATTCAATGACCGAGCTGCGCGGCTTGCCGGGCTTTTTCAGTCGCATAACGTGACTTCTGGCGCATCGGTCGGCTTGTACATGCTCAATTGTAACGAGTACACCGAAGCGCATTTTGGATGCTTCAAAAGCGCCCTATGTCCGGTCAACGTGAACTATCGATATCGATCAGAAGAGCTCGTTTATCTGCTCGATAACAGTGACGCGCAGGTTGTTATTTATCACGCGAGCTACGCACCTCGAGTCAGTGAAATTCGAGAGAGTCTTCCCAATATAAAACTGTATATCCAAGTCGATGATGGCTCTGAAGAGCCGCTGTTAGAGGGCGCGATCGACTATGACGATGCGATTATGTCCTCGGCGCCAGTCCCCTTTACACCGGGAAAATTTGAAGACCGTTACATGCTGTACACCGGCGGCACGACGGGGATGCCAAAGGGTGTGATGTATGACAATGGTGCGTTGGCTCATTGGCTATCGATCGGCGGTGTCACCTCGAGAGGATTGGCGCCCCCAAGCTCCGTTGACGACCTAATTGAAGCGGCACGAACGATTACCGCAATGGACAAGGTACATCGGAGCCTGCCTGCTTGTCCGCAAATGCACGGAACAGGAATGTGGATCGGCACGATGGTCGCACTGAACTGTGGCGGCACCGTGGTGACGCAGCGAACCTCTCACCTCGATGCTGATGCACTGATTCAATGCGTTATTGATAACCAGGTCACCGACTTAACGATTGTTGGCGATGCATTTGCACGCCCTATTCTTGCGGCGCTCGATACGGCGGCTAATGCAGGCACACCCTATGACTTGTCTCACGTGGGTCAAATCGCTTCCTCGGGCGTTATGTGGTCTTCGGAAATCAAAGAAGGCTTGCTCCGACACCATGACATGATTCTCAACGATATTATGGGCTCCACAGAAGGCTCCATGGGCGGGTCGATCAGTACGCGCGAAGGCGCCGCTAAGACCGCGAAATTCGTGGTCGCCGACTACGTAAAAGTCCTCAACGAGGCCGACGAGCCGGTTAAGCCAGGGTCCGGAGAGATGGGGATGGTTGCAACCGCGGGCATTGTCCCTCGCGGTTATTATAAGGACGAGGAAAAGTCAGCGCGCACGTTTAGAGAGGTCAACGGTACTCGCTATTCATTCCCAGGTGATTACGCCACGGTCGAAGCCGATGGCAGTATTACACTCTTGGGCCGAGGGTCTCAGTGCATCAATACCGGCGGTGAGAAAGTCTTTACCGAAGAGGTCGAAGAAGCGATTAAACGCCATGCGGACGTTGAAGATTGCCTCGTCGTCGGGTTGCCCGACGAGCGATTGGGCAATCGAGTGGTTGCGGTGTATTCACAAAAAGTCGGCACCGCCGCCATTGGTGAAGACGGGCTCCGCGAGCACGTGCGGACTCAGCTGGCAAGCTATAAGGCGCCTAGGCAGTCTATTCTTGTCGATGTTGTACAGCGAGCGCCAAACGGTAAAGCCGACTATAAGTGGGCGAAGGCAACGGCGGAGACACATCAGTAGATTCGTAAACGTTACGTCTTCGACCAATCGGGGCCTCCCCCAGATGCGCAAGACGGCCACATCGCAAGAGAGTCTCTATGAAAACACCCGCCTTTGTCATCTCACTGTCACTCCTGTGCACCGCCTGTGGAGGCGGTGGTGGTGGTTCAAGCACCGCACCGCCCGCCCCCATTGCTCAACCGCCTGTATTCGAGTCGCCGCATCCCTCGTCATGGGAAACGCAGTCGGCAGCGGACGCCGGATTTGATACCGCCGCTTTAGAGGAGGCGTTCGGTTATGCGATGGCTGACGGATCATTCACGCAAGCTGCACTCATCATAAAAGCCGGTAAGTTGGTCGAGGAGCGGTATCGCGGTATCGCCGAAGGTGAAGTAGCCATCATAACGTCGCTGTCATCGACGCCTACCGCGCAAGACCCCGCATTCTGGCAAAATGATTTCGGGAGCAGAGACCGAGACAGTCTCGTCACCTCTTGGTCAACCGCAAAATCGTTCACCAGCATTCTTATCGGTATTGCCATTGAAAAAGGGCTGATTGACAGTACCAGCCAACCGGCCTCTGATTTCATTACCGAGTGGCAATCAGACGAACGCTCGAGTATCACCATAGAGCAACTACTGGACATGCGATCGGGGTTAGTCCCCATTTGTTTTATTGCGGAAACGGTTAGTGCCGGCGAGTGTCAGAATGAAAGCGATGGTGCTGCCGGGGGCAATATTGTATTTGCTCAAGATCAGATGTCGGCCTGTATACATCGGCCCTTAGCCAGTGATGGGGCGTCCTATCCCTGGGTAAGTGGCGGCACTTACAGGGCGGGTGAGTTTCTGTACGCCAACTGCGACACCCAAGTCCTTGGGGAGATTCTGTACCGTGCAACGGGTCAGGATCCTGGCATCTTTGCTGAAACAGAACTGTTTGAGCCGCTCAACATCGACGCGTTTTGGTGGCGAGACAATGTCGAAACCGGTCAATCCAACGGCAATTATCTGACGTACTGCTGCCTTGACTCGACAGCACGGGACTTCGCCAAATTTGGGTATCTCATTCAATTGGGTGAATTGGAACTAGAGAGCGGCAAGTACTACTCCAATTATATCGCTGACATCACCGCCATCAGCAGCTTTTACGACAAGCAGTTCTGGAGCTTTTGCGGTGAAACAAACGACGATGGCGAGTGCGTCAATACCGTAATCCATACCTCGGGATTTGACGGTCAATTTATCGTTATTGACCGAAAAAATGATTTGGTGATTGTGCGAGCGAGTCTCTACAAGTCCTATCTGAATTTTTCCGACGAGCGAAAAATGCGTTTGGTGCCAGGTCTCGTTGCCGAGTCAAACTGGACGGGGTCCCTTCCACAAGCCATGGCCATTCCCACCACGTCGAGCTTTTCCATTAGAGAGTTTCACGCCCGCGTCGTATCCGCACTCACGACCGGAGGTTGACTTAAGGCAAGTGCTTGTCTTTGCCTAATCAGCCTAAGAACAGGGCGTGCAGAGGCGGCAATCGCCTGAAGTTGGAGCGGGAAACGAGATTCGAACTCGCGACCTCAACCTTGGCAAGGTTGCGCTCTACCAACTGAGCTATTCCCGCTTACCCTCAAGTGTAGCCTCCCTTGAGTCGCGGTCAAGCGCGTTCGTCATCCCTCGTATCGGGCGCACTCAACATCGCCCCGAGGTAATTCCACATTGACCAAAGCGTTAACACTACGGCAACCGCAAGACTTCCTAAGCCCAACTGAAGTAATTGATCGGAAAACGGCTCCCCCATGCGCCATAGCAATAGGGTGATCGCGATCATCTGTAACGTGGTCTTTAACTTTCCCATTAGCGTGACGGCCACCGACTGACTTTGCCCGCGACGCGCCATCCACTCTCTGAGCGCACTGACGAGGATCTCCCGACCAATGATGACGATCGCCGATAAGGTCAGCCAGATCGAATCATAGTGGTCGACGAGCAATACCAGGGCAGTAGCAACAATCAGCTTATCTGCAACAGGGTCCAGAAAGGCGCCAAACTCACTTTCTTGTTTTAACAACCGAGCCAACCAACCATCAAGCCAGTCTGTAATCGCAGCTAAAACAAAAATAACGGCCGCTGCGAGCCCCGCGAACGACCCTGCGAAATAAAAGACGGCCACCAATAGTGGGATACAAAGCACACGTGTGAGGGTGAGAATATTGGGTAGGTTCCAGTTCACTGTGACTCCAGGAGTTACTGTTCTACGGTATGGAGGTGATCATAAATGCTCTGAGCGAGCGTCGCATTAATCCCTTCCACTTTACAAATCTCATCGACAGAGGCGTTTTCCACCCCTCGGATACTACCAAAGTGGCGCAGCAGATCTCTACGCCGCTTTGAACCCACGCCCGACACTCCTTCCAGCGCAGACTGCTTACGGGCTTTTGAGCGACGACCACGATGACCGTTGATCGCGAATCGGTGGGCCTCGTCGCGAATCTGTTGAATCAGGTGTAGCGCTGGATTATCGCCTCGTAACTGACTCTCCGCACCCGTATCACCATCAACAAGCGTTTCAAATCCTGCTTTACGGGTTGTACCTTTGGCGATACCAACAATCTTGACTGTATTAAGCTCGAACTGTTCGAGCACTTGCCGAGCCTGAGTCACCTGTCCCTTTCCGCCGTCAATAAACAGAATGTCGGGCAGTACACCCTCCCCTTTGGATAATCGGCGATAGCGCCGCTCAAGTGCCTGCTGCATCGCCGCGTAGTCGTCACCACCGGTAATTCCCTCGATATTGAATGTCCGATAGTCAGCCTTCCTTGCGCCATTACTGTCAAAAACCACACATGAAGCCACAGTGGCTTCTCCCGAGCTGTGGCTAATATCAAAGCACTCCATGCGAACGGGTGGTAGATCAAGGTCCAACTCGCGCCTGAGCGCCTCTAAGCGTCCAGCCATCGTATGTTTGCCGCTCAGAAACGACTCCAAATTCGTCTCGGCCGTTTGTTTTGCCAACTGAAGCCAACGCGCGCGCGCATCTCTGACCTGCGTTTTTATGACCACCTTACGCTTGCTCTGCTCCATCAACGTATCACACAAGAGCGTGGCGTCGTTGGGCTTGTGACTGACCACAATTTCTTGCGGAATCGTCTGCCGCCCAGACAGGTAAAACTGGGGCATAAAGGCATCAAGGACGGAGGTTTCGTCCTCATCAAGCCGTGTTGTCGGGTAATACGTTCGCGAGCCGAGCACTCTCCCCTCGCGCACAAACAAGACTTGAATGCACGCTTGACCGTGGGCTTGTCTTACCGCTAAGAGATCCAACTCGCCGCGCGATCCTTCAATCCCCTGTGTTGACTGCACGTCCTGAAGCTGTTGAAGCTGGTCTCGCAATTCCGCCGCCTTTTCAAATTCGAGGACCGCCGCGGCGTTCTCCATATCATCGGCGAGGCGCTTCATCACTTTTTGCGACTTTCCGCTTAAGAATAACGCCGAGTTCTCCACCTGCTTTTCGTAATCCGTGTCACTGACTAAGCCAACACAAGGACCAGAGCAGCGTCCAATCTGATACTGAAGGCAAGGCCGAGACCGGTTACGGAAATAAGATTCCTCGCACTGCCGAACCTTAAATACTTTCTGCATGAGATGAAGCGTTGAGCGCACAGCTGCCGCACTCGGGTAAGGTCCAAAATAGTCCCCCTTTCGACGCTTTGGACCCCGATGGAACGCTAATTTAGGCCACTTATCCTCGGTTGAAAGATAAATATACGGATACGACTTATCGTCCTTGAGTAAAATATTGTAGGGCGGGTGGTATTCCTTAATGAGATTATGTTCGAGAAGTAAGGCATCGCGTTCAGTCGTGGTCACCGTCACCTGAATGTCGTTTATCCGCGAAACAAGCGCCATCGTTTTAGCCGAGAGACCGCTCGCTCTAAAGTAGCTTGTCACCCGATTTTTAAGGTTTTTAGCTTTTCCAACGTACAGCAGGCCACCGGCTGTGTCGTACATTTGGTAGACACCCGGCCGCGTAGTCAGCTGTTTAAGGAACGACTCGGAATCAAAGCGACTAGTACTCATTGCCCACCACCTGCTCCGGCTCCACGTGTAACTGTACGCCAAACCTCTCGCTCACCGAGCGACTTACTTTACCTGCAAAATCAATAACTTGATGACTATTCTTTGCGGACCGATTAACAATAACCAGCGCATGTTTTTCAGACACAAAAACCCCCAATTCTGACTGCCCACGCCAATTTAAGGCATCAATCATCCACGCTGCGGACACCTTCACCCGGCCATCATCGAGAGGATACTGGGGCAGTTTCGGACACTCCACCTTCAGTTGATTGGCTTTTTCTTGGGTTACCACTGGATTCTTAAAAAAGCTACCTGCATTGGGTTCGAGCTGTGGGTCAGGAAGCTTAGAGCGCCGAATCTTGATGACTGCATTCATAACCTCGCTAGGGGTCACCCGCCGCGAACCCAGTGCCGCTATCAGCGCCGGGTAGGTGATATTCGTGATCGGTAATTTACTTAACCGCAGCTCAACAGCAGTGATAATCCACTCACGTCCTTCGCTTGATTTAAAAAAACTGTCCCTGTACGCAAAGTCGCACGCCGCGTTAGCCAGCCAAAGGACCTCCGATGTCCTTCTGTGAATGACTTGCAGTCGCTCTATGCGCTCGGCCACCTCAGCACCGTAGGCGCCAATGTTTTGCACAGGTGCAGCGCCGACGCTCCCGGGTATCAAGGCAAGGTTCTCGAGCCCGTATAAACCACACTCGTGCGCCCAAACAACCGTTTCGTGCCAGTCTTCCCCGGCATAAACTCGGACAACGGCCTCTTCCACACTCTGGGACACAAGGGTGCGACCTTTCAACGCCATATTCAGTGTCAGTCCGGGCAGTACAGGCGGTAAAATAACGTTGCTTCCGCCTCCAATCGCCCTGACACAAAGATTTTTTGCCCGTGCTCCTTGCAGCGCTTCCAGTACGCCCTCGGGTGAGGAGACGCGCGCAAAGCATTCGGCAACCGAGGTTAATCTCAGCGTATTAAACGATCTTAATTGAACGAATTGTTGGATCGTCATTACGGCGCCATTAAGGCTCTGACGGCTTCGAGATCAGCCGGCGTATCGACGCCGGCAGGCACCACTTCACACGCTTGGGCGATCCGAATTTCGTGACCACAATGCAGTGCACGTAACTGCTCCAACGACTCTAACTGCTCATACGGCGCAACCGGTTGTCTCGCAAAATCGTCGAGGTAACTGACTCGATAAGCGTACAGCCCTATATGCCGCCGTGCATCATGCGGACACGTTTCGCCCATCGGGTCGCGGACGTGCGGTATCGGCGCACGTGAAAAGTATTGCGCTCGCCCCGATGCATCACCCACCACCTTTACGACCGATGCATCCACGAATTGCTCCTGAGACACGATCGGCTCATACAGCGTCGCAATAGAGGCACTCGTATAGCGCGCTAACAAAGCGGACACCTGCTCCAAGTTCGCAACCGGCATCAGTGGCTCGTCGCCCTGTAAATTCACGATAATCGCGTCCATCGGCCAGCCCTTGAGTCGAGCGACCTCGGCAAGGCGATCGGTGCCTGAAGGGTGCGCTGTGTCCGTCATTACGACCTGTGCACCATGCGTTGCTAGTGCGTCGAAGATTCGCGAATCATCGGTAGCAACCGTGACCGACAGTGCACTGCTCGCCAGTGCACGCCGCCATACCCAATACACCAACGGTTTACCATTAATATCCGCGAGGGCCTTTGCGGGGAGACGGGTTGAGCCGTAACGAGCAGGAATAACGATGTGGTACATGGGCAGCTCCTTTCTACTCGACCCGTTGGGCCATCAGCTTATCAAGCTGTTCGACCAAATGACTGGGCAACAACGCTTCTATTTCGACGACCCACACAGTGTCGCACGCAGGCCCCTTAAGTTTTACTGCGTCTTTTCCAGTAATCAGCACAACATCAGCTACATAACTGGCAATAATCTCTTTCATCGGCAGCACAGCGTGATCCGCAACCGCCACTGACTCAAAGGTCAGACCTTTACGCCTGAGCATCTGAAAGTATTGCTCAGGCTGTCCTAAACCCGTAGCCGCGACCACTTGAGCGCCCTGCCAGGCAGCGAGACCGGCGTCTAAGCTTAACCGCTCGCCAGTGCCCTCGTTTCGAAATCCCTTGATCACATAGACGAATGAAGTTGCCGGATGATCACCATTACGAACCAAGACACAGTCAACGGTCGTCAGACGCGAGCGCGGCTCCCTCAGCGGGCCTACCGGAAGTAAAAACCCATTTCCCAGAGCTCGGCTGGCATCGATAATAAGAATTTCCAAATCTCTGTAGAGCGAGTAATGCTGTAGACCGTCGTCGGAAAGAATGACATCAACTTTTTTCGCCTCAAGCAGTCTTAACACGCCCTCTTGACGCGACTGCGCAACCAGGACCTGTGCCGCGGGCACGGTGCGTTTGATCAAAAGAGGCTCGTCGCCCACGTCAGCAGCATTGTGCTCGGCTTCCACAAAGATCGTTGCCTCAGGCGACTTGCGGCCGTAACCTCGACTGACAACTCCAACGCGATAACCCCGCTTTACCAGTACTTGCGACAGTGCGATTAAGCACGGCGTTTTGCCCGTACCGCCAGCGGTTATCCCGCCCACCACAATTACCGGCACGCGCGGGTCAATCGGCTGGGCCTTATGAGCCGTCACCCGACGCTTAAGCCACACTAGGGACCAAACCGCCGGTAAAAGTGGGAAGAAAATCAGTGTCCACTGGAAGCGGCCATACCACGACGCATTAACCCAGCGCTCAAGGCGGTTCCGAATCGCACTCAAACCTCCGAGAATCCGTGCTGGTGCAGAGCGCTGTAAAGTGGCTCTCGCGTGAGAAGCTCTGAATGAGTGCCCTGAGCGACAATTTGTCCTTCGTCCATCACCAATACCGTATCGGCACCTTCAATGGTTGATAACCGATGTGCGACAACAAACGTCGTCCTGCCCTGACGAGAGCTTTCGAGGGCCAGTTGAATCAGCGCCTCCGACTCATTATCCAGTGCCGAAGTAGCCTCATCAAGAATCAGAACAGGCGCAGACTTCAGCAAAGCCCGAGCGATTGCAATACGCTGCTGCTGACCACCGGACAAGCCAACACCCTGTTCACCAATCAACGTATCGTAACCCGATCTAAGCTCCTTAATAAACGGATCTGCATGGGCTTTTTGTGCCGCACCCTCAATGTCTTCGGGGGTGTTTGAGGCGCTAGGGCCCATCGCAATATTCCCGGCCACCGTGTCGCTAAAAAGATTGATTTTCTGAGGTACAAACGCAAACTGTTCCCTGAAGTTTTGAAGATTTACCGCTTGTATGTCTTGTCCGTCGAGGGAAATCTGACCCGCCGAGGGTGTGTAAAAGCGCGCAAGCAATTTAAGTAATGTGCTCTTACCGCTGCCCGAGCGCCCCACGACCGCAACGGTCTGTCCGGGCTTCACCGCAAAGGAAACGTTCTGTACGGCATCAATCAAAGCACCCGGGTATCTAAAGGCAACGGCGTCGAATTCTATATGGCCCGCCACCTGCGATAAGACGATCTTTCCTTGGTCAGTTTCTAGAGGCGTATCCAGCTGGTGAAAAATATCTTCCGCTGCAGCCAAACCCTTTTGAATGATGCTCTGAATATTGCTCAGCGTGCGTATCGGCTTCCCCAACTGCGCGGCGGCGGTGATGAAGGCAACTAGTGATCCCGCACTAAATTCAGACAAGACCTCAGGGTCTAATGCGAACCAAAACAGTGCACCTAACGCGAGCGCCAATAAGGTCTGAATAATTGGCGTTGACACCGCCTGGACAAACGCCAGCTTCAAGCTCTGTTGTTTATTAAACAAACTGACGGAGGCAAAACGAGCACTGACCTGCTCGGTTGCACCATACACTCGAATATCATCGAGCCCGGCCAGGCTCTCCGCCGTCACCTCGGTGACTGACCCCATTGAGTCCTGAATTCGGCGACTGTAGCGGCGGAAGTGTTTTCCTATAACCTGCACGACCAAGCCGATCGCGGGTGCCACAACGAAGAAAATTGCGGTCAGCTCCCAGTTTAAATAAAGCATGTACGCTACCAGGGCGATAATCGTTAACCCCTCGCGCAAAATGGTCTTGAGTGCATCAGAAGCGGCACCACTCACCTGCTCGACATTAAACGTGACTTTGGAGAGAAGTTCTCCGGTAGAGTATTGATCAATATGGGCTTTCGGCACTCGTACCAGCACATTAAACAGCTCGGTGCGCACCACATGAACCACCGAGCGCGCCACTTTGTTCATAAAGTAGCT
>CAYVQI010000042.1:9355-16624 GCA_964454155.1 uncultured Alteromonadaceae bacterium | reverse complement strand
GTCACGGAATATATGGCCATTGACCACTCTGGGTTGACACGGCCGGGTGAGAGCTACAAGGCGGTAGAAGAGGGTCGTATTAGCTTGGATGGCGACTTCCCAATTAATGCAAGCGGGGGTCTTATTGGTCTTGGGCATCCTGTTGGTGCTACGGGTGTTCGTATGGTGCTCGACTGCGCCAAACAGGTCTCAGGCAGAGCCGGCGCGTACCAGATTACCGGCGCTGAAAACCTCATGACGTTTAACATGGGTGGCAGCACAACGACCTGTGCAAGCTTAGTGGTGGGCGTTGGTCAGTGACCGACGCTTATATTTATGAGTCAATTCGCAGTCCACGTGCCAAAGCGAAGGCCTCGGGTGGGCTTCACGAACTAACGCCATCGGAGTTGCTTGCTCAGCTCTATGAGACGCTTGCTACGCGTCAAAACCTGGACCCCAGTGTTGTTTCAGAAGTTATTTTAGGCTGTGTGACTCAATACGGTGAGCAGGCGGCAAATATTGCAAAGACCTCGAGCTTATTAGCCGGGTGGCCCACCACTATTTCCGGGATGACCCTCAACCGATTTTGTTCATCGAGTATCGACGCTATTTCACTGGCCGCACTTAAAGTCGCAGCAGGTCACTCGTCGGCCGTACTGGCCGGAGGCGTGGAAATGATGTCGCGAGTCCCTTTAATGGCAGACCGCGCGCGCGTTTTTGCGGATCATGAATATGGAGTCTCACACCAGGTTTTGCTCATGGGTGCTGGCGCCGACCTCATTGCTGAACGAGTGGGTGCGTCGCGCGCTGACTGTGACGCGGTGGCCTATCTGAGTCATCAGCGGGCGTTGCGGGCGCAGCGTGAAGGCCGTTTTACATCCGTCGTGCCCATTAAAACCCGGTCTGGCTCCGTTTCTTTGGATGAGTGCATTCGACCCTCGCTTACCGCTGAACGACTTGCCGCAATGCCGCCTGCGTTTTTGGCCTTAGGTGCGGCAGGGTCTGACGCCGTCCAGCTCTCTCAGTACCCCGAATTGACCAAAATTGCTCACGTGCACACGGCGGGTAATTCGCCAGCGATGTGCGATGCGGCCGCTGTGCTTTTGGTTGGATCGAAAATGCTGGCCTCTGATAAAGGCCTGATTCCTAAAGTGAGAATTGTTGACTCCGTGACCTGCTGTGGTGAGCCGCTCGAAGTGGTGAGCGGCTGCGTTGCAGCCACTAAAACCATTCTGAGTCGCAACAAGCTCAGTCCATCAGACGTTGATGTCTTTGAGATTCACGAGGCGTTTGCTGCAACAATTGTCAAGCTTCAACGAGAGCTTGAGATTGATTCAGCCCGGCTAAATGTTAATGGAGGCTGTATTGCTTTGGGACACCCGATGGGCGCGACGGGCGCGATCATGGCCGGCACAGCCATTGACGAGCTGATACGGTGCGACGGTTCGATTGGAGTCATTGCCGCCAGCGGTGCCGCCGGCAGTGGCAGTGCGCTTTTAGTCGAGCGTTGTTACTGATTACCCTCCTGCCCTGTCGATCTGAAGTCGCTGTGAAGCAGCTCGTCGGTCAGTCGTTTCTTGTAGCGGCGTTGGCGGCGTCGTGCACGTGCGGGGTCTGCACGCCAGCCCGCGCGCTTATCTGATACTAAGTCGTCGACGTCCATTGCAAATTCTACCTTTCGCCCATCGTTCTCGTAGGTGCGTCGTGCCACACTATTTCCTCTGAACTACTTAATGCCAGCCAGTGTGAGGCGGTGGCCCGTCCTTGGCGACCATTATCCGTTTTCGAGGTCAACCTAATCTAGACGAATGTAAAACAGCTCGCGGTAGCATGACTTCAGTTTTTTCAGCTTTTTACTCAAGAGATGATTCGGACCCTCGCAGGCGCTCATAAATGCGGTAAGTTAGACGGCTCATGACGGGTGAGCGGAATTTATAGGATGAGTACTCTCGAGACGCCGGCGTGGCTGGGTCAGCTCAAGCGCGCGGTATCAAAAAACAAACGGGACGCGCACAACCGCTATTTTCAGTTGGCAACCATGGGTCAAGACGGTCATCCACGTGTTCGCACATTAGTTTTTCGTGGGTTTTCGGACGTCCGCTGGTCGCTGTTTAGTGTGACCGATGCCCGAAGTGACAAAATAAGTGAACTTGCGTGTCACTCGCGAGTGGAGCTCAGCTGGTATTTCACACAGACACGCGAGCAGTTTAGGTTGCGTGGCGAGGCGGCTGTTTTTAGCGCAGATTCTGATCCCGAGGGTCATCGTTCGAGACTTTGGAGTGCACTGTCTGAGGCGGCGCGTGCCCAGTTTTTTTGGCCGACGCCGGGTGCGCCACTCGGGGACACTGAAGCGCCTGGTTTTTCTCAGACACCGCCAGAGACTTTTGCGGTGATCGAATACACGCCAATACAGGTTGACCATCTCGTGTTGGCAAAGACACAAACCCGATCGTTGAGCGAGTACGTCGCTGGACAGTGGCGAGAGACACCCATAAACCCATGAGTTTTGATCGCCCGCAAGCGATCACCCTTTCCTTTTTGGGTGTTCTAGTCATTTATTTACACTATGCTACGCACCGATAACAAAAAGATTCGATTGCTAGAGGTCCGTGCTAATGCTCATTAATCCATTAATAAGAAAGGGTTTAGCGACTGTCGCCGCGTCCTTAACAGCATTGTTGGTTGCCTGCTCCACTGACACCGCAGAGCAGTCTAGTGAAGCGTTTAGTACCATGGCGGATGTTCACAATAATCCGGAGATTATTGCCAGCACCGCGAAAATTGATGAACTACTCATTGCCCAAGACCCCGACGGCAACTGGCTTGCCAGTGTGTTCGAGTCCGACACGACCTTGCTCGAACGCGGCGTCGACTCGACCCCCACGGACGCTCAGGATGCGGCGACTTCAATTGAAATGGGAGACCGAACGGCCTTCTATGGCGACTTGCACGTTCACACCGAATATTCCTTCGACGGATATGCCATGGGGACCCAGGCAACTCCTTACGACGCCTATCGATTCGCGAAAGGTGAGGCGCTGACGAATCCGGGTGGATTCGAAATGAAGTTGTCGCGTCCCCTCGACTTTTATGCGGTCACCGACCACGCGATGTTTCTCGGCTTGGTTAAAGCCTCGGCGGAGACCGGTACTGATTTTTCTAAAACTGAGTTTGCCAATCCCTACCACGGTCTAAATGCGCCGGATAACTACGACACAGATTTTTTTAGTATGGCGCGCCGGTTAGGGACCTTCGCGACTTTCTTACCGAGAGCCGTGTTCGGTGTTCGTTCGGGCAATGTCGACCAAGATCAAGTGTTGGGTGTCATCCGATCCGCTTGGGAGGATATTATTCTTGCCGCCGACGAACACAACGATCCGGGTCAGTTCACAACATTTGTCGCCTACGAGTACACTTCATCGACTGCGGATATGGGCAATTTACACCGCAACGTGATTTTCAAAGGGAGCGATCTGTTACCCAGAGAGCCGTTCTCAAGATTCCACTCAGTAAATCCCGAGGATCTCTGGGACTGGATGGACGAGCTGCGGGCTAAGGGCGTGGAGAGCATGTCCATTCCTCATAACTCCAATGGCTCAAACGGGCAGATGTTCAAATTGGAAGATTGGGCGGGCAATCCACTTGACGATGACTACGCGATTCAGCGCATGCGCAATGAACCCATTGTTGAAATAACACAGGTCAAGGGCACTTCCGAGACACACCCGTTACTGTCGACGCGCGATGAGTTTGCGGGTTTTGAAATTATGCCTTATCGCGTTGCCACCAATGCCATCAGCGCGCTCAATGGCTCGTACGTGAGAGAAGCGCTACTGAATGGCCTGGCACTTGAACAGTCTGGTATTCAAAATCCGTATCAGTTCGGTTTCATTGGGTCTAGTGACACACACTCGGGTGCTGCTGCGATTGAGGAAGATAATTTTGTCTCAAAATTAGGACTACTTTCCAGCAAGGCGATCCAGCGGGGATCTGTTCCTTACACCGGCCTCGAGGCGCAGACGTTTTACTGGGGGAGTAAGATTGCCGCGATCACAAGTCCTTCAGCGCGCGGCACCTCTGGCTACTCTAATGAAGAGGGTGGGATGTACATCATGGGCGCAACGCCAACGTTTGGTGCCTCTGGGTTGGCCGCCGCATGGGCGGAGGAGAATACGCGAGACTCCCTCTATGACGCGTTTCGCAGAAAGGAAGTGTTTGCGACGTCTGGTCCGCGCATTCAGTTGCGATTCTTTGCTGGTGCCGACTTGGATAAAACAATGCTCGCGTCCGCAGAGGCTGTTTCTTTGGCTTACGCCAATGGTGTCACGATGGGCGCTGATATTACGTTGTCGACGGACGACGCGCGCGCGCCCAATTTTTTAATGATGGCGTCGGCGGATCCCGCGAGTGCACCTCTGCAGCGGCTCCAGGTGATTAAAGGTTGGGTGGATGCCTCTGGTCAATCCCATGAAGAAGTAATCGACGTCGCGTGTGCGGGTGGCGCCGCGGTGGATAGTCAAACTAACCGCTGTCCCGATAACGGCGCGCGAGTGGATATTTCCACCTGTGCTATCAATCCAGAGACCGGCGATGCACAGCTGTCAGCGCTTTGGAGTGATCCTGAATTTGATCCATCGGTCCGGGCTTTCTACTACGCACGCGTCATCGAAAATCCAACCTGCCGTTGGTCGACTTGGGATGCCATCAGAGCCGGTGTAGCGCCTCGCCCGACGCTTGCAAAGACGTTGCAAGAGCGAGCCTGGTCGTCACCCATCAATATTGTTCCAAGCGGCGACTGAGCATCATCCTGAGCTCAGCCCCTTTTTGAGTCAGTTGGTTGGGTAGTCAAGCAGTGTGAGTGAGAACTGATCGCCAACGCGCAATTGCGCGAGGTCATCGATTGAGCGACTGGCACATTGCAACACGCGTGGGTATCCGCCGATTGTCTGTGCGTCGGCGAGTAAAATAATCGCCTGCCCGTCGTGAGTCACCTGAACTGTCCCTGGTTGAACGCCCGAAGACACCATTTCTTTGGAGTGTGCGCTGTGCCTTAGTGAGAGTGCTGTATTCGTTCGCAATCCGATGCGGTTAGACGGCGCCATGACCGTTATGGGGCGCTCAATGAGCTGCGCGACAGCGGAGGGCTCGAGGCGATCGTACTCAGGCCCTCGATAGGCTCTAATTATTGCGTTAGAGGGCGTTGGCGACAAGACGATCGCCGGCCATGGTGTGACACCGGCCGATCTGGTTTCGAGTACGTCCTGCGCTTGCCAAACGGCTGAGGCAAGTAACTCGTAGCTACCGATGCGCAGCGCACTTGCGCTCCCCAGCCACGTCTTAACCTGCCATACCCCTTCGACGGCGAGATATCCGCGATAACCCATCGGTGGTGATTCAAACGACAGCTCATCGCCCACGGTAAGCTCAATAGCCTGGCGGCTGTCGACTAACAGATTATTGACGCGCGCAGTAAATTGAGCCCCCGCCAGTGCAACCTTGCCTGCGCTCTCACAGATCAGTCTGGGACCCGTCATTGTCAGTTCTAAAACGGGTGTCTGAAGCGCGTTGCCCACCAGTGAATTCGCATAACGCATGGCTGCCTTGTCGAGTGCACCACCGATGGGTACCCCAATGTGTGTGTATTCGGGTCGTCCGGCGTCTTGAGTCGTTGTCCGCAGACCGCTGGTCACAAACCGAAGCCTCACGATATCCAGGTCCCAATATCAAGATCACCGTGATCCCGTTGACGGCCCAGCTCGGTGAACGCATCAAGAGCAATGGGGAGGAAGCTCACTCGATCATTTGGCGCAAGTAGCGCTGGCATTTGATGTTCAGGATTGAACAGCGGTATTGGGATGCGTCCGAGGATGCGCCAACCACCGGGAGAGTCGAGGGGATATATACCCGCCTGATCTCCCGCAATTGCCACAGATGAAGCGGGGACACGAGCCCGTGGCGTTTTCATTCGACTGCAGCGCAAGGTATCCGCAAGCCCTCCCAGATAAGGAAACCCAGGTAGAAAGCCAATCGCTTTAACGCGGTATTCGGATCGACAAAATGTTTCAACCAGTGAGTCCCATGACATAGATAACTCGCGCTGTAACGGTTCGCAGTCAAGTGCAAATGACGGGTCGAAGCAGGTGGGTATGGACCAGAGCCGCTCGCTTGCGTTGAGTTCGGGGTGGGCGCGCTCGAGTAGCCTGACCAACGTCGCATGAACTTTAAAATAGGAGGTCTTTGTGGTGTCGAAGGTCACGAGAATGCTGTCGTAGCTCGGCGTGGTGCTGACGATGCCTTGTGGGTCTTCAGCCCTCAGTACGCGGTTCAGTGCCATTACATTTGGAGTGGCGCCGTCGTCACTCGCGAACTCGACGAGTACTGCGGTATCACCGAAAGGCCGAATTATTGCTGTCATGGTGATGGGGCCACCAGGATATCGCGTGCACTCAAGGCCTCTCGGATCACGTTGATCTGTTGCAAGGCAGCTGGTGTGTCGCTGTGCATACAAATACTGTCCGCTTGTAAAAAAATGTGGTGGCCATCTACCGATCGGATTGGTTGGGCATCAACAATCGACATAACTTGGGCAGTCGCAAGCTCAGATTGCTCAATCACAGCGCCGAGTTCAGAGCGCGGTGCCAATTGGCCGTTGCTCAAGTAGCGACGATCGGCGAATGCCTCCGCGATGAAGCCGACGCCATGGCGTTTACAGAGTGTCCGCTGCTCACTGCCGGCAAGGCCCATGAGTGCGGGTACGGGACTCATCGTTTTTAAGAGCTTGATAACGCTTTCAGCAAGTACGTTGTCCTGGACCATGTCGTTGTAGAGGGCACCGTGGGGTTTTACATAACCCATGACAGAGTCACGATCCTCCACAATGTCTTTTAGCGACGAAATTTGATCATTTAATGACGCCATAAGATCGCTGGATGACAAGGTTACAGACTTCCGGCCAAAGTTTTCTTTGTCGGGATAAGAGGGGTGGGCGCCTATTCTGAGACCTAAGGCGATTGCATTTTCGACCATGTGTCGCATCGACGTGTCGGAGCCCGCATGGCCCCCGCAGGCAATCGAGCAACTGCTGATCTGTGCCATGAGCGCGAGGTCGCGTGCCACACCCTGGTCGCTGCTGTCCTCGCCTAAGTCACAGTTAATATCGATGCGCTGCGTCATATTAGAGCCACCCAAAGGCGAGTCCGATGCCTCTCGCACCCAGCAGCATTGTCACTGCGAGAACCGATACACCTAGAATGTTCTGAGTCGTTGTATTGCTATGCACGCCCAGCAACG
>CAYVQI010000042.1:0-9255 GCA_964454155.1 uncultured Alteromonadaceae bacterium | reverse complement strand
GACAGGGAGCGTGTTTCTTCACCGGAGCTGTGCAGTGTCGCGGCGGCTGTGATCACAATGCACAGGGTAATCACGCCACCACCGAGTACCGATAAGAAAATATCTTGTCGTGCGTCAGACAGGCTCAGTCCTGCTTTAGCGTGTTCTTTTAACGTGGAGGCATGAAGAAACAGGTTGTAGGGCACAACGGTTGTACCGATGAGCCCCAGTACCAAGAATCCAGCATTGTCGGGGATTTTCGGTGTAAAAAGTCCCGAGCCGATAGCTGCGATAGAGGGTTTGACAAGCACCGCTGCTGTCATGAATACCAAAGCCATGCAGGCAACAAGTGTCATCAGCGTGCGCTCTATCCAGTGACGCTTCCCCGTACCTAAAACAACGAGCGCAGCGACACCAATGACGATTGGCCAGACCGTTTGGTGGGTGTCGTTGGTTATCGGTAGCCCCGCCGCTGCGCCGGTGATATTTCCAGCTTCATAAGCGGCGTTACCCACGAAAATGGCGCCAATGACTAAGACTGCGGATGGCCAGTAGAGCAGGCTTCCTTGCGTGCGCTGAGCAATTGCTTCACCCAATCCCATCTGACCGACGGTTCCAAGACGCGCAGTCATCTCCTGTAATACGAGCGTGGCGACAACCGAAAAGGCCACCGCCCAAAGTAGTGTGAATCCGAAGTTTCCGCCTGCAAGCGTCGCTGTTGTCACTGTGCCCGGACCAATGAACGCCGCCGCAACCATTGCACCAGGGCCGAAATTTCGTCGATTCATTGTCATAAGAACAACCCAGTCTCTGCGCATCTAACGTTTACTAGCGTCAGTCTAGCGTGAACACGACACGACTTAAAAATGCACTGTTTAATCGGTAACTTCCGCATTTCCCTGGGTTCTAGTTTAGACTGCTCGGGTGATGGCAGAGTAGGAGATAGGCATGGGGCGTGCCTACCAAAACCGTAAAGAATCAATGGCAAAGACCGCAGCAACAAAGACTGCGGTGTATTCACGGTACAGCCGAGAGATTTATATGGCAGCAAAAGGGGGCGGTACCGATCCCTCGGCAAATCTGACACTGCGATCGCTGATTGATCGCGCCAAAAAAGATCAAGTGCCGTCGCACGTGATTGATAAGGCGCTCGACAAAGCCGGATCAGGCATCGGTGAAGACTTTCAAATTGCGCGATACGAGGGGTTTGGTCCGGGCGGCACGATGATATTGGTTGACTGCCTTACGGATAATGCGAATCGGACAATTGGTGAAGTTCGCCCAGCGTTTACGAAAGGCAAAGGTAAGTTTGGGACCCCCGGAACGGTGGCTCACATGTTTGAGCATGCGGCAGTATTTGTGTTTAAGGGCGACGAGGATGCGGTACTCGAGTGCTTGTTAATGGCTGATGTTGATGTTCTGGAGGTTGAGAGCGACGACGAGTTAGTCACGGTAATGGCGCCGATAACCGAGTTTGCGAAAGCGCGAACCACATTGACCGGCGAATACCCCGAGATCGATTTTGAGGTCGACGAACTCCAGTTTGTCCCCAAGGGAGAAACGCTGATTGAAGGCGAGGACCTTGAGCAGTTTGAGAAGCTGCTGGGCTTACTCAACAACTGCGAAGATGTTCAAAACATTTACCACGATGCGAAGTACGGGTAACTAGGTCGCAAACGGTGCAAACAAGTCCGCGTCATTTGCAAAACTTTTAAATTCCAGCGCATAACCGTTGGGGTCCTCAAAAAAGACGGTGCGCTGTTCGCCGGGTGTTCCTTCAAAGCGCGCTGAAGGCTCAATGATCATGTTTACCTTTCCTTGAATTCGTTCGCACAATGCACGGTGGTCGGTGGGTGTTAAAACAACACCGAAGTGCGGAATAGGAACACTGTGGGCATCAACGGCATTGCGAGCCTGAGGCAAGGGGCCTGTGCCGGTCACATGAAAGACCAGTTGGTGGCCAAAAAAGTCCAAGTCAATCCACTGGGCGCTTGTGCGTCCGGTCTGACACCCTAAGGTCTCGCAGTAAAACCTGCGCGTTTCTTCAAGGCAGTCGGTGGGCAGTGCGAGGTGAAAGGGGCGAACAGTCAAAACGGTCTCCTAATCAGTACAATTTCAGGGGGCTGTGAATCCTGCCTGCAGTTTAGCCCAGTACAATCACTTCATGCGACAGATCAATGGGGTCTGGTGAGTTGTATTACCGATGGTTGCTGGGTGCGATGTGACTGATCCTTAGCACAGTGCATCAAATGTCTGGGTTGGTTTTTGAGCGCGTCAATACTGGGTAAATTCATCGCGTGGATCTAAAACATTCTTGTGAGTCAAAAAAACATACTGTATGTTCAAATCACTTCAAGACAGCGTCGTGGGTCGGGTCTACGACAGCGCTGCCTGCTCACTCAAAGAATCAAACATAAGGTCAAATAAGGGGTAAATTATGGACTTAGGTGTCTCCGAAAAAGTCGCGCCGGTTTTAGAAAGTGTGCGCAATTTTCTTAACGAAGAGGTCATTCCGCTTGAGGGTGAGTACAAAGCTGAGATCGAGGTTGGGTCGCCATGGGAGTTTACGGCGCGCCAGACGGAGATTCTGGAGAGTCTAAAGACAAAGGCGCGTGCGCAAGGGCTGTGGAATTTTTTCCTTACGGACAAAAAGGGAGCCGGGCTCAACACAGTTGAGTACGCATACCTTGCCGAGGAAATGGGTCGCTCGTACATCGGAGCGGAGGTATTTAACTGCAGTGCACCCGATACCGGCAACATGGAAGTGATCCATAAGTACGGGACCGAGGCGCAGAAAAAACAGTGGCTTGAGCCGCTTATGAACGGTGAGATTCGTTCGTGTTTCGGCATGACGGAACCCGATGTCGCTTCGTCCGACGCGACTAATATCTGCACCAACGCGGTGTTGGATGGTGAAGAGTGGGTTATTAACGGCGAAAAGCACTGGACGAGCGGTGCCGGTGATCCTCGCTGTAAAGTTATGATTTGTATGGTCAAGACGGATACTGACGCGCCCAAACACTTACAGCAGTCGCAGATCTTGGTGCCTCTAGACGCGCCCGGCGTTGAGATCGTTAGGCCACTGACGGTATTTAACAACGTCGATGCGCCACACGGTCACATGCGGGTGAAGTTGACTAACGTTCGCGTTCCTAAAGAAAATATTATTCTTGGTCCTGGCCGAGGCTTTGAGATTTCTCAGGGTCGTCTTGGCCCGGGTCGTATTCACCACTGCATGCGCTCTATTGGTTCTGCGGAAAAAGCGCTGGACCTTCTCTGCACACGAGCAACGACGAGAACTGCCTTTGGTCGACCGCTCGCAAAGCTCGGTGGCAACATTGACATCATCGCCGATGCGCGAATGAACATCGAGCAAGCGCGTTTGCTGACGCTAAAGACCGCGTGGATGATGGATCACACGGATCCGAAAGAAGCGCGTATATGGATCTCGATGATCAAAACGGTTGTGCCGAATATGGCTCTTAAAGTTATTGACGACGCCATTCAAATGCACGGCGGTATTGGCGTGTCGAACGATACGCCACTGGCGAGTATGTGGGCAGGTCAGCGGACCCTGCGACTCGCTGATGGTCCCGATGCGGTTCACCGCATGGTGGTTGGTCGTCATGAGCTCAAGGGTTACAGCGTGGTTGAAGATGCTGGCGCCACATTCCGCGACGGTTAACAGGGTAGGGAGAGAGAAATGGCAACTCAATGGGTTGAGCCCGATGACATGGTCACGATGGCGGGGACTAAATTCCCACCCAGTGACTGGATGACGGTCGAACAGGATCGTATTAATACCTTTGCGGATTGCACCGAAGATCATCAGTTCATTCATATTGATGAAGACGCTGCAGCGCAGACACCCTTTGGCGGCACCATCGCGCACGGCTTTTTGACACTCTCTTTGCTGACAAAGCTGAGCTCAGAGAACTCGATTGGCGTGAAGGGTGTGGTGATGGGTGTTAACTACGGCATTGATAAACTGCGGTTCTTAGCGCCGGTGCGAGCGGGTAAGCGTATTCGGGCACACACGGAGGTTTTAAGTGTCGATCGCAAGGACGCGAATCGCTTTTTGGTCAAAACCGGTGTCACCGTGGAAATAGAAGGTGAAGAAACGCCTGCGCTCTATGCAGAGTGGCTGGGTATGCAGTTCATCGCTTAACAAAATAAACAGGGTTAGTGAGGAAGTCACAGAATGACAATTCGTTATGACGGTCAGGTAGCGATCGTTACCGGTGCAGGTAATGGCCTGGGTCGCAGCCACGCAATTCAGCTGGCTGCGCGTGGTGCAAAGGTTGTTGTCAATGACCTAGGTGGGACTGTCGATGGCAGCGGTGGTGGCAGTACCGCCTCGCAAGCCGTGGTTGCCGAGATTGAGGCGGCTGGCGGTGAGGCAATGGCTCATGGAGCCAATGTCGCTGATTTCGAGCAGGTCCAGGACATGGTTGCAAAGACGATGGAGCGTTGGGGGCGCGTTGATATTTTAGTCAACAACGCGGGCATCTTGCGTGACAAGAGCTTTGGCAAAGGGTCGTTAGAGGACTTTAAGTTGGTGCTCGACGTTCACCTTATGGGCAGCGTGAACTGCACGAAAGCGGTCTGGGAAATTATGCGTGAGCAAAACTACGGCCGCATCGTGGTGACGACGTCATCGAGTGGTCTCTACGGTAATTTTGGGCAGGCCAATTACGGCTCAGCCAAAATGGGTGTGATCGGGATGATGAACACGCTTGCTCAAGAGGGTGCCAAAAATAACGTCAAGGTCAACGCGCTCGCGCCGACTGCAGGTACTCGCATGACGGAGGGGCTCATCCCGGATCAGGCGTTTGCTTTGATGACGCCGGAAACGGTGACGCCGGCCGTGCTTTATTTGGTATCACAGGATGCGCCGACACGTGTGATCTTGGCGGCGGGTGCAGGAGGCTATGCGGTTGCGAAGATCGTGGAAACCGACGGTATTTATCTGGATGATGCTGATCAGACGCCTGAAGCGATTGCTGAACACTGGGATGCGATTGCCAACAGCGAACCCAAGCAGCTGCAAGCGGGATTTGAGCAGACGGTTAAGTTTCTTGGAAAGGCTGCACAGGCAAAAGGTATTTCACTCGAGTGATGCATATCACCGACTTAACACTCAATTAGACATTGGTCCGTAATGGGCGCAGGGAGAGAAGAATATGAAAGAAGCAGTGATCGTTTCAACCGCTAGAACACCCATTGGCAAAGCCTATCGTGGTGGCTTTAATAATCTGCAAGCACCGACGATGGGTGCTCATGCAATCCGCGCCGCGGTTGAGCGTGCCGGCATTGAGAGTGATCGGATTGAAGATTGCATTATGGGCGCGGCGCTGACTCAGGGCACATCGGGTATGAATATCGGTCGAAATGCAGCGCTGCGCGCTGGGCTGCCGGTGTCTGTCTCTGGTATGACGATTGATCGTCAGTGCTCTTCAGGTCTCATGGCCGTTGCCACAGCGGCTAAGCAAGTCATGTACGACGGGATGGACGTGGTTGTCGGTGGTGGTCTGGACTCTATCTCTCTGGTGCAAAATGAGCACATGAATTCTCACAGACTGGTCGACAATGAGCTCGTCGGTGTTCAGAAAGACATTTACATGCCCATGTTGCAGACTGCCGAAGTGGTCGCGGCTCGTTATGGTATCGCGCGCGACGCGATGGACGAATACGGTCTACAGTCCCAAGAGCGGACGGCGGCGGCGTACGCGGCAGGTCGATATGACGCTGAGCTTACGTCAGTGACCTGCGACCGTATTGTTTATGACAAAGCCACGGGTGAGCAGTCGACCGCTGAGGCGACGGTTTCAGCGGATGAAGGTGTTCGACCCTCGACACTCGAAGGTGTTAAGAGCCTAAGAACTGTGATTGAGGGCGGTACGATTACGGCTGGCAACGCATCGCAGCTTTCAGACGGCGCATCGGCGCAAGTGGTCATGAGCAGCGAGTTAGCGAACTCTCTAGGCCTTGAGCCGCTGGGTGCTTACCGTGGTATGGCAGTGGCGGGATGTGCGCCAGATGAAATGGGTATCGGCCCCGTATTTGCTGTGCCAAAGCTCTTAAAACAGCACGGACTCACGGTCAATGACATTGGCTTATGGGAGCTCAATGAGGCTTTTGCTGTGCAGGTAATCTACTGTCGCGACACGCTGGGTATCGACAATGACAAGCTAAACGTCGACGGCGGCGCCATTGCGATCGGGCACCCCTACGGTATGAGTGGCTCACGCATGATTGGACACGCACTCATTGAAGGCAAGCGTCGCGGCGTTAAGTACGTGGTCATTACCATGTGTGTCGGCGGTGGTATGGGTGCAGCCGGTCTGTTTGAGGTCTACTAGAATGGTTAAAGCGGTCGTATGTAGTGAACACGGGCTTCCCGACAAGCTCTCTTTGGCCCATGACTGGGAAACGCCCGCGCTCGGCGCTCACGATGTGCGAATGGACGTCAAGGCCGCGGGGCTCAACTTTCCGGATGTCTTAATTATCCAGGGCAAGTATCAAATGCAGCCGCCCATGCCTTTTGTGCCCGGTGGAGAGTCTGCTGGGATTGTCACAGAGGTCGGCTCTGCGGTCTCGCGTTGGTCGGTAGGCGACAGTGTGATTCAGCTCGGTGGTGTTGGCGGCTTTGCTAGCGAGGCCGTGGTTAATGAGAATGCTTTGCTGCCTAAACCGGAAGGCATTGACTTCACTGCAGCAGCGGGCGTGGGTATGACTTACTTCACGTCCTACTACGCACTCAAGCAGCGAGGACAACTTAAAGCCGGTGAAACCATGCTCGTCATGGGTGCGGCCGGCGGTGTCGGGAGTACGGCGGTCGAGCTTGGAAAAGTCATGGGAGCCCGTGTCATTGCCGCAGCGAGTTCTGATGAAAAACTCGAACTGTGCAAGCAACTCGGTGCTGATGAGGTCATCAACTACAGCAATGAGTCGATGAAAGACCGCATTAAGGAGATTACTGGTGGCAAAGGGGTCGATGTTGTCTACGACCCCGTGGGTGGCGATTATGCAGAGCCGGCGGTTCGAAGTATGGCGTGGAACGGCCGCTACCTTGTGATTGGTTTTGCATCTGGCCCCATCCCCAGTATTCCGCTTAATTTGACCTTGCTGAAAGGCTGTTCTTTGGTGGGCGTGTTCTGGGGTCGTTTTCTGGCGGAGGAGCCGGCTGAGCAGCAACAAAATGTAGAGGAGCTGTGGGGACTGTTCCGCGATGGCAAGCTGAACCCTGTGGTTACGGACGTATTCCCGATTGAGGAGTATGAGGCCGGTTATGCTGCAATGATGGAGCGGCGTGCCAAAGGCAAAGTTATCTTCACGTTTTAGGTGATGGACGGCTTCTCTTTTCAGTCGGTTAAGACGACGCTCGTGCAATCGGGCGCCGTCTTACACCTTTCGAGTCTCTTGGCAGAGCGAGGTTTGTCCCGCCCCTTGTTTGTCACCGATGCCATGCTCATTGAGCTGGGCGTTGTTGTACCTTCAATCGATCACCTACGGCAGGCCTGTTCTAGCGTCACTGTGTTTGATGGCATCGAGCCCGATCCTTCGGAGCGCGTGGTCGGCGCGTGTTTAGAGGTGTTTGAATCTGGGCAATGTGATTCGGTTATTGCCATCGGCGGTGGCAGCTCGATGGATGTGGCGAAGGTCGTTTCTGTGCTCGCCAGTGGTCAGCAGGCTCTGTCGGAGATCTACGGCGTGGGAATGGTGTCGAGTCCGCGTGTACCGCTTTTTTTGGCGCCAACGACGGCAGGGACAGGTTCAGAGGTTACGCCAGTTGCTATTATTACCACGGGTGAGACCACTAAAGCTGGTGTGAGTTCGCCAGTACTGTTACCCGATGTTGCGATTCTTGACGCGTCGTTGACGTTGGGGCTGCCTCAGCACATTACGGCCATGACCGGCATTGACGCGATGGTTCACGCGATCGAAGCCTACACCTCAAAGATTAAGAAAAATCCTATTTCCGACATGTTGGCGCTCAGAGCCTTGACGCTGTTGGCGGGAAATATGAGAACGGTGTTAACCACACCGGACGACGTATCAGCACGAGAGGCCGTGTTGTTAGGTTCAATGTTTGCAGGGCAGGCGTTTGCCAATGCCCCGGTAGGTGCCGTTCACGCGCTCGCTTACCCGCTGGGCGGGCACTACCATATACCCCACGGCCTGAGTAACTCCTTGATGCTGCCGGCCGTACTGTCCTTCAATGCCGAGGTTTGCCCGGAGCTCTATACGGAGCTGGCATGCGTGCTCCCCGGTGCCGCGCGATCGGCCCAGGGCCTGATCGACTGGCTGAAAGCGTTGATTGATGACAGTGGTCTTCCGGCGACGCTTGCGCAGGCTGATATTCCCGAGAAAGATCTCGCAATGCTCGCGAAAGATGCCATGTTCCAACAGCGTCTGCTGATCAATAATCCGAGAGAGGTCGATGAAGCGACCGCTTTACGGCTTTATCGTGACGCTTGGAGTGGGTGGTCTTGATCGAGAGAGCCTCACCGTCAGCCAGAGACCAGTTTTCAGCCTTTTACCCGCTGAACAGTCGCTGGGCAGATAATGACATTTACGGGCACATTAACAACGTCGCTTACTACGCTTTTTTCGACTCGGTAGTGAATCGTTTTTTGATCGAAGAAGGTGGGATGAAGCCGGGTCTTGATCGCGTTGTGGGCTACGTGGTGAATTCATCGGCAGACTATTTTTCACCTCTGACTTACCCGCAAGACCTGGAACTGGGTCTGCGCGTGGCGCGTCTGGGCGAAAAGTCGGTCACTTGGGAAATTGGTGTTTTCGCTATTGGTGCCGCGTTGAGTAGTGTGACGGGACGTTTCACACACGCCTTTGTCGATCGTGAGGCCAATTGCTCAGCAGTCATTCCTTCGGCTATTCGTGACGCCATTGAGGCCCTTGACTAGTCTTCTTCTACGATCAGGTTCTCTCTTTTTTTCATGGCGTAGCTCAGTACGATCAGGGTCACTAGGCCTGCGAACAAAGGCGGATAAGTCGGGCTTATTTGATACAGCACACCCCCTAAAACAGGGCCGACGACAAAACCTGCCGCAGGACAGGCCGTGATTAACCCCGCGGCGCCTCCTTGCTCATCGCGAGACACGGCCAAGGACGCACCTGCCGACATCGCGGGTCCAAGAAGTCCTAATCCCGCACCCATAAATGCCATTCCGACGAGAAGTCCCGTGAGGTTGTCTGCTAATGCAATAACGCCTGCGGCGACGAGGTTGGCGACCAGCCCCATACGAACAAGGT
>CAYVQI010000041.1:0-16742 GCA_964454155.1 uncultured Alteromonadaceae bacterium | reverse complement strand
CATGCGCCAATCGGTGCTTGTGCTGTCAGTATTGCTGACGTTTGGTAGCTTCATCAATATGATCAACCGAGGCGAGGTCCATATTTCGATGTGGCTTTCTTTGGGTGTATCGATCGTTATCTTGGCGGTTGTTGCTCGTGTTTCCGCGTCGTCTCGTCACTTGATGGTGGCGTTGAATGTGCTTATCGCCGCAATGCTGTTGAATATTCATACCCAGGTCCTGCACGGCGTTTCTGCTTTGATTTTGTGGTCTATCCCCTTTTATCTGGTCTGGATTATGCTTTATCCGACTGCCTTAGTCGCGATCGTCGGTCTTTTGATCAGCGGCTTGACCATACACTTTGCTCCCGACCATCCAGTGGTCCCGGCTAATTTCATGCTGGCGTTGTCGGCAGCTTGCGTGGCTCATTTTGCGAAGCAAGCCCTTAAACAGCAATTACATCTGGCTGCCAGCGATTCGCTCACCGGCGCACTCAACCGGCGGTACCTGTTGAGTCAGCTGGAGACCCGACGTGCCGACTTTGTTCGAAGTCAACGCACATCGAGCCTGGTGTTAATCGATGTTGATGGGTTGAAGTCTTTAAACGATCGGTTTGGCCATAAGACCGGCGACGATGTGTTGAAATCGATGGTGGATATTGCGCGTCAGCGGATCAGAGGCTCTGACACTCTTTTTCGGATCGGTGGCGATGAATTTGCACTGGTGCTCCTTGACGCAAATGCGCATTCGGCGCTGAAAGTTTCGAACGAGATTCGTATGCTGGTGAAGCAGGAGGCACCCGAGTCGCTTCCGGATTACGCCGTTTCATTTGGTGTTTGTTGTGTCGATGACTCCGCGTCCGCCGAGGATTGGCTCGAGCAAGCGGACGCTGCGTTGTACGGTGCAAAAGAGAGCGGCGGCGACCGAGCAAAAATGGCCGAGTGATGATGCGCAGAGGGAAAATGTCAACGTTGCGTTTGATTGCACTGATGCTGTGCTTGGCGACCGTTCTTATGGGCTGCTCAGCCAATCGTTTTATTTACAACCGCGCCGATACCTTTGTCCGGTGGGTTGTTGACGACTATGTTGACCTTAATCGTGACCAGCAAGCCGCCTTTGATACTCAGTTACAGCAGTTTCTCGACTGGCATCGCCGTGATGAGCTGCCACAGTATCGACAGTTCATTGTGTCCTCGCGCGATGCCTTAGGCGATGGCGTAACTCTTCAAGAAGCCGTGGCCATTTCGGAATCCATCGAAGCCGCGGCCGATCGGATGCAAATAAGGCTGGTGGATCTTCTGCTGCTCAGCGCCGAAGGCCTCTCAGCTCGTCAGATTCAAGACTTTTTAACCGAAGTTGATCGGCAACAAGAAGACTACGCAACAAAGCGTCTGACCCGAGATGAGCAAGCGTATTACCAAGACTCCTCGGACTCACTGGTCAGTCTTGCGAAGCGTCTAATGGGACGATTGAGCAAAGAGCAAAAGGCGCTCATCAAGGTTGAGGCGGCCCAACTGACGCGCTTGGATTACCTTTGGCATCGTGATCGTGCCGTGTGGGGCGCAAAGCTGCGAGCAATACTTGAGCGCAAAGCACCCGACTGGCAGTCCGAAGTCCGTTTCCTGGGAGATACTCGATCGCAAGCGCGCACGCCTGAATACATTGAAGGGATCGAGCGTAATGGGGATATTATACTCGCGCTTTTGGTTGACCTCATTAACACGAGAACCGAGCGCCAAGACAAGCATCTGCAGCGCTTCTTGGCTGGCTTAATCAACGATATTGACGCGTTGACCGTCGCTAATTTGGCCCAGAGCCTAGTCGTCGAGCAGTGACAGGTCTCTTACGGCGCCACGATCGGCACTGGTTACTGTTTTAGCGTAAAACTTCAGGGCTGGACTGACGTTACGCGGACGTTTTTTGACGGGCTTAAACCCGCTCGCTGCCTGCTCGGCTCGCCGCTGAGTGAGCTCAGTGTCAGAGACCTGCATATTGATGGCTCGGTTGGGAATATCGATCTGAATTTTATCGCCGTTTTTAACCAGTGCAATGGCGCCACCTGCGGCGGCTTCGGGTGAGACGTGCCCGATCGAAAGCCCCGATGTGCCACCCGAGAAGCGGCCGTCCGTAATAAGGGCACAGGCTTTACCGAGTCCTTTGGATTTAATGTAGCTGGTGGGATAGAGCATCTCTTGCATGCCGGGCCCGCCACGGGGACCTTCGTAACGAACAATGACAACGTCACCGGCTTTCACCCGATCCTCAAGTATGTCAGCCACGGCGTCCTCTTGGCTTTCGCAAACGTGGGCTGTGCCCTCAAAGACAAGCAGCTCGTCTTCAACACCGGCGGTCTTGACGACACAACCGTCCTCGGCAATGTTACCAAACAAGACGGCTAAGCCGCCCTCCTGAGAGTACGCGTGATCAGCCGACCGGATACAGCCGCCTTCGCGATCGAGATCAAGCGTGGGCCAACGCGTCGACTGACTGAACGCCTCTTGTGTAGGAATGCCCCCAGGCCCGGCTTTAAATCGTGACAATGCAACCGCGTTGTCGGTGGTTGCAATGTCCCAGGACGCAATGGCAGTGCCAATCGTGGGGCTGTGCACCGTGTGGCACTCGGTGTTCAAGTGCCCCGAGCGTGCAAGTTCGCCTAAAATCGCCAGCACGCCACCGGCGCGATGAACGTCTTCCATGTGGTAGAGCGGTGTGCTCGGCGCAACTTTGCAAAGTTGTGGAACATCACGCGAGAGCACATCGATATCGGTCATTGTAAAGTCGAGTTCTGCTTCTTGCGCTGCTGCGAGCAGGTGCAGGATCGTGTTTGTGGATCCCCCCATGGCGATATCAAGCGTCATGGCGTTTTCAAATGCGGCGCGGCTGGCAATGTTGCGCGGCAGTACGGTCTCGTCGTCCTCGAGATAGTAGCGTCGCGTAAGCGCCACAACAGTGCGTCCGGCCTCAAGAAAAAGTGCTTTTCGATCGGCGTGGGTGGCGAGTAAGGAACCGTTACCCGGTAAGCTCAGGCCCAGCGCTTCGGTTAAGCAGTTCATTGAATTTGCAGTAAACATGCCCGAGCACGACCCACACGTTGGGCAGGCAGAACGCTCATAAGCCTCTACCTGGGCGTCGTCTGCGCTGCTGTCGGCAGCAATCACCATGGCATCTACCAAGTCGAGCTTGTGTTCAGACAGGGCTGTTTTGCCGGCCTCCATCGGCCCACCCGAGACGAAGACGACTGGAATGTTGAGGCGCATCGCAGCGTTGAGCATTCCCGGCGTGATTTTGTCGCAGTTGGAAATACAGACCATGGCGTCGGCGCAATGTGCGTTCACCATATACTCAACCGAATCGGCAATGATGTCTCGAGACGGCAAACTGTAGAGCATCCCGTCGTGGCCCATGGCGATGCCATCGTCCACTGCAATGGTGTTGAACTCTTTCGCCACGCCGCCGGCCTGTTCAATTTCTCTCGCAACGAGTTGACCCAGATCTTTCAGGTGCACGTGACCGGGCACAAACTGCGTAAAAGAGTTTACTACCGCGATGATCGGCTTTTCGAAGTCGCCGTCGGTCATTCCAGTTGCGCGCCAAAGCGCTCGCGCCCCGGCCATATTACGTCCAGCGGTCGATGTTCGTGAGCGATACTCGGGCATCTACTTTCTCCAGTGATTCAGTGGACCGCTAGCCAAGTAAGCGGATCAAAATATTCGAATTGCGGTCGTACTGGGCCTTCTGACGTTCTATGTCCGGTAGTTCGGTTTCGTTGGCCGCGTTGAACCCCAGCTCTTGAAACCAGTGCCCAGTTTGCGTGGTACGTACGTAAACACGACTGATGTTAGATTTTTTTGCGTCTTCGACGAGTCTGTCAACGAGTCGTTCTCCCCACCCAGCGTCACGATAGTCAGGGTGCGTGGCGACGCTTGCGATCTCGGCAATGTCACTTTCCTTGTTTTTAATCAGTGCAGCGCAAGCGATGACGCGGCTGTCCTTAGTAACAACGGTGTAGTGACCGAGATCGCGCTCGATCTGATCGTTGGAACGCTCTACTAATAAGCCTTCGAGCTGAAGCGGTCTAATTAATTCAATAACACCGGCCAAGTCATGCGCTTCGGCGAGCTTGACCTGTTCATATTCATCTGGAGAGATCATGGTGCCGACGCCGTCGTGGGTGTAGAGCTCTTTAAGCAGTCCACCGTCGGCCTGAAAGCTGATGAGGTGTGCGCGCGGAATGCCGACGTCGCAGGCATCACAGGCAAGCTCAATACATTCGCGCTGGTCCGCTGTGGCAGTGACGGCGCGCGCAGAGTCGACCGTCAGCTGTCGGTAAAGACTGCCGTCTTGGGCTTCAATGCCGTTAAAGTCAGACATGATAATGAGCTTATCAGCACCGATACTTCTGCCGACGACCCGCATCACGTCGAGCGCATCCAAGGCGAATAACTCACCGGCAGGCGAGTAACCCAACGCCGATAGAAGGCAAATGGACGACCCATCCAGCGCGTGTGTAATGCCGCCAACATCGACGTGTCGAACCAGGCCGCGAGCGCCGTGATCAACCCCGTTAATTACACCAACTGGGCGTGCCGTGACAAAGTTTCCCGAGATGACTCGTAATCTCGCATTGTGCAGCGGCGAATTCGGAAGACCCATCGAAAACATTCGTTCGATGTGCGTTCGCGCCTCCAGGATAGATGCGATTAACGTCGGCATTGCCTCTGACGGTACTGGGGTCAATGGGATCGGCTGGTGCTCGTGGACAATGACGAGCCGCAGTCCGAGCGACTGCATCAGCGCAAGATCATGAACCACGTTTATAAAATTGTGGTGGGTCGTCGCACCGTGACGCAGACCCACGACGACCGTGGTCCCGCGATGCGTATTGATATAGGGCGCGGTGTTCCTGAACCAGTCCAAGGTGTCAGTTTGCGTCGTTGATACGGCCATCCTTAGCGCGCCGTGGTGTCGATGACGTGAGCGAAGCGCATGGCGACCACCGCTAAAGCTGAGCGAAGGGCCCTGTGTGCATTAGCAGTAATTATTTCCATCTGAAAACCCTGTGAGGTTGTTATGACGTGGCTCAAGTAATAGTGACGTTGCGGGTAAAAAGCACGACGAGCAGCGATCGGATGGGAGTATATTAGGAGTTGGTTATTGTTCCTACCCTTAGCCTCTTGCCGAGGCGGGCCGTTTGAGTCGCGACGTATCGGGGTGGGCTGTAAAAGTGAGACGAGTTTCTATGCCCGTTGATGATCAAATTGCGCTACTGACCCAACGCGTTGGTGGCGATCGATTCGACCGGTTGCTGAGTGGTTTAGACCGGGCAGCAACTCGTGGCGATGCTGAACGTCTGTTGCGCGCCAGTGAGTTTTTTAGGGCACTGTTTGAACGTCAAATTGACTGGTTAGAGCTCGAAGCCGATCTTACCAAAAGCACCCTTTCAGTGCTGTTCACAGACTTCGATGCACGTCTTGATCCAGCAAGCTCGGAAGAGGCTGTAAGCGCTGACCTGCGAGTCCTGCGTCAACGCGCCATGCTGCACATCGTCTGGCGAAGTTTTACCAGTCAGTCCGGACTCGACGAGACACTGGCGGCGATGAGTGCGCTCGCTGATTTTGTGATTAAGGTCGCGGTCCGCGTCGCCAATACCGAGGTCGCTCAGCGGTTTGGCCAGCCAATAGGCGACGACACCGGCTCGGTACAAGGTCTAATTGTTATCGGTATGGGCAAGCTGGGAGGGTGCGAGCTCAATCTATCATCCGATATTGACATTATATTTGCCTATGACGAATCCGGATCGACACAGGGAGGTCGCTCGAGCACCAGTAATCAGGAGTTCTTTACCCGCGTCGCGCAACGGGTGATTCGTCTGATCGACGCGGTAACGCAAGAGGGACGTGTTTTTCGGGTGGATACACGACTCAGACCCTTTGGAGAGAGTGGTGCCTTGGTCGCAAGCTATCAGTCGCTTGAAAACTACTACCAACAGCACGGGCGCGACTGGGAGCGCTATGCTCTGCTTAAGGCGCGCTGTATTACTGGCACGGTGGAACAAACACGCGCCTTTAAACAACTGGCTCAACAGTTTGTTTATCGGCGTTACACCGACTTTAGCGTCATTGATGGTTTGAGAGATATGAAGGCGCTGATTGATGCCGAGCGCGTGTCGAAAGGCTTAAGTCACGATATTAAGCGCGGGCCTGGTGGTATTCGAGAGGCCGAGTTCGTGGTGCAGTCGCACCAACTTGTCCGCGGGGGCCGAATACCCGCCATTCAGACGGCGGGTTTTCAAGAGGCCGCTAAGGCACTGGCCGAGGCGGAGTGCTTGGCGCATGAGAGCGCGCAAACACTGCTTGAGCACTATCGGTATCTAAGGCAAGTCGAGCATGCGATACAAGCCCTGCGTGACGAACAAACACACGCTATACCCGAGACAGACGAGGCGCGTTTAGGACTCTGTTTGCTCCTGCGGTACGACAGCTGGCACGCGTTTTACACTGAGTGTCAGCGCAGTCGAACGATTATCGCAACGGCATTTGACGCGTTGCTGGAGACAACCTCCGAGCACAGTCAGTTGATTGTTGGCATTGACACTGAGGCGCCCGCACTCGACCTCAATGCGTTGAACGCGCTGCAGGTGGTCTCGGAACAAGATCTTGCGGCACAACTGACACAGTTTGTTGCTGAGACCCGCTTTCGGGTTATGGAGCCAGAGGGCAGTCGGCGGTTGCAGAAGACGCTACCGCTCATCGTGAAGGCCGTTGATCGCTACAGTGACGCGGCACAAGTACTGCAACGCGTATTGGCGATTGTCACGTCGGTCCTCAAGCGCAGCGCTTACCTTGTGCTGCTCAGTGAAAACCCTCGCGCTTTGTCACGCCTTGTGGACCTGGTGGCCAAAAGCCGGCCCATTGCGGACAAGTTAGTCGCGTCTCCCGAGTTGCTCGATGAGCTTTTATTTCCCGATCGGCTGCTGACCGCGCCCAGCAAGCAAGACATCCAGCACCTTGCTGATTCGGTAATGGCCTCTATTGAATTTAACGACCTAGAAGCGGTCATGCAGCAACTTCGGCGGTTTAAAGACGCGATCGCTTTTCGTGTCGCGGCCAGTGAGCTTGAAGGTTCGATTGCGCTCATGAAGGTCAGTGACAATTTAAGCTTTTTAGCGGAAGTCATTGTTGAGCGATCCGTTGCCATCGCGCAGCAACAGTTGATTGATAAATACGGGCAGCCCGGAGATGGCGCAGGCTTTTGCGTTATGGCTTATGGAAAGCTGGGCGGTTTAGAGCTGAGTTATGAGTCAGACCTCGACCTGGTTTTTGTCTGTAGTGGCGAGAACGGATTTACCGACGGCAGTAAGTCGATCGAAAATCAGCGCTTTTTCACACGCCTTGTGCAGCGGGTTATTCACATGCTTTCCACCAACATGATGGGTGGCCGACTGTATGAAGTCGATCTTCGGTTGAGACCGAACGGTGACTCGGGCCTTCTGGTGACCTCCTTTGCCGCATTAGATCGTTACTTAGGTAAAGACGCCTGGACTTGGGAGCACCAAGCCTTGGTGAGAGCGCGGGTCATTGCAGGTGACCCCCCGCTCGTTCAGCAGGTTGAGGCACTGAGAGCAAAGATCTTGGCGAATCCGCGTCACCCTGAGGTGTTGGCTGAAGAGGTGACCTCAATGCGACGTAAAATGCGCGAGCATCAACCGGCGGTCCGCACCGAAACACAACGCGCAATAGTGAAATACGGTCGTGGCGGTATTGTCGATATCGAATTTGTGGTCCAATACCTCGTGCTTAAGCACGCGACGCAGCACCCCGGCGTGGCGCGGTGGTCCGATGTCGTGCGGATACTCGATGAGCTCGAACAGTGTGAGGTATTGAGTCTCGGTGACGCCAAAGGTCTTCGCGATGCGTACTTAGGTTTGCGCTCGATAATGCATCGCGCTGCGATGTCTTATGCAACCGACGCTGACGCGGCGACCGCGGCCGACTTAATGACACAAGCAAATGCAATCTGCGCGCGCTTGTTACCGAATTTATGAGCACTTGCGGGCGAGGCCTGGAAGTTTATTAAGGATAAATTATGGACCTGTCTAAATTGACTGGATCGATATGGCTTGACGGTGAGCTTGTCCCTTGGGGAGAAGCCAAAGTTCACGTGCTGACCCATACATTTCACTACGGATTAGGGGTGTTTGAGGGTGTTCGTGCTTACGAAACGGCAGATCAAGGCGCGTGTATTTTCCGCTTGAAAGAACACACAGATCGCTTATTTCGTTCGGCCAAAATTTTGCAAATGGACATGCCTTTTGACAAGGACACGCTCAATGAGGCGCAGCGAGAGGTCGTTCGAGTGAACAACCTCAAAGAAGGATACATTCGGCCGATGTGCTTTTTAGGCTCTGAGGGCATGGGTTTGCGCGCCGATAATTTGAAAACCCACGTGATGGTGGCTGCCTGGCCGTGGCCTTCCTACATGGACCCGGAGGCGCGCGACCGCGGTATCCGTGTTCGAACGTCCAGCTACACACGCCATCACGTGAACATTACGATGTGTAAGGCCAAGGCGAACGGTAATTACATCAACTCGATTTTGGCGCTTCGAGAGGCGCTCGATGCGGGGTGTGAGGAAGCGCTGCTTTTGGATAACGAAGGTTACGTGGCAGAGGGCAGTGGCGAGAATGTGTTTTTGGTGCGCGATGGAACAATTTACACACCAGAACTCACCTCCTGCCTGGAAGGAATAACACGAGACAGTATTTTCCGAATCGCAGCTGATTTGGGCTACCAAGTTAAAGAACGTCGTATTACGCGGGATGAGGTTTACATCGCTGATGAGGCATTTTTTACCGGCACCGCGGCGGAAGTCGTTCCAATTCGCGAGCTCGACAGTCGCCCGATTGGCTCAGGAAGTCGCGGTCCTTTGACTGAGAAGCTCCAATCGATTTACCTCGATACTGTGCGCGGACGCGAGGCGCAATATGCTGAGTGGCTGACGCCCGTCAGCTAGCCTCGAACACAAGGAAAATTGCGATGGTGGCGTCTACGAGTAGTCTCAAGAGTGGTCTTTTTTACCGGCACTGGGCTGCCGAGGGTGTCCCTCAAGGCGTTGTGCTGATCAGTCACGGATTGGGCGAGCACTCAGGCCGCTATGACGATGTGGCTCAAGCGCTCATTCGTCAGCAGTTGCACGTTTACGCGTTGGACCATATCGGTCACGGCCATTCGCCGGGAAGGCGCGCATTTATTAAACAATTTAGCGAACTAACGCAGGGCGTGACTGAGCTCCGAGCTGAGATCGCCGAGCAGTACCCAGACCTTCCAGTGATACTGGTCGGACACAGCATGGGCGGTCTTATTGCTGCGCGCGTGATGCTGGACGCACAGGACGATTACAGCGGTCTTATTCTCACCGGACCTGCTCTGGGTGTGCCGAGCCCACCTCCAAGGTGGCAGGTGGCTTTGCTGAGAGTTTTGAGCGCCTTAATGCCCGCTTCAAAGGCGCTGGCAATTGACGCAAAGGCCGTTTCGAGAGATCCATCGGTTGTTGATGCCTATACCGCTGACCCGCTGGTTCACCACGACAACATTCCGGCCAGAATGGTGGTTTCACTCTTTGATGAAGGGCAGTTTGTCTTGGACAATGCAGGTCATATAACGCTCCCTGTATTGCTGCTTCACGGCGAAGAGGACCAGCTCACCTCGGTACCCGCGTCGCGTCAGTTCATCGAGGCGCTCGGCGCATCTGATAAGCACCTGACGATTTATCCTGGCATGTACCATGAGCTTTTTAATGAGCCTGAGCGCACTGAGATTATTGACACCTGTATTGCGTGGATTCGTCAGAGGCTCGTGTAGCGCGCGCGTTAAAACCCTGTTAACGCTTTGATTTCTTGTGTCACAAAATAGGTATTGGCATACTGCCTGCCAACTTTAGGACGGTCTGTGTGAATTCTCGAGCCCCCTCCCCATTACCAACGGTTGAGCCGTTGACCACGCGCCCGTTGCGCATTGCGCTGCTCGGGTATCGGTCAGCACCCCATTCGGGTGGGCAGGGCGTGTATCTGAAATATTTATCACGGTCCCTGGCAAAGCGAGGACATTCGGTGACGGTCATCTCTGGCCCGCCCTACCCGGTGCTCGATGACAATATTGAGCTTGTGCAGCTGCCGAGCTTGGATCTTTACGAGCATGGTTTGCGGTCAATTCGGCCACGGCAATTACTGTCGCGTCTTGAGCGTATTGAGTGGTTCAGCAAACTCACGGGTGGTTTTGCCGAACCTTATACGTTTGGCGAACGTGTTAAGCAGTGGTTTGCAGGTCGTGCTGCCGAGTTTGATATTGTCCACGACAATCAAACCATTGCCGATGGTGTGCTGGAACTCCAGCACCAGGGGGTACCGCTGGTCACCACGATCCACCATCCCATAACCCGCGACTATCGTGTGGCGCTTGCGTCTGAGCCGCGATGGTACATGCGCGCACTGATCCACCGTTGGCACGGTTTTTTGCGGATGCAAAAACGTGTCGCGCCTCAACTCCAATCAGTGGTCACGGTCTCGAGCACCTCTGCAGCCGACATTGCCGAGGACTTTGGCGTGGACCCAAAGGTGATTTCCGTCATGCATCTCGGGGTCGATACGACGCTGTTTAAACCGCTCAGTAACCTCGACCGAGAAGCACATCGATTAATGACGACGGCGTCTGCCGATGCGCCGTTAAAGGGCTTGGCGACCCTACTTCACGCAATGGCTGCGCTACTTCCCAGTTTCCCTGCGTTACGGCTGACCTTGGTGGGTCGACCTAAACCCGGTGGTGAGACAGAGACGTTAATGCACGATCTTAATCTAGTGGACCATATCGATTGTTTTAAGGGCATCAGCGACGAGGATATGGTCAGGAAATACGCGCAGGCGTCGATTGCGGTCGTTCCCTCCTTGTATGAGGGGTTTGGGTTGCCCGCTGTTGAAGCCATGGCATGTGGCGTCCCCTTGGTCAGTACCGACGGTGGCGCGCTTGCAGAAGTGGTTGACGAGGCGGGACTGGTTGTTTCGGCTGGAGATGCTCAGGCGCTGGAAGCGGCTATTCGAAGAATGTTTGACGATGAGTCGCTCAGAGCAGAGTATTCGGCACGCGGGCTCACGCGTGTAGAACAGCACTTTAGCTGGGATCGGTGTGCTGAGCGAATGGAAGTCTACTATCGAGAACGTCTGGCGCAATGTTAACCGTTGATTTTGACTACTTTGATTTGGCACCCGGACAGGTCTGTGTCGATCTGGGGTGTGGCGAAGGCCGGCACTCATTGACCGCGTATCTGCATGACGATGTCACGGTAGTGGGCTTTGATCTGTCGTTGGAAGATCTGAAGACGGCACAGGCTCGCATCGCCGACATGGCACCACACGCGCCAGAGGGCGCGGTTGATTTTGTGCAAGCTAACGGCATGGCCCTCCCTTTGGCTGATGATTCAGTCGACCGACTGATCTGTTCGGAAGTTCTCGAGCACATTCCCAATTATTTAAGTTTTCTCGAGGAAATTGACCGCGTACTGAAGCCGGACGGTCGTCTGTGCATTAGTGTGCCTCGCCAGTGGCCCGAGTGGATTTGCTGGATGTTGTGTGATGACTATCGCCGCACCCCCGGTGGCCATATTCGCATTTTTAATGCGCGTCACCTCCGCCGTGAAGTGGAGCGCTACGGGTTCCAAGGCACACGACAACACGGTGCACACGCGTTGCATGTCCCCTACTGGTGGTTGAAGTGCTTGTTTTGGCATGTGACTGAGGAACCAAAAATATTGAGTCTGTATCATCGGTTTTTGGTTTGGGATTTTATGAAACGCCCGTGGCTGACCACGACCCTCGACAGGCTTCTTAATCCGTGGATGGGCAAGAGTGTAGTGTTGTACTTTGACCGTGCTCAAAACCGCTAGGCTCGCTGTATGACTCTTCAACCCCTCCCTTACCCTGAGCCAGCGCTGCGTCCAACGGTTGAGTACCTGCTCGCGTCACAGCGCGATAACGGCGAAATTCCGTGGTTTGAAGGGGGTCACACGGACCCCTGGAATCACACTGAAGCCGCAATGGGCTTGAGTATTGCCGGTGAGTTTGTCGCTGCGGAGCGCGCCTATGACTGGCTGGTAGCCGAGCAACTTGATGATGGCAGCTGGTGGGCGTCCTACATCAAGGGTCAGCCGTCAAATGTGACGCGCCGTGAAACCAACTACGTGGCGTACATTGCAACCGGGGTTTGGCATCATTACTTAATCAGTCAAGATCGATCATTTTTGGCGCGCTTATTTCCAACGGTTGTGCGCGCCATCGACTTTGTGGTCTCGATGCAGTCTGAGCACGGCGAAGTGGCCTGGGCGTGTGACACGGCAGGTGCGCCCATGGACGACGCATTGGTTACTGGCAGCAGCTCGGTCTATAAATCGCTGGAGTGTGCCCTGCACATTGCGAGAACTGTGGGCGTGTTAAAGCCCGCATGGCGCGATGCACGAAGCCGACTGGGTGCCGCGCTGCGCCACCGCCCTGAGCGATTCGATCGCAACTGGGAAAGCAAGTCGCGTTACGCAATGGACTGGTTTTACCCTGTTCTTGCCGGTGTTTTTACGGGTGCACAGGGCCTTGAGCGGATTAACGCGCGATGGGATGAGTTTATTGAAGAGGGGTTAGGGTGTCGCTGTGAAAATCATCAACCGTGGGTGACAGTCGCTGAATCGTGCGAACTGACAATGGCGCTGCTGAGTGTGGGTGACGAGACCAGAGCCCGCACGTTATTTGAAGGGTTATGGCAGTGGCAAGACGCTGAGGGCATTTTTTGGACCGGCTACCAGTTCGTTGAAAAAGTGCTTTGGCCGCTTGAGCAACCGACGTGGACGTCGGGCGCTGTGTTGTTGGCTGCCGATGCGTTGAGCAACCACACCGCCGCGAGTCGCTTATTCACAGAAGTTGACTCGCGTGAGCACGCCCAACTTGAGCGTCGCCAAAACCAAGGCTAAGTTATAAGCGCCGCAAGGCGCGCAGACTTTGGAGCGCGCCCACTTCTTCAAACAACCCGGACTGCCTTGCGAGACGCCAAATCGCATGAGGCGCTTGTCCGCCCTCCGATGCGCTCGTGAAGACATCGTGAATCACTAAGAGCCCGCCGCGTTGCACGTGTTGAGACCAATTCCGGTAATCGGTCAGTGCGGCTTCAAGGCTGTGACCGCCATCAATGAATAAGAAACCAAGCGGTGTTGTCCAGTGGCCAGCGAGTGCAGCTGACGTTGACACAACGGGAATGACGACGTCTTCTGCCGCATGCGTTTTGAGGTTGCGCCGGAACTCCGGGAGAGAGTCGAAGTGACCCTCGTGATCTGTCAGTGTCTCATCGTGAAAGAACTCGCCCGCTTGGTGCTCTTCACTGCCCCGATGATGATCAACGGCAAAGACAACAGTTTTTGCCGCTCTTGCTGCTTTTGCCAGCCAGAGCGTCGATAACCCGCAGTAACTGCCAATCTCCAAAAGCGGTCCTATCAACGCGCCTTGCGACGCCCATTCCAGCAACTGCAGCGCCTCTTCTTGAGGCAGGAAACCCTTTACGCCGTCAAACTCTGTTGTGCCCATGGTAGGCTCCCCGCAAAAGCGTCAGTATATGACGTATCACTGGGTTCCTCGTAGCATCGAAGTTATGTCACGCTATTTATACAGTTTGTTGATCACGTTGCTCGCGCCGCTTTTAGTCTTTCGCTTGCTCTTTAAAGCTGTGCGGGAGCCGCATTACGCTCGGCAATGGTGGCGACGATTTGCGCTGTTTTTGCCGAAGCGGACCCGTGCGGGCGATGGGTTAATTTGGGTGCATGCGGTTTCCGTCGGTGAACTACTGGCCGTATCCCCCCTCATTGAACGCCTGCTTCAAGAGTGGCCGGACAAAGCCGTGTTAGTGACGAACACGACCCCCACCGGTTCGGCGCAAACAATGGCGTTATTCGGCGATCGCGTCGAACACACTTGGTTTCCTTTTGACGTGCCGTTTGTGACGGACGTGTTTTTACGGCACTGGAAGCCACAATTGGTCGTGATGGTGGAAACTGAAATTTGGCCTAATGTGTTGCGATCCGCCAAGACGCAAGGGGTTCCTGTTGCCTTGATTAATGCCCGGCTCTCGGCGCGATCTGCTCGGGGTTACGCACGACTTGGTCACTTTACGCGCGACGTGGTCAGTGACTTTGCCTTAATAGCCTGTCAGTCAAAGTCGGATCTAAGACGGTTTCAGAAAATCGGTGCACCCCTGGAGAGTCTTCACGCAGTCGGTAGCATTAAGTTCGACATTGATCTTGCTGCGCGCCGATTGCAGCTGGAGGATATTCGCGCAGATCTTGGCGGTGAGTGTCGGTCTCGACCGTTGTGGGCAGCGGCAAGTACACACGAAGGAGAGGAGCAGTTGGTGCTTGATGCGTATCTTGCGCTGCAAGCGCGCGGTATTAAGACGCGACTACTGCTGGCGCCGCGTCATCCGAATAGGACGCCTGCGATCATTAAGCTTTTAGACGCGAGGGGTCTGTGCTTTCAAAAGCGCAGTGATGAAATGCCGCTCCGCGCGGACACGGACATCCTATTGATCGACACGCTGGGCGAGCTCAGTGCGTTTCTGGGACTCGCCGATGCGGCGTTTATTGGCGGAAGCCTGGTGCCCAGAGGCGGCCATAATCCTATTGAGGCGGCTGCATGGGGCTGCGCGGTGATCACTGGGCCACACGTGATTAATTTTGCGACGATCGTCAAAGACATGGAGCGGAGTGGCGCCATCCGTGTCGTTCAGGATGAGTCTGAGCTTGCGAGTCAGTTGGCGAGTGTTTGGTCCGAAGACCGGATCGACGGTGAAGCGCAAGTGGCGCGAGCCTTCATTGAAACGCGGCGGGGGGCAACCCGCCGTCAGCTGGATTTGATGAAAACCCTGCTTTAATTAGCCCTCTTCTGAGGCTGTTGGCGCGGTCGGTTCAACGAGGAAAGTTTCTAACGAGGCAATGTCTTCGGGTGACAGGGTGCCTGCATTTTCTTTAAGGCGCATGCTGTTCAACACGTAATCGTAGCGACTGTTAGCGTAATCTCGTTGGGCAGAGAAAACCGCATTTTGTGCATTGAGTACATCGACAATATTCCGTGTGCCGACTTCGTACCCGGCTGTCGTTGCGTCAAGCGCACTCTGAGTCGATTTTATAGCTCGTTTACGGGCGTTAACACGCGCCACATCCGACATTACGGTCATGTGCAGTGATCGCGTGGCTGTGACCGTATTTCGGGTCAAATTGATACGACTTTCGCGTGCCGCATTGAACTGTTCAGCGGCTCTTCGGCGATTCGCACTGATAGCGCCTCCAGCATAAAGCGGGAGGTCGAGGCGAATTTGGAACGACTCATTCTCACCCTCAGAACGAGGCGGTAGGTTAAAGGCGGTGGGCGGCGTGACTTCTCCGTCGGTGTCGTTCTCGGAGTAACTGATTTGCGCACTAACAGTGGGAAGACGCCCCATTTGCCTGGATTTGGCGGTTTGACGGGCCGCCTCTTCCGCGTGACGAGACGCGGCAAGTTCAAAGTTGTTGGCGAGCGCGAAGTCCACCCAGGCCGCGCGGTCCGTCGGTGTCGGTGTCTCGGGGACAAACTCGCCACTCAGTAATAGCAGTTGACCATGCGCTTGGCCGGTCAAAACAGAAAGCCGCTCGCGCGCGACAGCAACATTATTTTCTTCGATAATTTGAGTGACACCGGCAAGATCGTATCTGGCTTCCGCTTCATAGACATCTGTAATGGCAATGAGCCCCACATTAAACCGCTGGCGCGTCTGCTCAAGTTGGCGTGCCAGCGCACGCTCTTGCGCCTTTGCTGCACTCAAATTGTCTTGTGCGCGCAACACACCAAAATAGGCTTCGGAGACTCTAACAATAAGATTTTGTTGAGCAGCAGCCAGCGTCGATGCGGCTTGATCACTGCGGTTACTGCCCGCCTTCCAGTCAAACCAGGCCGAGAGATCGAACAGGGTTTGAGACAAACTAATGTCGTAGTTGTTGGTGAACGTGCGCGATCCGTTGGTCACGTCGTCAATTACCACTTGGCCACCCTGGAACTCTGTAATCGTCAGTCTGGTGTTCTGAGAGTCGCGAAGGGAGCGTGAGGCGCCGGCGCGCACTTGAGGCAGCAAGGGTGCCAGGGACAATGTTTTGAGTTCCAAGTCCGCGCGATAACGTGCTGTTTCAGCCCTGAGCTGCGCGTCGTTGTCGAGCGCGATCTCATAAACGTCTAAGAGGCTCTCGCTTGTGGCCATGTGAGCCAAAGTGAGCAACATCCCCGCAATTACGGTGGTTAGTGCGCGGCGAGTGACAGAACGGGACATACAATATTCCTTGCTGGGGTCTTTGGAGATAGGACGAAAAGAAGTTTAACATCCTATACGTATGGACGGCGAAAATACGTTCATCTTCTGTAGCGACACAATTTGTGGAATTGATTGCTACACTTCTTGCGAGGCCACTGGGTTGGTGGTGCTGCTAGACGAGGGATGCTGGGTGCAAAAGAGTCGGAGTAAACGACGCTTTAGAATGGATCTTACAGAGCTTCATGCGCTGTGTGAGGCTAACTATGCGCGTCTGTTGCAGCTCTTTCCCGATTACCAGCGCTCGAACGAGCGTCGCTTTCGTTTGGGTCCACGGCGTGTTGTCCTGACGGTGATTGAGCGGGACCGGCACACGACATCCTTGGCGATTCAATATCACGCGCCTC